>JAAXVU010000005.1 GCA_013335325.1 Candidatus Omnitrophota bacterium | reverse complement strand
TTTAAACGAAGAAGGGTTCAACACTGCCATATTCTTCAACGATATCAAACCGCGCGATACCCGAATTATCGCAGAGTTTGTGGACAGCGTAATATCCGACCAGACGGCCCGCACGCAGGTTTGAATCTCGATAGTTTTCAAGAGAGGTTTATATGCAGGATACAATCAATCTCAGTGTCACTCCTTTACAAGCCATTCTGGCCCTGGCGTTCCAGCTTTGGATCGTGGTGTTCCCCTTTATTCTCATGCGCAAAATAGACCGCCTGACAGCGCTTCTGGAAGATCACCTCGGCGGCGGCGCCCAGGAAGACGAAGAGCAGGATGCTGACCAGGGAAACGGGGAGGCCTGATTGTCTAAACGCTTTAGTTCGGATAAGCCTTTTGTCGTGCTTTACGAAGATGACCATTACATTGCCTTCTTCAAGCCGGCCGGGCTCTTGACGGTGCCGGCCGACCGCGGCGTCGACCAGTCGCTGGCCGATATGGTCAACGCGCAATTCAGCCATCGTCCCGGGGTGCCGGAAGGCATGAAGCTGCATCCCTGCCACCGTCTCGACAAGGAGACTTCCGGAGTCGTGGTCTTTGCCAAGGGGCATGCCAGCCAGGAAGCGCTGATGGATCTTTTCCGCGATAAGAAGGTACACAAGAAATATATCGCCTTCGTGCATGGCCGGCTGCGTCATGCCAAGGGCGAGATCGACACGCCTATCCGGGACGTCAAGCCCGGCGGCGGACAGGAGAAGAAGGAGGCCGTGACTCGTTATTACCTGCAGGAACAGCGCCACCGTTTCGCCATTGTCGAGGTGGTTCCGCTCACCGGGCGCACCAACCAGATCCGCATCCACTTCACGGAGCTGGGGCATCCGCTGGTGGGGGAGAACAAATTTATTTACCGCAAGGATTACAACCTCAAGTTCAAGCGCGCCGCTCTGCATGCCAGCGAGCTGGAGTTTGTCCATCCGGTCACGGGACAGCCCGTGAAGATCGTGGCGCCTTTGTCGATCGATATGAAAAATTTTCTGGAAAGGAACCGCAAGTGAACAGCCCTACTGTCAACGAGATGTGCACGCTGTGCCACTCCATCGCCAAATCCAAAGGTTTCTGGGACGAGAAACGTAACATTGGCGAGGCCTTGATGCTGGTCGTGACCGAACTCGCCGAAGGCATGGAGGCCCACCGCAAGCAGGACGACGCCAACTTCCGCGAGGAGCTGGCGGATACTTTTATCCGCCTTTTCGATCTCTGCGGCGGCCTGGGCATCGATATCGAGGCCGAGATAATGAAGAAGTGCGAGAAGAACAAAACGCGTCCCTACAAGCACGGCAAGATCTGCTAGCAGAGACATAGATCTTTTTGTCTCCATCGCATCCGAGAGTGTAAAAATGGGGTCCTTCAAGCTCGAATCTTCTTTCACGCTCATCTCCGATCAGAATAAAGCTGTAGAGAAGCTGGCCGCGGGATGCCAGTCAGGCGCGCCGGCGCAGGTACTATTGGGCGTGACCGGCAGCGGGAAGACCTTTACGCTCGCCAACGTTATTGAGCGCGTCAACCGGCCGACTTTGGTCATCTCCCACAACAAGACCCTGGCCGCCCAGCTTTACAGCGAGTTCAGGGAATTCTTTCCCGCGAACGCCGTCGAGTACTTCGTCAGCTATTACGACTATTACCAGCCGGAAGCCTACATCCCGCAGACCGACGTCTACATCGAGAAGGACGCGTCGATAAACGACCGGCTGGACCGCTTGCGCCTGGCTGCCACTACTTCTTTAATGTCCAGGCGCGACACTTTGGTCGTGGCCAGCGTCTCTTGTATCTACAACCTGGGCTCGCCGGAAGAGTACCGCGATTATCTGGTCTTCCTTAAAGTGGGGGAAGAGGCTGGCCGGGATACTGTGCTCCGGCGGCTTCTGGACATCCAGTACGAGCGTAACGATTACGAACTTTCCCGCGGCAAGGTGCGGGTCCGCGGTGATATCGTGGAGATCTTTCCCGCCTACCGGCAGGATGCCATAAGGGTGGAATTCTTCGGAGACGAGATCGAAAGTATCTCACTCATCGACCCGGTCTCCGGCGAGGTCCTGCAGAAGCTGGAGCAGACGGCGGTTTATCCGGCCAAGCATTTCATTGTCTCGCCGCCGCGGATGGAGGAGGCGCTGCGCGAGATCGAAGCCGAGATGCACGGCCGCGTGGCCGAATTGCAGGCGCAGGGCAAGCTCCTGGAGGCCCAGCGGCTGACTTCGCGTACCAAGTTCGACATGGAGATGCTGCGTGAGGCCGGTTACTGTAACGGCATCGAGAACTATTCCCGCGTGCTCTCCGGCCGTCCGCCGGGCGCGAGGCCGAGCTGTCTTATCGATTATTTTCCTTCCGACTTGCTGGTGATCATCGACGAGTCGCACGTGACCGTACCGCAGATACGCGGCATGTACGAAGGCGACCGTTCGCGCAAGGAGATGCTGGTGGAGCACGGTTTCCGTCTGCCGTCCTGCCTCGACAACCGGCCGCTCAAATTCCCCGAATTCCAGAAGATCGTGCCGCAGCGCATCTACGTATCCGCCACGCCGGATGCTTTCGAGATCCGGGAAGCCGGCAGCCGGGTGGTGGAACAGGTCATCCGTCCGACGGGTATCCCCGACCCGGAGATCACGGTTCGGCCCACGGCTGGGCAGGTGGAGGACCTGCTGGCGGAAGTAGGCACGCGTGCCAGGAAGGGCGAGCGGACGCTGGTTACGACACTGACCAAGCGCATGTCGGAGGACCTGGCGGAGTTCCTGGAAGAACGGGGGCTCAAGGTCAAGTACCTGCATTCCGACATCGAGACTTTGCAGCGCACCAAGATACTGCAGGATCTGCGACTGAAGAAATACGACTGCCTGGTCGGGGTCAACCTGCTGCGCGAGGGGCTGGACCTGCCGGAGGTGTCGCTCGTGGCCATCTTCGACGCGGACAAGCAGGGATTTCTGCGTTCACAGACGTCCCTCATCCAGACCGCCGGCCGCGCGGCGCGTAACGTGGAGGGGCGGGTCATCATGTACGCCGACACGATAAGCGAGGCGATGCGCCGGACCATCTCTGAATGCGAGCGCCGGCGGAAGATCCAGCTCAAGTTTAATCAGGAGCACGGCATCCAGCCGAAGACCATCGAGCGCGCCATACGCGCCGGTATCGAGCAGTGGGCCGAGGCCGACGAGCTGGTCCGCGAGATCGCCGGACAGGATAAAGAGGAATACGAGCTCGGGCAGCAGGTGGCGGAACTGGAGCGCCGGATGGAGCTCGCCTCACGTAACTTGGAATTCGAGCAGGCGGCGCGTATCCGGGACCACATTGCAGAGCTTAAGAATATTGCGGGGCCGGAAGTGCCCCGGACCGATACGCCGCGCATTTCACGCGGGCGGAAGCGATCAGACAAGTAACAAGGGAGACTGGTATTTGTTTATGCGTTACTATTTTGCACTGGTTCTATTGATTTGCTCCGGCTGCACCTTTCTCGAGGCTACCGGTGAGGCGGTGGGCGTGGTGGGCAAGGCGGGATGGACCGCCGGCAAGGCCATCGGCGGCGCGGTCTACACCGGCACATCGATGGCGGGTCAGACCGCCAACCAGGCCAACCGCACCATTTCCCGTCCGGCCGACAAGCCAGATAAGAAGGCCCACGCCACTCTTTCCAGCGGACGGACGGTTATACCGCTTATCAAGGAAGGCAAAAGCTATTTTGTCCGCGTAAAACTCAACGACAAGCTCTGGGGCAAGTTCATGCTCGACACCGGGGCGAGCGCCCTGCAGATATCCGGCGCCATGGCCAAGAAGCTTCGCGTACGGGTCGAACGCGGCGAGGCGATACCTGTGATATTGGCCGGAGGGGCGCAGGTGGCGGGAAGGGTGGTCGTGCTGGACAAGGTCCAGTTGGGGGACGCCGCGGTCGACAATGTGCGGGCGGTGGTCCTCGACGGTGACCGCATGGGCCTGCGCGACGGGCTTTTAGGCATGTCTTTTCTGGAGAATTTTGTGTTTAAGATCGATACCAAGCGGGAAGAGCTGATCCTGGAGCAACGCTGAGCATATGGAACAAAGAGGTTGGTATTATCAATTGTGTATTGCTGGCGTGGTTATATTCCTTGTGGTCCTGTTCTACGGGGCCAGTCTGAATATTCCTTTTGCCCACCACGATGCCATGCGTTACTTTGGCAAGCACTTCCTGCCGCAGGACATTGTAGACCCTAACGACCCGTATTTTGAAGCCGATTGGTCTCTGGGCAGACCTTTGGCAGCGATTACCGGTAATTTTATCTTTCACCGCGTGGAAGATTTCGCCGGTCTGGCTTTCGTAAGGGCAATCTCCGTCGGTATGGCTGCTCTTTTTGGTTGCGGGGTGGCGTACATTTTACTTCGCACAACGGCTTTTGCCTCGACAGCCGTGCTGTTGGGCGTACTGGCGGCCGTGTTACCGGGTTTTCAGGACCGAGTTGTCATGCCTATGCCGTATTATGTCCTGGGGGCTTGGGGGGCGCTGGGTGCGGCTTTATTTTGGAACGCGAGCATAGGGATGCCATGGCGGATGCTGTGGACCGCCGGGTGCCTTATCTTTGCTATGTTGTGTTATCCGGTAGCGGCTTTCTTGTTCGTGCCTTTGCTGTCGATCCATCTGTTTTGGCCGCCGGCGGGGAAGGAGCCGTATCCCGCACGTCATGTTATGTACGGTGTTGGCCTTTTGTTTTTCTGTTCGGCGGTCTATCTCTTCTTGGCCAAGGCTGTGTTATTGCCGAGGTTTCCGGCAGCGCTCGCCAGTACCTTCCACGCCTACAACTTGCAGCCGTCCTTGCCTGGAATGGCCTCGAAACTGCCGTATCTTTTTTGTGAAGGAGCGGCATATTTCCTGAATCCATTCTCTCCGTATGGTGGAATTGGGGCCGCCTACCTCGTGCTCTTAGTGGCGCTGGTAGCGATGACGCTGGACCAGAGTCTAGTTAGGTCCAAGCGCTTCATAAGGATGCTGCTGTGGCTTTTCCTCTTGCTTGCGTCCGTTTTCGTTTGGGCAGTGTCCCCGATGCGCATATTGTTATACCGTGCGCTGTATCCCGGCATGCTGCTAAATACTATTACGCTTGCCTGGGCAACAGGTTCTGTCTTGCGCGGGCTGGGCATAAGGCGCCGGCTGGCCGGACTGGGTGTGGCTGGTTTTTTGGCACTGCTTATCATATGTTCGCAAACCAGGCTCCAGCTCAATGTCTGGAATTATAATTCCGAGCTTATGTTCCTTCGTGCAAGTTTGGCCCCGGCTTCTATACATCCCGTCGACCGGATACATGTTATTGGGCCGGTCGCGGACGGTTACGGTTTCAACGGGCAGCCGGTCATCGACGACGTTAACAATATGAATTCGTCAGCTTTTGCTTTCGAGCTGGAGTTCATGGTGAAGATGGGCCTGTGGGGACAGGTGCCCAACCGGCCGCTGTGGTATTGCCGTGCGACTCAGCCGGAGTGTGTGGAGCAGCAGCCTGCGGGCGTCTTGCTCTTAACCAGTTCGCGTCTCGGCGAGGCAGTGACCGCTTCGCCCAATATGCTCACGGTAGATTTTAACGACCTGCGTCGCGCGACACAGGTCTTCCGGGGCGCTGGAATCCGGGAAAAGTACTAACAGTTGCGCGGCTTTTTTGTTATTCTTGTAAACGTTTATTGTACAGCTACTTAATATTTCAACAGGATCCGCCGGCGTTTATGTTCGACCACAAGACTTTATTTCCCGATATATTGCAGACCGCGGTCACCGAGGGTTTCGGCAGCGTCTACAGCCAGCCCCGGCCGGCGGCCAACGACGAGAACCTTTACGGGCTGGAAGGCATATTCAGCACTATCTACCTGAAGGGTGATCTGGTCGGCAAGATATCCATGTTCATTCGCGCCAGCTCGGCGGCCAGAGTGGTGGGCGCCATGCTGGACCGTTCCGACCTGGAGGAGGAATCGCACGACACGCTGGACGGCATCGGCGAGGTGCTGAATATGGTGGTCGGCTGTTTCAAGAAACATCTCGAACCGCACAAGGTTTCTTTCGAGATAAGTGTCCCCTCGACGCGCCTGACCGGGGTCATCCCGCCTTCCCGCTGGGAGAATAATATCGAGCAGGTCTTCGCTGCCGGCGATGTTTACTTCCGGATGTCGGTTTCCTACCGCCTGGCGAACCGGGAGGATCAGGCCGCTGTGCCGCCGCCTACGCCCAAACCCAAGCTGTCCGCTGCCGAGCTTCTTAAGCTGGCCATGTCGAAGAAGAAATAAGAACTGCAAGGGGGGCTTTCATGCCCTATCAGGTCATTAACGGCATTCCGGTCTGGGGCGAACCATTGCCCGACGCTGTCGCGCAAATGCAGAACTGTCAGCCGAAGGCTGTGCGCTGTGCGCTCATGGCCGATCACCATATCGGCTACGCCGTGCCGATAGGCGGGGTGGTGGCCTACCGCGACCGCATTAGCCCGTCGGGGGTCGGCTTCGACATCGCTTGCGGTAACAAGGCGGTACGGCTGGACCTTCGCGCGGAGGATATCCGCCGGGATATCCCGGCCGTCATGGACGAGATCTTTGCCAGGCTTTCTTTCGGCGTGGGGATGAAGAATGACGAAAGGGTGGAGCATCCGCTCTTTAAAGAACCGCTTTGGGAGCTGCCGGTGATGAAGGAAGGCAAGCTCAAGAAACTGGCCCAGGAACAGCTGGGCACGGTAGGCAGCGGCAACCATTACGTGGACATATTCTCTGACGAAGAAGGCCGGGTCTGGGTGGGCGTGCATTTCGGCTCGCGCGGACTGGGGCACCGGCTGGCGACGTATTTCATTAAGGCCGGCGGCGGCCGCGACGGCATGCACGTTGACCCGGTGCTTCTGGATACGCGCTCGCAGCTGGCGCAGGATTACATCGCCTGCATGCGCCTGGCCGGACGTTACGCTTACGCCGGACGCGACTGGGTCTGTCGGAAGGTTTCCGAAATAATAGGCGCCCGGATCGTCGAAGAAGTACACAATCATCATAATTTCGCCTGGGAAGAGACGCACGGCGGCGAAAAGCTGTGGGTTGTGCGCAAGGGCGCGACCCCGGCCTTCCCGGGTCAGCGCGGGTTTGTCGGCGGCAGCATGGGCGACCCGGCGGTTATTGTCGAGGGTGTCGATTCGACCGAGAGCCGACTGGGGATGTATTCGACGGTACACGGGGCGGGGCGCGTTATGTCGCGCACAGCTGCGGCCGGACGGCGCAAGGGCCGCGGACGCGCGGGCGGCACCATCTCGCGGCAGATGATGATGCAGTGGATCAGGGAGAAAGGTGTGGAGCTGCGCGGGGCCGGCACTGACGAATCTCCGCACTGTTACAAGCGCCTGCCGGAGGTGCTCAAGTCCCACGCCCCGTCGATCAAGGTCTTGCATACTCTGACTCCGGTCGGGGTAGCCATGGCCGGGGAAGAAGTGTTCGATCCGTACAAGGACTAACTCTTCGAGAGATTTATTTTAAGCCAATGTATCATTGGCGTGCTCTGTAGTTTTATCTCACAGGTCGATGGCGTCAGAGAAGTCAAAAAGGTCTGAAATGGTATGCCACGGCAGACCTTACCAACCTTATCAACGTTCCGACCTGTGGAGGGAAATTTAGGGGATTGAATGATCAGGAATGCTACTGCCCAAGAACAATCGTTTAAATGATAGGGAATATACATGTCTTTTTTATGTAATAAAATACTGAGCGCCTGGCTGCCGCCGGGAGTGTGGGCGGCGGGGATCTTCTTTCTTTCCAACACGCCGGACCTAAGTTCCGGCCTGGAGTATGACTTTGCCCTGCGCAAGGTCGCGCACGTTAGCGAATATCTGATCCTCACGCTTCTCGTGGGCCGCGCCTTGCGGATGACCTCCCGGCTGGGACCTCGGCAGCTCCCGGGGCTGACGGCGGTATTGTCGTTCCTGTACGCCGTGTCCGACGAGTTCCACCAGCTTTTCGTGCCGGGCCGGCAGGGTAGTCCGGTGGACGTCGGCATCGACTCGATCGGAGTTGCACTGGCAGTCTTCTGGCTGCTGCAAAAGGGCCGGGTGTTTCCGGCAGAGAGCAAGATCCCTGTGCGGAATGGCGAAGAGAATAAGGATTGAACCATGGCTAAGGTGAGGTGCCAGGCGGTAGGTCTCTTATCCGGCGGGCTCGACAGCGCGCTGGCGGCGGCGGTCCTGAAGGGGCAGGGGATCGAAGTGCACGCGGTCTTTATCGAGATGCCCTGGGGCTGCGGTAAAAGCGGACGCGTCCGGGCGGTAGCCGAGGAGCTCGGGGTGCCGCTTAAGGTGATATTGCTCGGCGACGATTATTTGGAGATATTGCGCAATCCGCGTTTTGGTTTCGGCTCGGCGTTCAATCCTTGTATCGACTGTCACATTTACATGATCCGCCAGGCCGCCGGGTACATGCGCGAGCTGGGAGCAGAGTTCGTCTTTACCGGCGAGGTATTGGGTCAGCGGCCGATGTCGCAGCGTTTTCAGGCCTTGCAGTGTGTGGAGAAAGAGGCCGGCATCCCGGGCAGGCTTTTGCGGCCTTTGTCGGCGGCCTTCCTGGAACCGACTTTGCCGGAACAGCAGGGACTGGTCGACCGCAGCCGCCTTCCCGCAATCGAGGGGCGCTCGCGTAAGGTGCAGTATGACCTGGCCCGTCGGCTGGGTGTGACGAGTTTCGCCCAGCCGGGCGGAGGTTGTCTGCTGACTGAGAAACATTTCGGTGCTCGGATCAAGGATGTGCTCAGCCGCGGCTGCGAGTATATCCAGGCCACGGCGGTGCTGGGGCTGGGACGGTATTTCCGGCTCGACGAGCGCACCTTCGTGATCGTCGGCCGTGACGAGCGCGAGAATGCGAAACTGCAAAGCTACGCTGTGTCGGGTGACGTGCTCTTCCGTTCGGAAACGTTCCCGGGACCGGTGGCGCTTTTGCGCGGGGACGACTCGGCCGAAACGCTGGCCCAGGCGGCCGGGCTGGTGCAGTACCATTCCAAACTGCGCGGACAGCCTCCGGCTGAGGTGGTCTGTTGGCGTAACGGCCCGGTATCAGAGCGTCGGACAGTGCAGGCAGCGGAGCTTGCTTACGAGCAGGTCAACGGCTGGCTGATTTGATCGTCAGACTGTTTGGATCGTTGGGGCCTGTTAGGGCGTCAGTATCTCTTCCAAGAGGGTTTTGACCATTGTGGTCGCGCGACCACAATGGCTGTGGAAAACTCCTGATCGTGGGCCTACGGTCGCGTCCAGGCCGGCACCGGAAGACCGGATCATCCGGGCACAGCGCAACTGGGTGAGCAGCAGGTCGGCATCCTTTTGTTGTGATTTGCATATCTTCGTTTGTAAGACCAAGTTCTTCCTTCCTTAGCGCCGTTCGTACTTTACTAACTTTTTTGTATATCAACATAATTATTAATAGTACATTATAAAATAATTATGCAGAAGCATCCAGTCGGTGAACAAGCCTCGAGCCGTGTTTATTCAGGTTTTTATAGGGTATACTTGCAATGAGGAGGTGAGGCTATATGAAGGCCAGGATATATCGGAACTCC
This sequence comes from Candidatus Omnitrophota bacterium, assembly GCA_013335325.1. GTDB lineage: Bacteria > Omnitrophota > Gorgyraeia > Zapsychrales > Fredricksoniimonadaceae > JAAXVU01. The sequence continues at coordinate 20,625 of JAAXVU010000005.1, read as the reverse complement.
TCGGGCATGACGTTGGTCGAAGTCATGGTCGCTGCCACTATATTTATTGTAGCGGTACTCGGCATATTAATGACTTATATAAGATTCTTCGAGTTGGCTGAGATCAGCCGGGGGACGTTTCTGTCTTTACAGACGATTAAAAGTAAGCTGGTAGACATCCGCGGCGCTGCCTTTTCCCAGGTACATTTCACTTATAACAATACGACGTTTACGGTCCCGGGACTGAATGGCATCGGTGTGATCTACGTCGATGATTCCAATGCCAAGCTGCTCAGGGTCAAGGTTACGTATTGCTGGCGTCTGTCTACCGGACGGGTCATAGGGGAAGATGTCAACCTGAACGGGGTTTTAAATACCGGTGAGGATAAAAATGGCAACTTGCAGATCGATTCGCCAGTGCAGATCATCACGGAGATCTTTGGCTAGCGACCGGCGGGGGTTCTCGCTTGTGGAGCTCATGTTAGCCGTCGGAATAACGGTCGTACTTTTTTCGGTGGTGTTCGGCCTGCTGGGAGTCGCCCAGTCCGGTTTTCATAATACGGATGCCGGGCTGGCCATACGCGATGACCTGCGCACGGCTTTCCAGAAGATGGAATGGGACATCAAGCATACCGGCTACGACAGTACTGGAACAGCGCAGTTCAGCATACTGACTGGAACCGGGACAAACGGTTCGGATATTATCCGTTTTTCTATACCCGTCGTATGCGACTCGGCCTCGGTCTTCCTTAACAGCACGGGTACTCCGGCGCATTGGGGCGCGTCCCGGACCTGGGGTTGCGACAGTTATACCTGTATGGATGGCGACGGGTCCTGTTCTACCGTCGAATATAAATATATTCAATACTCGTTAAACAGTTCGAAGCAGATCGTCCGCAGCGTGCTGAGCGCTTTCTTTGGTACGGTGAGCAGCCAGATCGTGGCGGGTGATATTACTGATCTGCGGATCAGTCAGAGCGGATCACGGACGGTGGTTCTGGCCATAGCGGCTGAGAAGAAATCGGCCCAGGGCCGGATGGTTACGTCCAGCCTTAATGAGAAGATCCGCCTGATGAACTGAAGGAGGCGTTATGAATAATAAGCGGGGAGCAGTCTTGGTAGTGGCGCTCTTGGTGACCGTCATGGTGACGATCTTGTCTACAATATTCATGGCCAAGGCTATGCAGGAAAAAAACATGGCAGCAATAGAATTGCGCTCGGCCAAGACCGAGTATGCTGCCGAGGCAGGTTCCAATGCCGGACTTCTTACTCTATACAATTTAATCAATTTCTATATGCTTAATACAGTAAATGCTACCGATCCTTCTATCGTATCCAGCAATGCCACCACATACGCTTCCGCCCATAATGGGGTTGGCTTCCTGGTGGCGTATGTCCGTAACGGCAACACGCATCTTTTGACGCAGGGGACAAATGAGGCGGTCTATACCAGTACCTCCACGTCGCTGGATGACAGCGGTTATTCATATACTATCCGAATAACCCAGAAATCCAATCCGACTTCGCCCAGCAGCAATGTTTGGGACTTTCCTTTCTATTTCAAGATTCAGACCCGGGGGGCCAGCGGCAGCCTGTACAAAAAGATGACATTGAACGGGGATTTCACCGTGCGGGTGCAGAAGGATAATTTCGCCCGGTATGCGCTTTTCACTAACAGCCAGACCATGCCCAGCGGGACCCAGGTCTGGTTCAATGCGCGTACCAATTTCAGCGGCCCGGTCTTTACTAACGGCCAGTTCAATTTCGCTTACAATCCCAGCGGGACTTTTTACGGTTTGACCAAGCAGGCGCAGCAACAGGCCAGGTTCTACAACAACAATCATCCGGTGCTGATAGATTCTGACCATAACGGTACGGCGGACGTGCCGACATTTTCGGCTGGTTTCCAGCGCGGAGTCACGGCCATATCCATGCCGACTAGTTCGCAGGAGACCGACATGGCCAACCAGGCCTCGGCCAGTACTTCTTATTCCAACAACGGGATATATTTGCCATATACTGGATCGACACTCAAGGGGGGCATATATGTACGCGGGGACGCCACGGTCAGTCTGAGCGTCGACTCGCAATCCCGGCAAGTCGTTGCCATCACTCAGGGCTCGACATCCAAGACCATCACGATGGACAAGGCCAACAACCAGACCATTGTCCGCAGCGGTTCCACCAACACAACCTACACCGGTTTGCCCGACGGGACCAGCGATATTGGACCGATTATCTACGTGCTGGGCAACATTACATCACTGGGCGGTACTGTGCAGGGGGCCACGCAGATGACGATCGCCAGCCGCAACGACGTGGTCATACAGAACAACCTGCGTTATCAGAATACTACGGCCGCCTCCGGTACGCAGGGCTCGTCTGATTATGTGCCACCTTCCGCCGAGGGATATGACAACCTGCTGGGGCTCCTTAGCTGGCAGGGGAACGTCCGAGTCGGCTCATCGGCACCGGACGATGTAGAGATCGACGCTACCGTCATGGCCAAACAAGGGATCTTTACGGTGGATAACTACGATGAGGGTTCTTCGCGCGGGGTGGCCACAGTGCTGGGCGGGGTTATCAGCAACAATTACGGTGCGTTCGGCACGTTCTCTTCCAGCACGGGAGCGCCGGTCTCAGGATATGGACGTAATTTTGTGTACGATTCGCGCATGGAGACTTCGGCCACGCCGCCGTACTTTCCGACGATGAACACATTCATCGCCTTTACTGACGATATCGAGGATAAATTGTCCTGGCAGCAAGGAGGGTTTTAATGCTTAAATATATCTTTATAATCTTGATCCTGGGTATCGCACTGGCGGTATTCGTGCAGTACAGGATCCAGCCGGTGACCAATGCCGGTAACGGGCAGCCGCCAGTTGTTTCAGTGCGGCTGCCAGGGGCACAGACAGTCAGGGATCGGGGGCTGGAAGGCAGTCTGGAAGAGCAGAGCGGCCGACTTTCTGCGAGCGAGGAGAGGTTGGCTAACCGTGTGGCTCCGGTACAGGAAGCGTCTATACGGGAAGAAGTTTTGCCACAGTAAGTATTGCTGGCGGATAGTATCAGCAGTGCTTCATATCTGTTGATCGGCGGAGTCATATTCAGTAATCAGAGCCATTCTTTTCATGCATAAGAAGAATTTATTGTTCACAGTAAATAAGGCGCCGTCCAGTGCCGGATTTACCTTGGTCGAGATCATACTGGCGGCAGGCATACTCGGCATAATATTGTCAGTGATGCTTAGTTTCTTTGTGAATGCCATCGCGCTGAATAAAGCCAGCCGTGACCTGACGATAGCGGTCTCCCATGCCCAATATGTGCTGGAAGATATCCGCAACGCCTCTTTTTACAATGTTCCATCGCAAATTGACAGCGGTGTCTGGACTTGGGACGCGAAAGCGGTGACGGACAAGGGGCTGCATCCGTTAAAGAACGAGCAGATCACCACAACCAAGGTCGGAACAGAATTATTGACTGTAACTGTCACGGTCACCTGGGGGGATGCCTCCGGCCGGCCGGAAAGCCTTGTTCTTATGACGCATATGGCGGGAGCATGAGATTGTTCGGAAGAATGCTTTCTTATCAGAGGTCAAGCGTGACAAGGGCTCGCGGGTTTACCCTGGTGGAGCTTTTGGTCAGCGTGGGGATATTTTCTTTCCTGTTAATGAGCCTGTACGGGATAATGCAGACCGGTACAGCTGTTTATTTTGCGGATACGGCCTTGCTGCAGTTGCAGCAGAATGCCCGCAATGGCATGGGTCGTATTATCCGCGAGGTGCGGGAGAGCCGGGCCAGCGCGGTCATGTTCATCGACCAGCATAGCGACCGGATCTTCTTTTCTACGCCGACCCAAAGCCATGTAATGTTTTACCGTGACGGTAATAACCTGGTCAGGGAATATTCGGGTCAGACCGTTATTGTTGCCACGGATATCGTGCATCTGCGTTTTACCAAGGCCGGAACTCAGCTGACGGTGGATATCGGCGCCGGGAAGACGGTCTACAATCGTCCGATCGCTTTCTCACTTGTGGAGACTGTGAAGTTGCGCAATGAATAAGAATGGTGCTGTCCTACTTATTGTTCTTATGGTGGTCGTGGTGGTGGCGACCTTGGGCGCGATCATCACCTCCGGCAGTCTGCTGGAAAGCCGGTCATCCACCCGTCTTGCGAACAACACTCGGGCTTTCTGGATGGCCGAGGCCGGGTTGCAGCGGGCAGTGTGGGAGGTCAAGCAGAACGGCTGTAAGGGCATGAAGAACCAGGAGACCGGTTTCATGTGTTCTTCCTGTATAGACTGTGGCACTGGCAATAAACTTATCTTTCGTTCCCTGCCTGCCGGCGAGTATGAGGCTACTGTCGACGAGAATAACACTACGGTTATTTCGGGAGGGTATTTCCCTGCTCAGCAAGGTCCGCATATGTATCGTGTGGTGAAGGTGGATATTTCCGGAGCGGCGCTATTTGGCTATGGGGCTTTCTCACGGGAGGGTTTAAGTCTGGGCAACGGAGTCCAGACAGACAGTTACGATTCGCAACGCGGCGGGTACAATGTCGGAGGAAACAAGGCCCAGCACGGGGATATCGGAACCAATGGTTTGAGTGTGCGCATTGGCAACAATTCGACAGTAGGAGGTAACGTCAATACTGGTGCTGGCGGGACGGTATCTTCCGGCAACGCGACCATTACCGGGACCTCTACAAGTACTGCCCGTTTATCCATCCCTCCGGTAATTGTGCCGCGGTCGCTGGTTGCGTTGGATTATCAGTCGCCGCATGCCTTGTCGGTGTCCGGTAATACCGCACTTACCGCGGGGGATTACAAGTATTCCAGCCTATCGGTGGTAAGCGGAGGCACCCTAAGCATCGATGGCGCCGTGCGTATTTATCTCACTGGCGCCGACGCGGCGCAGACGGCCTTTAGCATCGAAAATAATGCTACATTTGTTATTGGCAGCCTGGGCAGCCTTACGCTTTATAGCGACGGCAAGATAGATATCAAGGCCAACGCCGATATTAATAACAAGACAGAGGACGCTTCCCGGCTGGTCATCTACAGCACGTTTACCGGGGCCGGCGGGGTTGTGTTGGGAAGTCACAAGGACGTACACGCTGCTATTTACGCGCCGAATACTGAAATAGCGGTCGGTGAAAATGCCAATGTCTTCGGCTCTATGTTAGGCAGAACGGTGAGCGTCGGTGACGGCTCGGCTGTGCATTATGATACCAATTTAAAGAATTATTCGGGCGCAGATTCCGTCGGGGCTGCTCACAACTGGCAGGAAATTTGAGGTCTATTAGAGGGCTAAGGAAGCTTACGCGCAGATGTATGGCAGGGGTGGAACATGATTCTGGCTGTTGATATAGGCAATTCTACTATCGGTTTTGGTTTTATCCGCAACGGGAAGCTGGAAGGTGTTGTCAAGCTGGAGAACATGCCTGACAGCGAGTTGTTCCGCCCCAAGCTGGCCAACTTCTTGGCAGTTGCGGGGCACCGTGGTGTCCAAAAGGTCATTATTTGCAGTGTGGTGCCGGATACCTTGAAGATTATCCGGAAACAGATCCTGAATGCTCTGCAGGTCCGTCCGGTGGTGGTGGGGCGCGATATTGAAGTGCCGATCGTTAACCGTTATCACAGCCCGCGTCAGGTGGGTAAGGACCGGCTGGTATGTGCGTTCGCTGCCCGTGAACTGTACGGTTTTCCGGCGGTGGTCCTGGATCTGGGGACAGCCATTACCTTTGACGGGATCTCCAGGAAGGGCGAGTATCTGGGCGGTGCCATTGTTCCGGGCATCCGGCTCTCGGCCGAGGCCTTGTTCGAGAAGACCGCACTCTTGCCGCGCATTATTATTGCGCCTCCCGGGCACGTTATCGGAAGGTCGACCGGAGAAAGTATCCAGAGCGGACTGTTTTACGGTTACGGAGCGCTGTGCGATGGCATGGTTGAGCGGCTGGCTGAAGCGATGGGCTGCCGGCCCAAGATCGTCATGACCGGCGGCTACGCTGGAGTCTTGGCTAAGTTTATGAAAAGCCGCGTTACGGCCGTGGATGAAGAGCTGATATTTAAAGGCATTGGCCTGTTGGCTCCCTGACTACGTTCAGGCGGTGAGTCAGGGCATCTGGCCTGTTAACTGAGCAATGAAAAATTTGTCTTTGACCCAAAATAAGAACTTTCTTGCAGAACGTAATCCTCTAAAAAACCCGTTGTTTCTTCTGTTGGCGGTCTTGTACGCCACGGTTCTTTTTATAGACGGGATGCGAGAACCGCTTTACTGTGACGAAAGCAGCTTCCTTAAGAATCTGTGCGGCTTCTTCGTCTTTAGGACCACGGTACCTGCCTTCACGAATTATCCGACTTTCTTCAGCTACCTGATTGCCCTGCCGGTCTATCTTGTTTATTTTGTGTATTACATTCTTGTTCGTCATTTCCCGCTGGATGGGATATTTGACCCCAGTCTGTTTGCAATAATCTTTCAGTGTGACCTTCCGATCTTTTTGTGGGTCGGGCGCATCATAGGGATCTTTTTTGCGGTAACGACCATGGCGTTGGTCTTTAAATATTGCGTTTCCCGTCTAGCGAAGCCAGCTTCGTTATTGGCACTATCATTATTGTTCTGCTCTCCGTTTGGTTTTTATATGTCACATGCGCGATATGCCTTGCCGGATATCTTTGTCGCGTTCATGGCCACTAGTGTGCTCATAAAGGTAGTGGAATATATCGAAACCTCGCAGGCTAAAAGTCTCTATCTCGCCGGGTTATTGGCTGGTTTGGCCGGGAGTGCGAAATTAAACGGCTTATTTGCCGTCGCTCCTATCTTGGTCGCACCCTGGGTTGTCCCGGGGAAGCTGGGGGACCGGTTGCGGGTAAATAGTCTGGTGTTGATCGTGGCCTTTCTGGGTTTCTTTGTCGGTTCGCCGCTTTACATACTGAATCCGGAGATATTCCAGACAGGATTCAATTTGGAGTCGAGTATTCTCTTTGGCAGTTCCGGTGGTATAGATTTTCAGTGGCTCTTGCCGGCTCTGTGGAAGGAAGATCCGGTCACCACGGTGCTGGTGTTGGGAGCTATTGCATTCTCGGTATGGCGGCATTCCCGGCGGGATATGGTATTCCATGCCTTGTTGATCCCGTCGGTGATCTGTTTGGGAAGTCTATCCAAGCAGATGCCGTATTACATGCTGTTTTTATTTCCCTGGCTTTGCGTTCTCAGCGGAGAAATGTTCGAGGTGCTTATTTCACATGCCAAGAAAGGGGTTTGGCGGGGGCTAGTGATTGCTGTCATGCTGGGGATCATTGTGAACGGCGGCTGCAAGTTGGCGTATCGATTATGGCAAAATAGTCGGGTGGACAACCGGGTGATCGCTGCGGATTGGATCAGAAAGAACATACCTGCCAGTGACCACATTCTTTTTGACCGGGACTTTATTCCTATAATTGGTACCTTCTACGATCTAGATGTCCTGGATTACAAAGACTATTCTTTGAAGAAGGAGTACAAGGCTATCTTTAGGGAATATGTGAAGCGAGATATCCCCTGTTATTTTGATTACTGGAGGGGCGACAGTCTGGTTGCAGACATGAAAGAGCAAGGGTGGAAGTATTTCGTGACGTCCAATTATTTGTTTAATGCATATCTCACGCCGCCTTCTCAGTCTTTATTTGTTCAGAAAGGGACAGCAGCCGCTTTTCAAACTTTTCTTTGGTACAGGATTTTTTACTCGCAGTTGTTTCATGAAAAGCTTGATCTTAAAGTCATTGAGGAGGGTTCAGGTCCCAAGATATATATTTTTCGGTTATTGTAACCGGTGGCGGTCTAACTGGAGAAGTTTAGGCGGTACAGGATTTTCCATGACGGCATTATTGCCGTCTTTTTTATTCTACAGCTTGGCACTCTGGTGCCCAGAGCGCTAAAACAGGCTGAAATCAAAATTTTTTCTTGACAAAAGAATCGATTTTTCCATAATTAGCAATCTAGAAAAAGATTTGCTAAAGTAATTTTGAATTTCTGCAGAGAGCAAAACTCGTAATAAATCCAGGTTTAACAGCATTAAAAAGGAGGAGAAACGTGAAGCTTCAACCATTAGCGGACAGGATCGTGGTGGAACCATTGGGTTCCGAAGAAGTGACCAAGGGTGGTATTGTGCTGCCTGACACTGCCAAGGAAAAGCCCCAGGAGGGCAAGGTAGTGGCAGTTGGCAAGGGCAGAACCCTGGACAACGGCCAGTTGAGCGCGCCGGAAGTCAAGGTGGGCGATACCATTCTTTATGGCAAGTACAGCGGCACGGAGATCAAGACCAAGGACGGCGATACTCTCTTGATCATGAAAGAGGAAGAGATTTTGGCGATCGTGAAGTAAAAAAAGTCATAAGTCGAAAGTCATAAGTCATAAGATTTGTATGCTTGGATTTAAGATGAAGACAAAACAAGTATCAAAGGACGGTAATGGTTATCGAATTCGTGTTCCAGTAGAGCGCGAATTCAGCAATCCTTTCCGGCCTTTCTTTGCGCTTCAAATGAAGACTGCCATGGCAACCGGTATTATGGCTTTTGACGTCTGACCTTTGACTTTCGAGTTTAATTCGATTCTTTAATTCTAAGGAGGAACACATGGGTGCAAAGATTCTCAAGTTCGACGATGAAGGTCGTCGTGCAGTATTGAGCGGTGTGGAGCAGTTGGCCCGCGCCGTGAAAGTGACGCTGGGCCCCAAGGGTCGCAATGTCATTCTGGACAAGAAATTTGGTTCTCCGACCGTCACCAAAGACGGCGTGACCGTGGCCAAGGAAGTTGAGCTCGAAGATCCTTTCGAGAACATGGGCGCTTCCATGGTCAAGGAAGTGGCGGAGAAGACCTCCGACAACGCCGGCGACGGCACCACTACCGCTACAGTGCTGGCGGAATCTATTTATCGTGAAGGTTTGAAGAACGTCACTGCTGGGGCCAACCCGATGGCGCTCAAGCGCGGCATCGACAAGGCGGTCGAGGCGGTTGTCGAGAAGATCGCCAAGCTGTCCAAAAAGGTCGACATGAAGGAATCTCACGAGGTCGAGCAGGTAGCCACCATCGCGGCCAACTCCGACAGCGTTATCGGCAAGAAGATCGCCGAGGCTTTTGAGAAGGTCGGCAAGGACGGCGTCATCACTGTGGAAGAGTCCAAGACCATCAACACCGAGCTCAAGCTCGTTGAAGGTATGCAGTTCGACCAGGGGTATCTCTCGCCCTATTTCTCCACGGACATGGAGAAGATGGAGTGCGAGCTGGACAATCCCTTCATTTTGATCTACGAGAAGAAGATCGGCAACATCAAGGACATCCTCCCGGTCCTGGAGAAGGTCGCCAAGTCCGGCGCCCCGATCCTGATCATTTCCGAGGAAGTCGAAGGCGAAGCCCTGGCGACGCTCGTAGTGAACAACCTGCGTAAGACTTTGTCCTGCGCCGCTGTCAAAGCCCCTGGTTATGGCGATCGCCGAAAGGCCATGCTCGAGGATATCGCGATCCTCACCGGCGGACGGGCCATCAGCGAAGACCTGGGTATCAAGCTCGAGAACGTTCAGCTTTCCGACCTGGGCCGGGCCAAGAAGGTCAAGATCGACAAAGAGAACACCACGATCGTTGAGGGCGCCGGCAAGACCGTCGACATCAAGGGTCGTATCGCCCAGATCAAGAACCAGATCGAAAAGACTGATTCTTCCTACGATAAAGAGAAGCTCCAGGAGCGTCTGGCCAAGCTGTCAGGTGGCGTGGCTATTATCAACGTCGGTGCCGCTACCGAGACCGAGATGAAGGAAAAGAAGGCTCGCGTCGAAGATGCGTTGCATGCGACCCGCGCCGCTATCGAAGAAGGCGTGGTGCCTGGCGGTGGCGTGGCTCTCTTGCGCTGTCTTGAGGAAGTTCAGGCTCTCAAGCTGGATGGAGACGAGAAGACCGGTTCCGAGATCGTCCTGCGTTCGCTGGAAGCTCCGGTCCGTCAGCTCTGCTTTAACGCCGGCCTGGAGGGTTCGGTGATCGTGGATCGCCTCAAGAAGGAAAAGAAGAACATCGGTTACGATATCAACAAGGACTCCTATGTCGATATGCTCGAAAGCGGCGTTATTGACCCGGCCAAGGTGACCCGTACCGCACTGCAGAACGCGGCTTCGATCGCTGGATTGTTGCTGACTACAGAGTGTCTGGTAACGGATGCTCCGGAGAAGGACAAGCCGGCCATGCCGCCAATGGGTGGTGGAATGGGCGGCGGAATGGGCGGGATGATGTAATACCCGAAAGCCCTCAGCCTTTCCATTATGGAGTGGCTTTTGGGTGGCAAGGTAATCCCTGTTATCTACTTTGCAAACATAAAAAAGCCCCGGGTAATTCACCCGGGGCTTTTTTATTGGGCTATCCGCGCACCAAAGTTTCTGTGGACAAATTGGGCTTTTTGGTGATTTCTTTATCCTTTTATATATCATATAGTAAGGTGCATTGTTTATTAGTCATCATGGGCTCTTCCGTCGGTAATCCGTCAGGTTTTTTCTATTGACTTTTTGGGCTCAGTTTATACTATATAAAGTTATATATATGAGTAAGAATCTCTGCAAGGCTTATATTTACTATAAGTCGTTACAGATGTAGTAGTTGTGTAAAATAGCTTGGTGGATTGGGATTGAGTGCCTAGCCAGAAAATGTTAAAGTATTGATGAAGTTGCACCTGTACCTGATCAGGACATGCGCGTTGTGGAGATGGTCATTGCCAGTTTATTCGAGAGTGAGGGGAAGGATTTACATATTAGTCAGCGGGTTACGATGAGAAAATAAACGATGTTCCCGGAGGTATGCATTAAACGGTTTACCTTGAGCATATTAAATATGTCAGTTGTTTTGTGACAAAAGGGTAAACAGCTCCAGGACTGACCTTTTATATATAGTTTGTAGTTAATAATAAAGGCAGGGGCTTGTTCGGACTGTCCTAAAAAGAAAGTTAAATTAGTGAAAAAGAATATAAATAATATCCCGAAGGTCAACAATGCGAAAGCCCGTCAGGGCGGTTTTAAGGCCGCAGGGAATAAACAGGCCTTTGTGTCGAAGAAGAAGCCCTCAAAGAAAAGCAATCCTTTTACCTCTCCGCATCATGGTATGGAAGAAACCAGGATGGCCGCTTTCAAAGGTTCCAAATTTCTCAATGTCAGGGTTCGGAAACAACAGCGGACGCGCGATGTTATTCTGGTCTTGGACTTTGGCTCCCAGTATACCCAGCTTATCGCTAGGCGTATTCGTGAAGCTAAGGTGTTCAGCCAGATAGTGCCGTTTAATATTACTCCTGAACAGATCAAGGAGATGGGGGCGAAGGGTTTGGTCCTTTCTGGTGGACCTTTGAGCGTCTACGATAAAGACGCTCCTCATCCTAATAAGGATATTTTCAAGCTCGGACTGCCTATCCTAGGCGTTTGTTACGGCATGCAGGTCATCACCCAGATCTTCGGGGGTAAGGTCAACAAGTGCAAGGATCGTGAATATGGCCGTGCCGAACTTTTCGTGGATTCCAACCGGGATCTCTTTGCCAACCTTCCGACGAACTTGACCTGCTGGATGAGCCACGGAGACGAAATTATCCAGATGCCTGCCGGTTTTGAGAAGATAGCGCACACCTTGAACAACAATTGCGCGGCGATGGCTAACCGTTCCAAGAAGATCTTCGGCGTGCAGTTCCATCCGGAAGTGATCCACACGCAACGCGGCACTCAGATACTGCAGAACTTTGTGCAGGGTGCTTGCGGGTGTTTGCCGCGCTGGACCATGGACCGGTTCATCGATGCCGCGGTCAAGCGCATCCAGGAAACTGTTGGCAAAAAGAAGGTCGTTTTGGGTTTATCCGGCGGAGTGGATTCTTCGGTGGCCGCGGTCTTGATCCAGAAGGCCATTGGCGGAAATCTGCACTGCATTTTTGTCGATAACGGTCTTTTGCGCAAGAAGGAAGCCCAGAACGTCTTTAATACGTTCAAGGGCAACTTTAAAATGAATCTGACAGTGGTGAACGCCCAGAAGCGTTTTATCGATGCGCTGGCCGGGGTTACGGATCCAGAGGAGAAACGTAAGATCATTGGGCGCGTTTTTGTTGAGGTTTTCCAGGAGAACGCCAAGAAGCTAAAGGGCGTGGAGTTCCTGGGTCAGGGTACTCTGTATCCGGATGTGATTGAATCAGTTTCTCCCACCGGCGGGCCGTCGGCAGTCATCAAGAGCCATCATAATGTGGGCGGGTTGCCCAAGTCGCTTCATTTACAGCTTTTGGAGCCTTTGCGGGACCTGTTCAAGGACGAAGTCAGGGCCATCGGCAAGGTTTTAGGCATGCCGGAGCAGGTGCTCAAGCGTCAGCCGTTCCCGGGACCGGGTCTGGGTATCCGCGTTATCGGAGATATCACTGCTGAGCGTCTGGAGATCATCCGGGAGGCCGATGAAAGAGTTCTGGAAGAAATGAAGAAGGCCGGAATGTACAATGAGGTTTGGCAGTCTTTCGCGGTCCTGTTGCCGGTCAAGACGGTGGGTGTGATGGGCGATCAGCGTACTTACGAGAATGTTATCGCGATACGTTGTGTCACCAGCGTGGATGGCATGACCGCTGACTGGGCTCAGTTGCCGTATGAGTTGCTGGGCAAGATGGCCAACCGTATTATCAATGAAGTCCGTGGTGTTAACCGTGTGGTGTACGACATAAGCTCCAAGCCGCCGGCTACTATTGAATGGGAATAATGGTTGCATCATATGCCCCCGCGTGAAGCAATTCGCGCGGGGGTTTTTTATTTTGACGAGGATTCTCGGCAAAATATCCTGAGGCCGCCTGGCGAGCTTGCGGCGAGCCGGGGCTGAGGGACTGGTCCGAGGATTCTCGGCCACTGCCGATGAGTTGCGTAAGGGGCTACGCGCTTCTTCTCTGGTAAATAAGTTGAAAGAAGCTCTGCGCAAAATATCCCGAGGCCGCCTGGCGAGCTTACGGCGAGCCGCGTCAGGCACAAGCCGCCGGCAAAGAAAGAGTAATTTAATCAATATAAGCCAGACTTCGTGATATATTGCGGACATCAGTTTCGTTGACATCCCAAGGTTATAGTTTGTAGTTTAGAGCGGGATCGATCCCGGATTATGCGTTTTACTTAGCGGGATATAAATAGTCTCACCGTCACTCCAGGAGTTTCACAGGCAGTCATATGTCCCAACCTTTCGTGCATCTTCACGTACATACGCAGTACAGCTTGCTCGACGGAGCCTGCCGTCTACAGAACCTGGTCGACAAGGCCAAGTCATTGGGTATGCCGGCAGTTGCCATGACCGACCACGGCAACATGTTCGGTACTGTCGATTTCTACGAAGAAGCGGTCAATGCCAAGATCAAGCCTATCATAGGTTGCGAGGCCTATCTGTCGCCCACAGACCGTTTCGACCATTCCTCGGCTGAACAAAGATCGACCGCGCATTTGGTGCTACTGGCCCGGGACCGGACCGGCTACCAGAATCTGATGAAACTTGTCTCCGCCGGGTATCTGGAAGGCTTTTATTACAAGCCGCGTATCGACAAGGCCATCCTGGCTCAACTGGCGGAAGGTCTTATCGGGATGTCAGCCTGTCTAAAAGGGGAGATCGCCCAGAAGCTTTTGGCCAATAAATACGACGAGGCGGTGAAGTGCGCGGACGATTACCGCCATATATTCGGCCGCGGTAATTTCTACCTCGAGGTCATGGACCACGGGATGCCCGAGCAAAAGCTGGTCAACGAGGGGATGCTGCGTATCGCCCGAGAGCTCGATATTCCGCTGGTGGCCACCAACGACGTGCATTATCTGGAGGCCGCTCACGCCGAGGCGCACGAGGCACTCTTATGTATCCAGACCCAGGCCACGCTGAGCGACCCCGGGCGGATGCGGATGCACTCCGATCAGTTCTTCCTGAAGAGCGGAGAGGAGATGGCGCGCCTTTTTTCCTGGGCGCCCGAGGCCCTGACCAATACGCTGGAGATCGCCGACAAGTGTCATGTGAAGATGGACTTCGGCAAGTATCATGTACCGGAATTTACTCCGCCGACGGGTGAGCCCAAGGAAGACTACCTGAAGAAGCTTTGTTTGCAGGGTGCGGTTGAACGCTACGGTCAGGAGGTTCCGGAGAAAGTACTCAAGCAGCTGGATTTCGAGCTGGACGTTATCGCCAAGCTGGGTTTCGTCGGGTATTTCCTGATAGTGGGCGATTTTGTCAATTATGCCCAGAAGAAGGGGATACCGGTAGGACCGGGTCGCGGTTCCGCCGCCGGCAGCATCGTGAGTTATCTTTTGGGGATCACCGACCTGGACCCCATCCATTATTCGCTTTTCTTCGAACGTTTCCTTAATCCGCAGCGCGCCAGCATGCCGGATATCGATATCGATTTCTGCTTCGAACGGCGCGGCGAGGTCATCGAGTATGTGGCCCAGAAGTACGGCCGCCAGAATGTGGCGCAGATCATCACTTTCGGGACCATGCAGGCGAAGGCCGTGGTGCGGGACGTGGCCCGCGTGATGGGGTTACCCTACGCCGAGGCCGACCGTATCGCCAAGATGATCCCTAACGAATTGCACATTACTCTCGAGGACGCTATCCGGGCCGAGCCGCAGTTGCGCGAGCTTATTGATAGCGACGACACCGCCCGGAAGCTGGTCGAGGTCGCCAAGGTGCTGGAAGGTCTTAACCGTCACGCCTCCATCCATGCCGCCGGGGTGGTTATTTCCGATAAGCCGCTGACCGAGTACGTGCCGTTATACAAATCTACCGACGACCAGATCACTACTTCCTTTACCATGAAGGGTATCGAGAAGATCGGGCTCCTCAAGATGGACTTTCTGGGGCTGAAGACGCTGACGCTTATTCAGGATTGTCTGGCGCTTATCAAGGAGACCGCCGGGGTCGACCTGGATATCCGGCGGATACCGCTCGACGATCGCAACGCCTACGAGCTTTTGGGCCGTGGGGAAAGCGCGGGGGTGTTCCAGCTGGAATCCGGCGGCATGCGCGATCTGCTCAAGCGCATCAAGCCCACGGATCTGGAAGACGTCATTTCGATCCTGGCGCTCTATCGTCCGGGGCCGATGCAGAGCGGCATGATGGACGATTTTATCAAGCGCAAGCGCGGGGAAGCACCGGTGAAATATCCGCACCCCAAGTTGGAGCCGGTCTTAAAGAACACCTACGGGGTTGCTATCTACCAGGAGCAGGTCATGCAGATGGCGAGCGTCCTGGGCGGGTTCTCCATGACCGAGGCCGACAACTTGCGTCGGGCTATGTCGAAGAAGAAGGCCGACGTCATGCAGAAGATGCGCTCGACCTTCGTCGATGGCTGCCGCCGGGTCAACAAGATACCCGAGGAGGAGGCCAACCGTCTTTTTGACCTGATCGATTATTTCTCCGGCTACGGCTTCAACCGTTCCCATTCGGCCGCTTATGCGGTGGTGAGCTATCGAACGGCCTTTCTCAAGGCCAATTATCCCGTGCAGTTCATGTGCGCGCTTTTGACCAACGAAAAAGACAACCTGGACAAGATAGTCGAGTACGTCTCCGAGGCCGAAGCCATGGGTATTGATGTCATGCCGCCGGATGTAAACGAAAGCCGGGCGGTCTTTCACGTGGCGGGTCCCAAGGCGATCCGTTACGGCCTTCTGGGTGTCAAGAATGTGGGCGCGGCCGCCATCGATAGCCTGGTGGCGGATCGGGAAAAGACCGGGAAGTTCGGTTCTCTTTTTGACTTTTGTCGGCGGGTGGATCTGAGGACGAATAACCGCAAGGTGATAGAGTCTCTGGTCAAGTGCGGAGCCTTTGATTCGCTCGGCGCCAAGCGTTCCCAGATGATGGCGGTTCTCGAGCAGGCCCTGAATACGGGTACCAAGCGTCAGCAGGAGGAAGAGGTCGGGCAAATGTCCTTCTTTTCCATGGGGGAGTCGACCGGCGGCTTTTCTAGACAGGCGGAGAATTATCCGGACATGAAAGAGTGGCCGCAACCGCAGCTATTATCGTTTGAAAAGGAGCTTTTGGGCTTCTATCTCAGCGGACATCCTCTGGATCGGTACAAGGTGGAGATCAAGACTTTTACTACGGGGACTATCGGCAAGATGGCCCGCATGGGCGAGGGACAGTCGATCGCCATGATCGGTCTTATACGACAGGTGCGGCTTACGACCACCAAGAAGACCGGCGAACGCATGGCGATATTACGCATCGAAGACCTCGAGGGCGGGGCAGAGGCCTTGGTCTTCCCGCGGGCCTTCCAGACGGTGGGGCAATATATCAAGGACAGCGCTGTTGTCGTCGTCAAAGGCAAGGTCAGCCTGAAAGACGAGGCGCCCAAGATCATTATCGATGAGTTGCGCGATATTAACGAGATCTACGCTCTGGTCAAGATGATCACGGTCGATATGACGCGTTGTGAACCGGAGAGACTTACGGCTATCAAGAAAAGGCTGGAACGTTTTCCCGGCAAAGTTCCGGTGCATTTGCAGATCGATACCAAGAATTTCAAAAGTGTGGAGATAAAGGTTGGCCGGGACCTTTTTGTTTCTCCCAGCGAGATATTGATGGACGAGATCAAGTCGGTGGTCGGTGAAGAAGCGTTTAAGGTTGTTTTGTGACATGTTTTTTTGCAATACTTTCCAGTCCGCTCTGGCTATATTCCGACAGGGCGGGCAATAAGGGCGCCCCGAACTTTCGCTTGACACTCTAAAGCCCTGTTGATACTATGCTTACAACATTTTGCTGAACAATCACCGAGGAGGAGCGTCTTTATGACAAAAAAGGATATTGTGTTGCGGATCACCGACATGACGGGTATCAAGCAGGTCGACGTTAAGCGTATCGTACAAAAGACGTTCGATGTGATCGTGGACGCCCTCAACCGCAACGAAAAGGTCGAACTCCGTAACTTCGGTGTTTTCAAGGTGAAAGAGCGTCGTGCACGGTTCGGACGCAATCCGCGGACCGGCGCCAGCGTGCCGGTTCCTCCTCGTCGGGTAGTAGTGTTCAAGCCCGGTCTGGAGATGAAACATAAGATTAAGTAATAAGTCCAGTGAATCCTTCATATTTATAGAGAAGAACATAGTTTCGGGGGGCGTGTTGAAGCACGCCCTTTAGTTTTTATAGAATGTAAAACAGGTGGCTCGGGCCGGATCCCGGCATGTGCCGTATAACGGCGGCGAGCCAGAGCGCATGAGTCAGAAAATTTCCAATCCCCGCGGCACAGCAGATATCCTTCCGGACCAGATCCCTGCATGGGAACGACTGGAAACTCTATCTCGCAATATTTTAAAGACTTACGGTTACCGTGAGATACGTACGCCTCTCTTTGAAGAGGTCGGTTTGTTCAAGCGGTCTTTGGGTGAGACCACCGAAGTGGTCAATAAACAGCTGCTGGAGGTCCGCTCTCAGCGCTCCGATGACGAAGAGGCTGGCTTTGCCCTGCGCCCGGAAGGCACCGCGCCGGTTGTTCGTTCCTATAACCAGTTCAACCAGGGACGCGAAGAATTCCTTTCCAAGCTTTTTTACATTGCCCCCATGTTTCGCGGCGAGCGGCCACAGAAAGGCCGTCTGCGCCAGTTCCATCAGATAGGTGCCGAGGCCATCGGTCGCGGGGCCAATCATCCCTTGCTGGACGCCGAGATGATCGCCCTGGCGGTGGAACTGCTAAAGGCCTTTGGGCTGGAGCAGGGGAGTTTTACGCTGAAGTTAAACAGTCTGGGCAGTGCGGAAGACAAGGCCAAGTTCGCCGGCTGGCTGCGCCAAGAACTGAAAGGCAAGATCGACCATTTAAGCGAGGATTGCC
The DNA here is from genome assembly GCA_013335325.1 of Candidatus Omnitrophota bacterium. GTDB lineage: Bacteria > Omnitrophota > Gorgyraeia > Zapsychrales > Fredricksoniimonadaceae > JAAXVU01. The sequence goes on along the minus strand of JAAXVU010000005.1, from coordinate 2,844 downwards.
GTAATCAATACGAACGCAACGTCTTTCGTCTGCTGGATTCCAAGGATAAGGACTGTCAGACGGTCATACAGGGGCTGAATATCGGCACACGGCATTTGTCGGAAAGCGGTCTGAAATATTTTGACCAGGTGCGGCAAGGCCTGGATCATCTGGGCATACGCTACGAAGTTTCCGCCAACCTGGTCCGCGGTCTGGATTATTACACGCACACGGTCTTTGAGATCTCCTACGCCGGGCTCGGCGCGCAGGATGCTATCGGCGCCGGCGGACGCTACAACGGGCTAATCGAACAGCTGGGTGGCGGCGATCCGCGTCTGCCGGGACAGACCGGTGCCATTGGTTTTGCGCTGGGGATGGAGCGGATCCTCCTGGCGCTGGAACACCAGGGCAAGTCGGCGGCTTTCAAACGTTCTATCGAAGTGTTTGTCGTTACCGGCAAGGCGGAATACGAGGCCCAGGCCTTCGGATTGCTGCACAGTCTGCGTCAGGCCGCGATATCGGCGGACATGGATTTTGGCGGCGGCCGGGCGTTCAAGAAACAGTTTGAACAGGCCGACAAGCTCGGCGCCAGATTTGTTCTGGTGTTGGGCGAGGCCGAGATCCAGAACAGCACCGTTGCCTTGAAAAACATGGCGACAGGCGTACAAACGTCTGTTGCGGTTGGGCAAGTGGTGGAAGAATTAAGAAAACATTTAAAATAAAGTCAGAAAGGCAATGCCGATGTTACGTACGCATACTTGCGGAGAATTAAGACCGTCCAACAAGGACCAGGAAGTCGTGCTCTGCGGCTGGGTGCACCGTCGCCGTGATCACGGCAAGCTTACTTTTATCGACATCCGCGACCGTTACGGGGTGACCCAGGTGGTCTTCATCCCGTCGATCGCCAAGGACGCGCACACGCTGGCGCAGAAGCTGGGGCCCGAGTTCGTGGTCCGCATCAAGGGGCAGGTCAATGTCCGTCCGGACAAGAACGTCAACAAGGACCTGGCCACCGGCGGCATCGAGCTTTTGGCCAAGGAGCTCGAGATATTGAACGAGAGTAAGGTTCCGGTCTTTGAGATCGACGGCTACGTGGACGTCACCGAGGAGAACCGACTGACCTACCGCTATCTGGACCTGCGCCGCGAGAAGATGCGCGAGTCGCTCGTCATGCGTCACAAGCTGGCGAACACCGTGCGCGCTTTTCTGAACGCCGAGAACTTCTGCGAGATCGAGACCCCGGTCCTGACCAAGTCGACGCCGGAAGGCGCCCGCGATTTCCTGGTGCCGTCGAGGCTGAACCCGGGACAGTTCTACGCGCTGCCGCAGTCGCCGCAGCTTTTCAAGCAGCTTCTTATGGTCTCCGGCATGGACCGTTATTATCAGATCGTGAAATGTTTCCGCGATGAGGACCTGCGCGCCGACCGTCAGCCGGAGTTCACCCAGATCGATATGGAGATGTCTTTCGTCGAGGAAGAGGACGTCTTCGGGCTGACCGAGCGCATGTTCCAGAAGGTATTAAAAGAGGTCAAGGGCATCGACGTGCCGATACCTTTCCCGCGCATGACGCATGCCGAGGCCATGGCCAAGTACGGCTGTGATAAGCCGGATGTCCGTCAGGACAAGACAAATAAAGAAGAGTTCGCCTTCCTGTGGGTGGTGGATTTCCCGCTTTTTCACTGGAATGCCGAAGAGAAGCGTTGGGACAGCGAACACCATCCTTTCACGTCGGTACATCCCGAGGACGTGGCGCTCTTGGAAGGGGAGGACCTTTCCAAGATACGTTCCCGTTCCTACGATCTGGTCTTGAACGGCAATGAGATCGGATCGGGTTCGATCCGTATACATCGCCGTGACTTGCAGAAAAGAATATTTGACATCATAGGACTGGGCCAGGAGGAGATCGAGCAGCGTTTTGGATTTCTCCTGCGTGCTTTTGAATACGGCGCCCCGCCGCACGCCGGCGTGGCGTACGGACTGGACCGACTGGTCGCGATCCTCTCCGGGCTGGATTCGATCCGCGACACGATCGCGTTCCCCAAGACACAGCGCGGCAGTTGTCTGCTGGCGGAGGCTCCGTCGACAGTTGACGACAAACAGATGCGTGAGCTCGGGCTCTTGAGCGTAAAAAAGAAATAAGCCTTTCGGGGCTAAGTTGGAGGATAGTATGCGGTGGCAACTAATGGTGTGTCTGGCGGCAGCTTCCTTGACCGCTACGCTTTCCGGATGCGTTTCTGTACGTACGCATTTGGCCGAACGCGAGCGCGTTGACCAGGAACTGCCGGATGGCGCCGAGGCGCAGCATCCCAACCGGGCCAAGACCCGCCAGGTCCTGGTGGTGGAGGTGGATCGTAAGGGCCAGACTGTAACGGAAGAGAAAGCCGAGCCGAAAGCATCCGCTAGCGCGGAACCGCCAGCATCCGGACAAAGCCAGGTGGTAACCGGGGCCAAGGAGACTGTGGTGGTCCATGACAGCAATTTTACTTTTCCGCAGATCGTTACACCGGCGGCTGTCCAGCTGCCGTCGACTTTGGAGAAGTACACCGTGCAGAAAGACGATACCCTCCAGAAGATCTCCAAGAAACTTTACGGGTCCTACAGTAAATGGACCGTTATTTACGATGCCAACCGGGATGTAATCAAGGACCCGAATTTTCTCAAGACCGGCGTGGTCTTAAGGATCCCCGTCGGAACGGTCGCGGCCCCCGGGTTGGCGCCGGAAGCGGCTTCGGTCAATGCGGAGAACAAATAGGAGAGACCTGCTCATGATGGTGAACCTCAAGTTCGAAGAAAATCGTGACATCCAGTCGCTTTTCGGCAAATATGACGAAAATCTCAAGGTCATCGAGCGCGAGTTCAGCGTCA
>JAAXVU010000124.1 GCA_013335325.1 Candidatus Omnitrophota bacterium | reverse complement strand
CACCAGGGCCAACCGGAAACCGCGCACCATTCTTTGACAAGACGCATCTTCGTTATTCATAAAAGCGAAGTAGGACACTACTCCAGAGGAAACATTCAAAAAATAATATGAAATATATACCACAAACAACGGCGGGATACACTCTTTTTCTACAGCGCACGGGATCTTCCCGGCACTGCCCGGCCGCCGGTCCACAACCGGCCCTACCCGCTTATTTCCTGTTTCAGGCCTGAAAGCCCAGGTCCTGCAAGGCCTTGACGATCTCCGCGGATGTAGTGGGCTTGGTGAGATAGCCGTTGCAGCCCTGGCTATAAGACTCCGCCACTTCCTTGAGCGCGGTCTTGGCCGTTACCATAAGTATCTTGGTCTCCTGTACTCCATGCTGCTTTAGGGCCTGCTCGATGTCCCGCATGGCCTGCACGGTGGCCTGTCCGCTCATATCCGGCATCTCGATGTCCATGGTGACCAGGTCGTACGGCGCCATTTCCTTATGCGCCGCCGCGAACAGCCTGACCGCGATCTCGCCGTTAGGCGCGTTGTCGCACTGGCCATACTCCGAAAGCTGTGTCGAGAGCTTGACGCGGCTCACGTAATCGTCGTCTACCACCAGAATCCTCATAAAACTTCCTCCTTCACGTTCAAGCTTTCCTTTTATTGATAAATTCGTCCAGCGCCGCCAGCTCCCGACGCAAATCCTCCAGGAGGCCGGCCATGCCGTCCAGGTTACCGGCCTTGCCCCGGCTTTCAACCTCTCCGGCCAGTTTGGCCAGCCGCATGGCCGTCAGGTTAGCGGAAGCGCCCTTGATCTTGTGCCCCTCGCTGCCGATCGATGCGGCATCGCCTAAGACCAACGCCGCGGTCATCTTGTCCATTTGCTGTCTGGCCTGCAGCAGGAACCGGCGGGCCACCTCTTTTAGCAGGCCGACATTGCCGCCGAATTCGCGGACCGCCGCCTCGTAATCCATGACTGCCGCCGGTGCCGGCCCTATGGCGGTTTCCGGTTTCCCCGTCGTTACCTGAGACAATTGCGGTCGGCTGGCCTGCAGCCATTTGCCGATCTCCGCCAGGAACGCTTCCCGGCGGATAGGCTTGACGATCACACCGTTCATGCCGATAGCCAGACACTCATCAAAAGTCTTGTTGTCGGCGTTGGCCGTGAAGCCCAGGATGGGCACGTCTTTCAGCCAGCCGCCCCGTTCGCGCATGCGCCGGGTCGCCTCGTAACCGTCCATATCCGGCATCTGGATGTCCATAAGGATCAACCGGAACTCTTCCAGACTGCACAGATCCAGCGCTGTCTGCCCGTCGCCTACCACCTGCACCGCGTAACCGGCGCCTTCCAGGTGCATACGCACGATCTCCTGGTTCGGCGGATAATCCTCGGCCACCAGCACCCGGCCGCTGCCATTATGTCCGACCGGCAGCGCGACCTCATTCGCTTTATACGGGGCCGGCGCGTCCGTGGTATCCACCTCCAGGGTAAACCAAAAAGTCGTCCCCGACCCGACACAGCTTTCAAAACCGATCTCGCCGCCCATAAGCTCCACCAGGCCCTTGGCGATCGATACTCCCAGGCCCACCCCGCCAAAACGCCGGCTCAGTTCGCCGTCGACCTGGGCAAACCGCTGAAAGATCAGGTGTTGCTTCTCTGCGGGAATGCCCACGCCGGTGTCGATGACCGAAAAACGTAGACCCGTCCGCCCGCCGGTGCCCGGCGTCTTTTCTATCTTCAGTGTCACCGAACCCTGCGGAGTGAACTTCACCGCATTGTTCAAAAGGTTGGTCATAACCTGCCCGATACGCAGACGGTCCGAAATAAACGCCCGCGGCACGTCCTCGGCGATGTCCACCACCAGCTTGACCGCGGCCCCGGCCAGCCTTAGCTCGAACGGCTTGCACAGCCGGTCCACCAGCACGCGGATATCCACGACCTCCCAGTTCAATACCAGCTTGCCGGCCTCGATCTTGGCGCGGTCCAGGATGTCGTTTACCAGGCCCAGCAATATCTCCGACTCGTGAACGATAGTACGCGACATTTCCCGGATGCGCTCCGGGTCCCGGACGTTCTCCAGCAGCTCGGCGAAGCCGATGATACCGTTAAGCGGCGTGCGCATCTCGTGCGAGACGGTGGCCACGAACTGCGACTTAAGACGGCTGGCCTCGTCCGCCTTGCGGTTGGCCTCCTGCAGCTGGCGGATGGCCTCCTGACGCTCCTCGATCTCAATGCGCAGTTCGGCATTGGCCTGCTTGAGTTCCTCGGTCCTCTCGCGGACCTCCTCTTCCAGGTGCAGACGCGCCTCGACGAGCAGCTTCTCGGCCGTCTTGCGTTCCGTAATGTCGTGAATGATGGAATGCAACACCATCCGGCCGTTAAAAAGGACCGGGCTGGAGGACACCTCGACGTCACGTACCGCACCGTTTTGCAGCCGGTGACGAAATTCGAACCGGCGCTCGGCGCCGGACATGACCTTTTCCATGGCATGTTGTATCTGTGCCGTCGGCAGGACGTTGATATCGCTGATCCGCATCTTCTTGAAATATGCGTCAGGGTAACCGTAGAATAGCCCGGCGGCCCGGTTGGCTTCCAGGATAGCTCCGTCGGACGGGTCGACCAAAAGCATAGCCGCCGAATTGTCCAGGAACTGGCGATGGTAGGATTCCTCGCGCTGCCTCAGCTCCGCCGTGCGACGCCGCACCAGCTGTTCGGCCCGGTAGCGGCTTAACATCAACATATTCAGATAGAATGCCAACACAGCGGTCAACAGGATGCCCGCCGGCAGCCACAATAAATACGCCGACGACAGGTTGGCCCTGATAAAGGCCGTGCCCGGGGCTATGGTGATCCGCCATTCGCGGTCGGCCATATCTATCGGCATAACGAATTTCTTGATCAGGTGCTCCCAGTCGATCTTGCCCAGTCGCGGCACATGCCGGTACAGCACACGGCTGGCCGGCACAGCACCCATGTCTTCCACCAGGCACACCAACCCTTCGGCCGGCATCCTGGAAAAGGAAGTCTTGAGGAATTCCGTGGCGTTATAGACCCCCAGGACAAAACCGCGCAGGTCGTGACGCCTTTCCTCAACGTTTTGGGGAGCCGCCCCTTTGCCGTAGACCGGCATGAAAAGCAATACGCCGCTCATCTCACCGGGCTGCTGCACCAGGCCCATAGGCGCAGTGGCCACCGCCTGCCCGGTGTCGCGGGCTTTCTCCATGGCGGCTTTCCGCACCGGCTCCGAAGCCATATCAAACCCCAGGGCCGCCCCGTTGCCGAACAACGGCTCCAGATAATAGACCGGGAAATACTCATCGCGCTTCTTGGCCGGCACGATCTTGCCGTCGCTAACTTTCTCCGTAATGAAGAAATCCCGGCCCAGCTCCCGGCGGGCGCGGTCTTCGTAAGTGCTGCGTTCTGCATCCGGAACCTTGGGTATCCACTCGACCGCCTGCACCGGCACGCCCTTTATCAGGGACCTGGCATAATAGCTGAACTCGGCACGCTCGACCTCGTCCGAACTCATGAACAGACTGCGCAGACCGTCCATCAGCCGGCCCTGCCCCTCCAGTGCGCCGGCCACCACGTTCGCCCGCCCCACGGCCCTTTGCATGAAAGTCGTTTCAAAGGCGTCCAGTGAAGCGCTCCTAAGTTTGAAGAATGCGAAAGCCGTTAAAGACAGGCCGATCAGGATGACGATACCCGCCGTACCCCATTGCAGAAGACGGTCCACTTCCAGACCGGTGGACAATTTGGACAGAAAAGCCCCGTAACGCAAATGATAAGCAAACGCCAACAGCGCGGCCAGGCACAAAACCGCCATCAGGCCTATCACCTTGAGCCGCTCACGGGCGGGGAAGGCCCGATAGTCGCTGGCCGAACGGTCCACCCCCAGCACCGCCAGGACCTCGCCGGTGCGTCCGTTAAAAAGCGGGGCGTATCCCGAAACCCATGAACCCCAGCGGTCGGATACGGGGCCCTCCACCTGAACCTTACCGGAAGTGAATACTTCGGATATTGCCGGTGAAGCCTCGTAGTAGACCTGGCCCGGCGGCGATTCATCCTGGCTGCCCGGCTTCTCCGAATCCGCCAGAAACACAATTTGGTCCCCGGCCCGGCGCATCAGGTACATAAAACGCACATCCGCCAGCACTCCTCTCATGGTCATGAGCTTGGTCTTGAGCCTTTGATACAGCCAGGATCCACGGTCGGCATCCGTCGCCGTCAGTTCTTTCAGCTTGTCGGTGTCAATGGTCAGGGCTGTCTGCTGAGCCATGCTTATTAGCAGGTCCCGCTGCTTCGTCTCTTCCTGCCGCCCGGTCCAGTCCGCCAGGAACCACCCGGATGCCAGGATCAAGACCACCACCGCGACCGCTGCCAGCAGGCTGCGTACACGGGTCTTGCTGCGCGCGTCAGCCAGCACTTCTTCGCGATAAATGCCCACAAACAAAGCAATGCCGCAGGCCAAGAGCCCGCGCACGAGTTGGATCGGAAAATGGGCGAACTTAAGGAAGGAGTCGTGATTAAGGACCGCAGCCGGAAAGAAAGCGGCTTTGGGCGTGACCAGTCCGGCGGCCACGGCATAAGCGGCCATAAGCGCCGCTGCCCACCTCAAAGCAGCGCCGCCCCGCTCTTCCCGACGGGCCACTTGCGCCATGGCCCAGGCGGTCCACAGCCCGCCCAGCAAGCCCAGCGCATAGCGCAAGCCGGCGTTCAGACCCGGCATGCCGGCCGCCAGATTAGGCAGCGCCAAAGCAAGCAAGAGCACATAGACCCACCGGCCCAGCCGCAGGCATTTCATCTGCTGACACGAAGAGCGGCCGAATTCCATCAGGCAAATGAACGACACAGCCATGATCACCAGGCGGGACCACTGGAAAATAGCATTATCCCCCAGAGCAATGGCCAGCATGTCCAGCCATTCATTGACGCCGTGGATCAGGCCGAAAAGGCCCAGCCAGTGCCAGGGTATGGTCGTCCGGGACTGTTGCCGCAACAACAGGCAGACGACAGACAAAAGGAAGAACGCCAGTCCGTATATAAAGAAAATATAATCCATCTGTTCAGTGAAGAAGGTATGCATGCGAACCAGGCTCCCCGGTCTAAGATATTGCCACGCAGTTTGCCGAATCATTCCACAGAAAACAACCGGGGCATATTATCCGACATACAGGACGCGAAGTCCACCGGGCAATGCGGATTTTATAACGGATTTATTCAAGACAAAATAATACTTCTGCTCCGCCGTCAAAAAGGAAAAGCTTGTTTAAAAAGAGAAAATAGAGATTTATAATAAAAAATAATTATGAGTGACCTCAAAATACTTATCTACGAACCAGACCCCAAGCACGCGACCAGGGCGGTCGTCTCCGCCAGACAGGCCGGACTGCTGCCGCTGCCGGCGGACTCGCCGGCCCGTGCCGCCGAGATCATCGCCGCCGGCGCACCGGAACTGGGCTACGTCAACCTGAACGCCGAAAGACTGACGCTCCCGCCCACCACCCGCCGCATCGCCGCGGGACATGCCGACACAGCGGCTGTCGACCGTCTGCTTTTCTATCAACCCGAGGGAGTGCTCCTCTACCCGGCCGATGAGACCGTACTCCTCTGTCTATTGCGCAAGCTCGCCGGTAAAGAGCGGCCGGTCCGGTCGCTTCCCTGCAACCTGACAGAACTCTCAGCGCTAGTACGGGAACATCGGCTCCGCCTGGAAGCCCTGCTTGCGCTGGAACCGTCCCGCGTCGACTTGGCACGCTCTGTCCAAAGCTACTGCGTGGACCGCTGCGCCTTCTCCCGGCCGTCTTCTGAGCTGGACACAGAGGCCGTACGCGCATACAAGGTAATCCGCATCAGCACGGGCCGCGGGCATTTGATGTGTAAATATCTCAACGGCTGCATGCTGCACCGGCTGTCAGCCGAGCTGAACGACCGGCGGGCAGACCTGGCCGGAGTCACCATGCAGCAACTGCTTGACCGGACACCACCGGCCGCTGCCGGGGCGGCTCAGACCGACCTCACCGGACTGCTTAAAGCAACGCGCGAGTATTTCGACACCTGGACCGCAGAGCTCATCCTCGCCAAACGTTCCCTCTGCCGAAAAACCTGCGCCTCTGCCCGGGCGGAAGGCGCCTCCGCACCCTGTTGCGAGACCGGCTGCGTCCTCGACAACTATTTCGATATCACGCCGCCCCGATCCGACCTCCCGCCGACCAGCGCGCTCATCT
>JAAXVU010000221.1 GCA_013335325.1 Candidatus Omnitrophota bacterium | reverse complement strand
CCTCTGGTCTGGCCACAGTTGCCTGTCAGTTCGCTGGCCGGAAAATAACGGTCCAGTATGTGAATCCTGAAAGGTTGGATTTTGGGCAATATCGTATTCAAAGGGTGTTGTTGAACGGCAAGGCAATAGTCACGGAAAGCCAGGGGGCAGGCGTGGTGCGTATAGCCCGGGAGCTTTTGCCATCCGGCGACTATGTCGTTGAGATCAAAGTGTTTTTAAGCCGATAATTTATCATAATTTGCGGTTAGAGAATATTTTTGACAATCAAAAATGACGATGTTACTATACAATCCTTATTGTTAACCCCCCGCAAAGGAGCATCAATGAAGAAGTTCAAAATCATCGGTTGTTGTCTGACGGCTCTGGGTTGTTTGGCCTTATTTTTATGTGCAGGTTGTGCCAAGCCAGCCAAGCCTTCCAACCAGATCGAAGTCTGGCACTGGATGACCGACCGGCAGGCGGCGCTGGAAACCCTCGCCAAGAAGTATGAAGAACAGACCGGCATAAAAGTAAAACTTGAACTCTTCGCTCCCTCCGATACATATACCCAAAAGATCACCGCAGCTTCCCAGGCCAACGTCCTTCCAGACGTTTACGGCATTCTCGATAAGAAATCCATCTTTGCATTGTTTATACAGACCGGTTACGTGGCCGACCTGACCGCTGATTTTGAGGCTGACGGCGGCGCCTGGGAAAAAAGCATTTTCCCCAAGGCTCTCGATGTCAACCGTTTCAGGGAAGGCAATGTCGACAAGGTGAAGCCGGGAATTTATGGAGTTCCGATCGACGTCACCAACATGCAGATGGTCTACAACAAGAACTTGCTTAAGAAGGCCGGGATCAGCAAGGTGCCGGCCACGTTTGACGAATTTATTACCGCGATAGAAGCATTGCGCCGGGTGGGCGTGACGCCGTTTGTGTCCGGCTTTGGCGAGATGTGGCTCATCGACTGTTTTGCCTCTAATTATGCTTTCAACGTTCTCGGTGAGGACAAGGTGATGGCGACTTTCCGCGGGGATGTTAAGTATACCGACCCTGAGTGGGTGAAAGTTCTCGGCGTGTTCAAGACGCTGGCGAGCAAGGGTGCGTTTATCGAAGGCATTGTGACCAAGGGCAACAAGTATGCCGAACAGGACTTCGCCCTGGAACGCGTGGCGTTTGCTTTTAATGGCTCCTGGTGTGTGAATGTCTATAAGGATATGAATCCTAAACTTGATTATGGTGTTGCCCCCTTACCGGCGCTCAATATTTCCCGTCCTGTGAAGAGTTGGGGCGGCGCGGGCTCGTCGTTCGTGGTCAACAATACCTCGCCGAACAAAGACAAAGCGATCGCCTTCCTGAAGTGGCTGACAGCTACCGAACAGCAAATCTTTTTGGCCGAGCAGACCAATAACCTGCCTTCCAACAAGGAAGCGTTGGCATCTATTCCGCCGGTGTTGGCGGACTTTGCCCGGACCATTGAGAACACCACCCATCCTTCGATATGGCCCCTGAACGAAGATCCGCTGGTAATTGAGGCCTTCGACAAGGGCATTCAGGCCATCATCATCGGGGAGAAGACTCCGCAACAGGTAGCGGAGGAAGTACAACAGGTCAAGGAACATGCTATGCAAAAGAGGTCCGGAAGATAATCTTTCCTAATTGCTGGAGATAATAATGTTTTCGCATGCGGATATCCGTAACCCGATGAATCGTAACGCACTGGATGCGTTCAAGAATTTCATGTTTGTTTTGCCGGCAGTCGCAATTTTTGCCCTCTTTTACATCATTCCTTTCATCAATCTGATCATTATTTCGTTGCATTCATGGCCCGGCATAGGCCCTATGACCTGGGTGGGGCTGCAGAATTTCCAGGACCTGGCGCAGGACGCGCGGTGGTGGGTGTCGATGTGGCACGCCGCGTACATTACGATCATCGCCCTTACCTTCCAGAACGC
>JAAXVU010000220.1 GCA_013335325.1 Candidatus Omnitrophota bacterium | reverse complement strand
GATAGCATCCTGGCCGAGAAGTGCATCGACGAGAACGACCTTTATATTTATAACGTCGTGGACAAACCGCAGGATGCGGTGAAGATCATCCAGGATTTTTATCATCCCCGCAAGAGTGTCAGGAAAAAGGGCTGAATATGGCCAGTAAACCGCGTGTGATAGTTTTACGGACCGCCGGCACGAACTGCAATGCCGAGACGACCTTCGCCTTTGAGCAGTCCGGGGCGTCGGTGGACGAGGTCCACCTGGAGCGGCTTTTCTCCGGGCAGGTCAAGCTGGCGGACTATCATATTATGGCTTTGCCCGGCGGATTCAGCTACGGCGACGACATCGCGTCGGGCCGTATCTTTGCGAACGAACTCCGCCTGCGCCTGGGTGCGGACATTCAGAAATTCATCAAGGAGAAGAAGCTCGTCATCGGCATCTGCAACGGCTTCCAGATCCTGGTCAAGGCCGGTATTCTGCCTGGTCCCTTTGTGACTGACGCCAGCCCGCATCAGACGGCAACTCTGACGAACAATGATTCCGGCAAGTTCGAGGACCGCTGGACGCATCTTAAGGTCAGCGGCAAGTCGGTCTGGACCGAAGGCCTGGAAGATACTATCTTTATTCCCGTGGCACACGGCGAGGGCAAGTTCATGCCGATGGATGCAACGGTGTTAAAGCGCATACAGGACAACGGGCAGGTGGCCTTCCGTTATGTCGACGCGGATGGCAAGCGCGGACAGTATCCGGTCAACCCCAACGGTGCGGTCGATGATATCGCCGGCATCACGGACCCATCGGGCCGTATCCTGGGGCTCATGCCGCACCCGGAACGCCATTTTCTTTTTACCCAGCATCCGTTCTGGACCCGGCTCCCCAAGAAGGGCCGCTTCGGCGACGGCGCTCGCATGTTCCGCAACGGCGTGGAGTACGTGCATAAGAGCCTGTTGTAATTTTCCGGTAAAAGATGTTTAATGGCAACAGGGCAGGAAGAGTTTAAGCCAGATTTTGCAGTGCAAAGTTTGGGTTTAAGCCGGCCGGTGGAGTATGAAAGATATCTTCCAAAAGGTTCTCTGGTTTTTGGGCGGCTTAATATATCTTCCCGTGCTTTTTTTGCTTTATCGTTTGTTGTTCGGCGGGTTCGGCTGGCTGGGGATGCTCCCGGCGGCATATTTCGGCTCGACCGGCGTTTTGGCTATTACGCTTTGTCAGAAGAACCGGTTCTTTATGGCCGGGTTGCTGTTTTGTCTTGCATGCGTGACGGCGTGGAGTTTTTTCGCCGGCGGACACTGAGGTGAGGTTCCGGATATCGGTAGGCGGCATCCGTTCAAGCAAAGTTCTTCCATGATCTGCGATGAGCAAAGATGAAGAAAAATCTTACCTATCGTGACAGCGGCGTAGATATAGAGAAGGCGGACGAGTTTGTCGGCGCCATCAAGGGGCTGGTGAAGTCGACCCGCCGTCCGGGTGTTATGGACCGGACCCGCGCTTTCGGTTCCCTGTTCCAACTGCCCCGCGGCTACAAAGAGCCGGTCCTGGTCTCTTCCACCGACGGCGTTGGCACCAAGCTTTTGATCGCCAACCACCTGGGCAAGCACGACTCTGTCGGTATCGACCTGGTGGCGATGAACGTCAATGACGTCCTGTGTGTGGGCGCGCGTCCCTTGTTCTTCCTGGATTACGTGGCCTGCGGCAAGGTCGACAAGAAGGTACTGGTCGATGTGATGAAAGGCATTGCCGAGGGCTGCCGTCAGGCCGGGTGCGCACTTATCGGCGGCGAGACCGCCGAGATGCCCGGCATGTACAAGCCCGAAGACTATGACCTGGCCGGGTTCACGGTGGGTGTCGTGGAGAAGCGGCGTATCATCGACGGGACAAAAATCCGGCCGGGTGATGTCGTGATCGGGCTGCCTTCGAGCGGCGTGCATTCCAACGGCTATTCGCTGGTGCGCAAGGCCTTCTCGCCGGCGCAGCAGAA
>JAAXVU010000123.1 GCA_013335325.1 Candidatus Omnitrophota bacterium | reverse complement strand
TCATCTATAGATTCCGGGACCAACTTACCATCACGACAATCGCGCGCTAATGATTGCACTGCCTGAAGAATCTCCTGGCGGCCACCGTAATTAAACGCAATATTCATAATCATGCCAGTATTATTTCTTGTCGACTCGGTGGCCCTGTCAAATGTTTCCAAGACTAGAGCAGGGACGCCGCTACGACTGCCAGAAACACGAAAACGTATATTATTACTGCGCAATTTGTCCAACTTCCGCCCGAGCGCGCTGACCAATGTCTGCATCAACATGGAAACTTCACTCTCTGGGCGTACCCAATTCTCGGTAGAAAAAGTAAACAGTGTTATGACTTTTACCCCCAGATCGCTAGCCTCCTGTACAATCTCATCTACTCGTTTGACACCTTCCACATGTCCTTGTGTACGAGGCAAACCACGAGCCTTGGCCCAACGACCATTACCATCCATAATAATAGCTACGTGCGTAGGTATCCGGTCTGCACGCAATACTATATCCATCAACAACCCCCCGGCATAACTCGCACCCCAACGATCCAAGAAAGATTCGTGTATGCAAAGACACTATCGTTCAAATTAAAATGGGGGATATCATATCCCCCATCACACGACGCCACACAATCATCATTAAGTCATGTAACCACTTCGCTACGCTACGGCTTGACCTGAGTCTGTTCCTTGGAGCCTTCAGCAGCTGTCTGGGCAGCCTTTTCCGCTTCCGCAGCCCTCTTTTCGGCCTCTGCAGCTTTACGCGCCGCTTCAACCTCAACTGCAGCAGCTTTAGCCTCGGCCTTGCGCTTTTGCTCTTCCAAACTCTGTCTCTTTTTTAGCGCCTCGCCAAGCTCCTTCTCCAAACTTTCTTTATTCTTACCCAATTGTTCCAACTGACGCTTAAGCTCAGCATTGGTTTCTTTTTCCTTGTCAAAGCTTTCCTGCATCTTGTATAACTTTACCTGCGTCGTCTGCAGATCAGCTTCCAGCTTCTTGATACGATATTCACCCTTTTGCACATCTTCTTCCGCAATCATGCGGCTATAGCGCTCCTGATCCAGGGTACGCGTCACATCGGCATTCTCGCGATTAAATCTGACGAGCAGTAGTATGCTTACCGCAGCGACCAGTAGGAATACAAAAAGGAATAAATTCTTCACTGACAAAACCCCGACACGGATTACTCAATTTCCTGCCCAGCTGGTTGCTTGGAAACCTTGGGCAAGACTACTATCTCTACCCTACGATTCTTTTGTCTGCCTTCTTTGGTATCATTAGACGCAACCGGACGGTACTCACCACACGCAATGGCAGACAGCCTCTCCGGACTAACACCTTGTTCTATTAGATATTGTAAAACACTCAAAGCCCTCCCGGATGACAAATGCCAGTTAGATTTCCATCCGGAATGCTTGATAGGTTCATTGTCAGTATGCCCTTCAATACCCACGTTCAAGTCAACCACAGTCGACAATAACACCTTGGAAACCTTTTCCAACTTTTCCAGGGAGTCACTTTTAAGGTCGGCCTTGCCGGAATCAAAAAGGACCTCTGCCACAAAGGTAATAACCAAGCCCTTTTCCAACATCTCCACCTTGACTTCTTTATCAGCTATCTCTTTGGATAACCGGGCTTCCAGCTCCTGCTTGGCACGCTCCATCTCGGAAAGTTCACTCTTCAGGCGGGAGATCCTTTCCACATCCACGCGTCGGCCCTTCTGAAAAATAACCGTACAACCGGAACAGAGCAAGGCAGCGATCATCGTCGGTATGATGACTCGTGATAAATAAAACCTAGACGACATGCACTCCTCCTTGAACTTGAATTTCAAAGTAACATAGCAAAATTTCAAAGTCAAGCTAATATACCGGTTTCCAGCACCGCATCTCCGTCTAGAATGCAAAATATGACATGCCGCGGCTACAGACTAAACCGATCATCAGCGCATAATAATAGCGTCCCGTTCGGAGCCGATGGACACATACTTGATCGGCACGCCGACCAATTCTTCCATCTTATTGATATAATCCCTGGCTTCCCGCGGCAACTTTTTAAATTCTCGAATATTACCAATCGGCTGTTGCCAGCCAGGCATCTCCTCGTATACAGGTTTAGCGTTACACACAACCTCATAATCATGAGGAAAGTCCTTAAAAGTCTTGCCTTTATACCGATAGGCTGTGCAGAGCTGGATAGACTTTAGCTCATCCAGCACATCCAGCTTCATAATAGCCAACTCATCAAAACCACCTACAACAGCGGCATAGCGAATAAGCACACTGTCGAACCATCCACAACGACGAGCCCGACCGGTAGTCGAGCCGAATTCTTTGCCCTTTGTTCGTATTTCATTGTCCATGCGGACATCAAACTCTGTCGGGAACGGTCCCTCGCCAACTCTGGTGGTATATGCCTTGACTGCCGCAATGATCTTGTCGATCCTTGTGGGAGGGACTCCGCTGCCGCTTGTAACACCACCCACGATCGTATTCGAGGAAGTCACATACGGATATGTACCAAAATCGATATCCAGAAAAGACCCCTGTGCCCCTTCGAACAATATTTCTTTCTTTGCAGCTATTGCCCCGTTTAAATACAAAGCGGTATCGCAAACATAAGGCTTTAGACGTTTGGCGTAACCTGTGTACTCGTCGTAAATCTCGTCAAAACTAAAGCCTTTCTGGTTAAAGACCTTCTTGAAATATTCATTCTTCTCGTGCAAGTTATCCTTCAGTTTGTCAGCAAATACCCTGGGATTCAGCAGATCAACCATCCGAATACCACACCGGGTAACCTTGTCGGCATAACAAGGACCGATCCCCCTACCGGTAGTGCCGATCTTGTGTTCGCGCATACGCTCTCTAAGACCGTCCAGAATCCGATGGTATGGCATAACGACATGACTATTAACAGCGATCTTGAGCTTGTCGGCTGAGACGTTTATCCCACGCTTACGCAGGCCATCAATCTCCTCCAAAAGAGCCTTAGGATCAATTACCACGCCGTTACCGATCACACAGACCTTGCCATCGCGCAAGACTGCCGAAGGTAAAAGGTGAAAAACGTATTGCTCAGAGCCAACAATAACCGTATGACCGGCATTGCTTCCGCCCTGATACCTTACAGTTATATCGACATCCTTTGAAAGAATGTCAATAAGCTTCCCCTTGCCTTCATCGCCCCACTGGGCCCCGACCACCACGATATTCATATTTTTCTCTCTAAAACTGTTTTAAAGAAACAATAATAACACTGGTGCCCACAGCAAAATAAAAGGCCGACAGCAAAATATAAGTCGTGGAACGACGCAGCAGGGCTTTTTCATTCCACCAGCCCTCTTTTGCCAACAAGAAAATCCCAATCAATGTGAAAAGAAATAAAATAATCCTGAAGAAAGAATAAACCGACAGGCCCGAGAAAGAGTAGAACCATTTGCCAGGATATAGTGCATAAGTTGCAAGAACCGTCACATAAGCCTTCGGAGCCCAAATTGCCATGGCGAAGGCCATAATAGCGGCCCCAATACCGGCCATCCTAGCGTTAAGCAACCCCACCAAAGGAAGTATTTCCCAATCTATTGGAGTCTCACTGCCTTCCGCAGTCTTAATTTCGGACATCCAGCGTACCAGCAGCCTTCCTCCGACCCACAACAGCCAGATGCCCATCAATATAAACACCACCCGGCAAATATGCGGATACCATTTAGCCAGAAAGAGCTGATTTGCGAACCCCATCAAAAAAGTCAACGTCATTAAATAGAATGAGATCAAAAATAATAACGCAAACCTGAACATAGCCTGACGATCCCTGGATAGGGAAATACAAGCTGCCGCAAACCATGCCAAAACAGCCAGATTCAGCGGCGCTAACCCGTCCAGCAATCCAGCCACAAACAACTCTGACATCCTCGCCATAATTCTAGACCTTCAGCATTTTGACGAACTGAATACCTTTGGTGCCTTTAAGACTTTCGATAACAGACGCTGGCACATCTCCATCCACATTAACCACACTTACCGCAGTGGCGCCTTCTTTCTCACGACCGAAAGTGATATAGGCAATATTAATCTTGGCATTCCCCAAGGCCATACCGACCGCGCCGACAATGCCCGGCACATCTTCATTGCGTATGAAAAGTATATTGCCGGATGGTATCGCTTCAACGTAGACATTATTAATTTTTACTATACGCGGCTTCTTGTTCGCCGACAGAACTCCCCACACTTCCAACGTCTCCTTGTCAGTAACTACCTGCAATTTGACGCAATTGCCGAATTCCTGCTCGTCTTCGATAATTTCCTGCAGAGCTATCCCGCGCTCCTTGGCGATATCTAGAGAATTGATAGCGTTGATATTGTCCGCCAAGATCGGCTTAAGCACTCCATGAACCAAAGACATTGCAACTGGCATCATGTTATAACCCGGCAGTATACCGCCGTAAATACTGCGTATAGTCTTGATACCGCCGTGCACAAGCTGGCCAGCGAACTTACCAAGCTTGTCCCCCAGGTCGATGTAAGGCTCGAGGACCTTGTAGGACTCCTCATCCAGCGACGGAAAGTTGGCAGCATTGCGTATGCCTTTGCCCAAAAGTGCATCACGAACAGTATAGGCGATCTCGACAGCAACGTTTACCTGCGCCTCAGCCGTCGAAGCACCCAAATGTGGCGTCAGGATGCAATTATCAAACTTGAGAAGCGGGCAATCAGCCGGTGGTGGCTCCTGATCGTAAACGTCCAGAGCCGCGCCTGCGATGCTCTTGGTTTCAAGCGCCTTTACCAGGGCGGCCTCGTCAATAATTCCACCTCGGGCACAATTAATCAAACGCACCGACTTTTTCATGACAGACAATTCTTTTTCCCCGATCATGCCCTTGGTCTCATCAGTCTTCGGCACATGTACAGTGATGAAGTCGGACTTTCTTATAAGCTCATCAAAAGGCGTGATGGTGATACCTTTCTTGGCCGCCATCTCAGGAGACAAGAAAGGATCATAGGCCATAATGTTCATGCCGAAACCTTGCGCAAACTTGGCCACCGTAGAACCAATACGTCCCAGGCCGATAACACCCAGTGTTTTTCCGTAGAGTTCAACACCTTGGAACTTGCTCCGATCCCACTTACCGGCCTTCATGGTGCCGTGTGCCTGAGGAATATTGCGAGCCAGTGCCATGATCAGACTAAAAGTATGTTCAGCGGTAGATGTCGTGTTCCCGCCGGGAGTGTTCATGGCGATGATACCCTTCTTAGTGGATGCCTTTAGATCAACATTGTCCAGCCCCACACCGGCACGTCCGATTACCTTTAACTTGGACGCCGCCTCTATAATGTCCTCGGTGACCTGAGTCCCGCTGCGAACAATAAGCGCATCGTAACCGCCGATAATTTTCTTTAAGTCTTCGGGCTTAAGATCATACTTAGTGTCCACCTCGAACAGATCGCCATCCCGCAGAATCCTCAGGCCTTCCTCGGCCAATTTGTCGCTAACCAGAATTTTCATCTTCATAACTGCTCCCAAGTGCAATCGGGCCGAATATTCTCCGACTCGATACCTTTCGATGTTAACTGTTGAATACTTTTTGCGCAGCAGCCAGGCCCGCGCCCAACTCAAACTTATGCCCGGCTTCCCGGAGCGCTTTTTCCAGACATGCCAGACCGGTCAGGATGTCGTACTCGTCCACCGCCCCCATGTGCGCAATGCGGACCACCTTGCCGTCGAGGTCCCCCTGTCCGCCGGCCATCGTGATACCATGCACGTCCCGCATGGTCTTGACGATCTTCTTCGGATTAAGGGTTTCAGGGATAAGAATTGCCGTCAAAGCACGGGAACGGAATTTGGGATCAGCGTAAACTTTTAAACCCAGCGCCTCAGCCGCCGCCCAGACCGCCCGCGCCATCTTCAAATAATACTCTTGTTTCTTATCCAGACCATCGGACAGGAGCATTTTGACCGCCTCGTTCAAGGCGATCACGATGCCGATAGCCGGCGTGAATGGCGTGTCGGTGTCGGCCAAAGCCTTACGCGACTTCCTCAGGTCGAAATAAAAACGGATGTTAGTAGAGGCTTCGATCATTGCAATGGCCTTAGCCGAGGCAGCTACAATCCCAACACCCGGCGGGAGCATCAGCCCTTTGTGCGAGCCAGAGCAGACCATGTCCACTCCCCACTCGTCCATCTTCATCGGCTCCGTGCCCAAGGCACTTACCGAGTCAGAAACAAGGGCCGTCTTAGTGGTCTTCATGAAGGCACCTATGGAAGCCAGGTCCGGAGTGACAGAGGTCGATGTTTCGCACTGGGTCAAGAAGACCGCTTTGGCGTCGGGATGCTCGGCCATGGCTTTCTTGATCTCTTCTACCGTCACGGCCAGCCCCCACTGCACCTTGAGGACTACTGGAACGCCCTTGTAAGCCTTCACCAGCGAAGTCCAGCGTTCACCAAACTT
>JAAXVU010000122.1 GCA_013335325.1 Candidatus Omnitrophota bacterium | reverse complement strand
TAGGAGGGGCCAGGCAGAATTCTTTGTCCACCACCTGGATGTTCTCGGAGAACGGGCGATGCTCGAACGGACAATGTATTAATGCAACCCGCATTCAAAAAAGCCCTTTCTGGTATCCCTGGGACAGTGGCGGTATTCATGGGCAGTGCCAAAGCGCGATATGAGAACTGCAGCATGCGCAGTGCAATGCAGTATGCTTGTTGGGTGACGGGCTACAGATTATATTAAAAAAATGACAAAAGATATATTGTATATTTTGTATTGTGTTGGGTCACGGTCTTGATCGCGACAGCTTGGCCCTTTGCTTTAACAATGCTTAGCGCCTGACCGCATACAGAGGCTGGATCGTCATCCGATGATTCCACCAAATATATCTTTTGGGCAGACGAGAACAATCTTTGTCGTCGCGCAGGATCAGAAAGCAGTATATTGGCTTTTAAAGGATCGGTCATGTGAGCGTCCTCGTAACAGCCAACGGTCATGGCCACATTGCGCATGGCAATGGCCAGGGCCTGGTCCTCCGGTGACCGGTTAAGGAATTGGGAATAGTGAGGGATAAAAGATAGGGCCAGCACGCAGAAAAGCACAATGAGGGCCGCCGATTGTTTGGCGGGAAAGTATTTTTCTGTTAATCCGAGCACGGATTGTGCCGTGAAGATCAGCATCGGCGGGTAGAAGAAGATCAGGACCCACATTTTACTTTGGAAGTCCTTGTTTTCTCCGTAGCTCTGCAGCCACATTGAAAAGTACATGCCCGATAACAAGGCCAGCCAGGATGTGATCAGCAAGAAAAGGCGTCGATCTTTTTTATAGGTAATAAACGCCCCGGCCAAGGTGAAAAATGACAGCAGGACGGGATGTGCTTTTCCGCTTATAAAGCCGGTGCCGTAATAAGCGATGTTGTGAATAAAATTGTTGATCCCAAACTGGGAGCCGGAAGGTAGCCGATCCCCGCTGACTACATGTTGCCAGGTGCTCATTAGTAGCGGAACAGCAATAATGGTGACAGTGAAAAGCAGATCAGCCCAGGGCAGTCTTTCGCGGTGGTCTTTTTTCATGAGCATATACGATATGGCCATAAAAGAAAGAAAAATTACTATGGTCTCGCCGCGTACCAATATCGTCAGGAGCCAGAATCCTCCTGAGAGCCAGAAAAGATCCTTGCGTGGATTGTTAATGAGCAGCAGGGAGAAAGCTACAGACCAGATAATAAAAAACAGATACGCTGGTTGGGAGGTGGGTGCCATTAGGCAGTCGTATCGGGCCGGGATCAGTGTGAATAGTGCGGCAGATAGTAAGGCTCCACGCGGCGGTATTTGGGCCCAGAGTGTCAGAAAGAACATGCCGAATATGCTGCCTATCCCGAGGAATTGTTCGAGCAGAAGGCTGTTAAACGTATTGATATCTCTCAGGGCCAGGCCCCAGGATGCGATCATGAATACCCAGCCCAAGCTTTTTTGCATTCTGCCGAATGAGCCGTCAGTAATTATATGTCGGGCCGCTTCAACATAATGGTTGGGCCACTGTAGGTCCAGTCTGGGGATGCTCCAGATGAAAATGCAGATCTGATAGGCACAGAGACATAGTAGCCAGAATATATATGATTTTGGGATGTTGCGGATATGGCCAGCCAGACATTGACGGCATTTCCAGATCAGGCAGGCGCCCAGACAGAAGGCGGCGCCGATCAGGAAGAGCTGGCAGTAGAAGCTGAATTGAAGTAAACTTATATGCATAAATTAAACAAAATTATAATATATAAAAAAAGTGTAGTGGGAACCTTTTTCGATGATTGTTCCAGGGCCGGCTGTCAAACGTAAAATATTTTGTAGGCTTGCCTGCGGCACGCCTTTTGATAAGCGGATTATTGACCCTCTTGTTTCATGAAAGGTTTAACGAATTAATGCAAGTAGCGCTGATCTCTTTAGATGAATTTAGAGCTGCAACAGGAGTGCGTTCATTAGCGGCCTGCTTGAAGCAGAATGGGCACCAGGTCCAGATGTTCTTTTTGTTCCCGGTCGGCAGGTATACAGATGATGAGGTGATACCCCCCCCAAGGCCTTTATTAAAGTATTGGCAATGTGCCGCGATGCCGACCTGATCGGTATTTAATGCTTTACGCAAAATGCGCATATTGCGGAAGACGTTATCGGTAAGTTAAGAAAATCTGGGCGGCCCATAGTTTGGGGCGGGATACACGCTACGTCTGCGCCCGACGAATGCATTCAGCATGCAGATATTGTTTGTGTCGGCGAAGGGGAGCAGGCTTTCTGTGAATTGGTAAAGAAGATGGAGGCGGGGAGCGATTATTTTGATACACCCAATTTCTGGTTCAGGCGCAAGAGCTGGGTGATATAAAATCCTGTCAGAGAATTGTTGGAATATCTGGACAGCCTGCCGATCCCGGATTACGGACCAGGCGGGCATTATCTGATCGATAAAGGCGAATTGGTCGAGGCGGGGTCTTATTACGATACTCAGGAATTTGTGGTGATCCATTCTACTCGCGGATGTCCACGGAGCTGTACGTATTGTTATAATTCTTTTCTGAAAAAGTGGTATGAAAATAAGGGTGTGTTACGTAAGGCGAAGGAGTAACGGGTCGTTGGTCCAGGAGTTAAAGTTTTATAAAAGAAGGTTCCCCTCTTTAAAGTATGTCTGGTTTACCGATGATGATTTCTTCGGTAGAACGCTCGCCGAGCTTTAAGATTTTGCTGAGCAGGATAGAAGAGAAGTAGGCATCCCGTTCATGTGCTGGGTTACTCCGGTAACCTTGACTGAAGAAAAGTTGAACGTGCTTCTGAGCGCAGGGTTGGGCAAGGTGCTTATGGGTATTCAGGCCGACAGTGTCCGGATACTAAAAGGTCTTTATGGACGCAACATTTCCAATGAAGGTGTTGTCCGGGCTGCGCGGACTCTGGCCAAATACCGGGACCGGATGGAGCCGCCTAGTTACGATATAATATTTTGCAATCCTATGGAATCATGAGAAGATTTGCTGGCTACAATAAAGCTGTTAAGCAGACTGCAGCCCCCTTTTATGTTGCTGGTGTCTCCTGTGGTAACCTACCGTACCGCCAAGATCAATCAGCTTCCGGAGTTGAGTGGTTTACAAGAGCGTGTTCGTTATGGTTTTGATGGGTTTGTCAGGGCTGTCGACAGGAATACCAAGGAAAGATATTTGAACCTGATGATTCTATTGATGAGAGGGAATTGCACAAAAGAACGTCTTGGTCGGATACCCAGGTCCAGCCTGAAGAGTTTGACTGCTCGTAAAAGAATAGAATATTTTGAAACGAACGATAAGGTCTTTGGTGAGTTAAAGGCACAAGTTCTGGCTATGAGCGTTGAACAGCTGCAGTATCCAGTCAGTTTTAGTATGGACGGAAGATGAACGTAGCATTATTTCTGGGGACGAATGCATCGGAGCGTTGTGCGTCTGATGCCTGTCTGCTTGCTTGAAGCGTCGGGTGCATACAATTCCAATGGCCTTTCCTCCCTGCTGACGGAAGGCATCGCGATGATTTAACGATGCCTGTGCAGGTGATATGAGGCGCGCTGGGCGCGTTGTCAGGGATTCTGCCATTGATTTAATAGATGATATGGCTAGCTTGCCGTTCTCGGATTTTGGCTCGAATGGGCATGACATGTCAGAGAGTGGCCAGGTGGTGGAGGTTATATGGTGACAGGATATAAGCCTTCCTTTTAATTCTGGGTTCATACTTGGGTGGTTTATAAAAGCAATTATGTTGGGTGCAGGCAAGACTCAGGGATCGATCTTGGTGGTGGGTGGCGGTTGTCTGGGCTCTGCTTTAGCGTGGAAGCTGGCCTCGACGTCTAAGGTGTTCTGCCTGGATACCGATCGCACGGTGCTACGCTCAATAAAAGATAATGGCGTGATATGTAACGGCCGGAAGATGCGCGGAATAGAAGTTGCGTCCAGCGCTGCAAGATGGAAAGGACTCGAATTTGACGGGGTGATATTTGCCACCAAATGTGCCGACGTGAAGAGTGCGGCAGCCACAGTAGCGCGTTCGGCTTCGGTCAAGCGCGTATTGTTTCTGCAGAACGGGGACTTTGACCTGTCATGGGCCAGGAGTCTGTTCATTAAAAGGCCGATCTGGCGTGGCGTCACTACTATGGCGGTTAGCGCAACGGGGCCCGGCAACGTTGCGCTTTTGCACAAGGGTGTTACCTATATTGGCGATTATGCTGTCGAAAATGACGAGGAAAGATGGTTTGAGTATGTCTTTGACCGGGCCTGCATGGCGGTCGAGTCGTTGAGAGACTATCGCGGCGCTGTCTGGGCCAAGCTTATCTTTAGCGCCATAATGAATCCTCTGCCGGTCTTGACCGGCCGCGACTATGAGCAGATACGCACCGACAAAGGCGTCTATCTTCTGGTGCTGGATGCCATGCAGGAAGGAAAAAAGGTGGCGCGGGCCCTCGGAATCCGGCTCGCTTTCGACCCGATAAAGATCGTAGAGAAAATCCGCGCCGGCCGGCCCGGCAGCGTGCGGCATATGGGGTCAATGTACAATGATTTTGTACGAAAGCGTCCTACCGAGATAGACTTCATCACCGGAGCAGTCGTGGCGAAAGCACGCGCTTTGGGAGTAGCAGTACCGGTTTTGGAACAGATCTACTCGCTGATCAAATTATTGGAGAAACACGAACGTGGCAGCTGACAGGATGTCCTGGAAAAAGATCAACCGGCTTCTAACACATTTCCGTCGGCTGGACGGCCGCTACGCGGAGTTCCGCCGGCCAATAAAGAATTGGGATGATTTCCGCCGTATGCCTGTCACCACCCGTGCGGAGCTGGCGGATTTTGTCCATAAGCATGGATTGCAGGATGCCTGTCACGTAACGGCCACCTCCGGCACCACCGAGACCAGGCTGCTCGTAGGGCGCCAACGACAATGTTTCGAGGCACACATACGCAGGCTGGCTTCTGTTTACAAAAGCATCGGGATCGAGAAAGGCGAGCTGTGTCTGAACCTTTGTTCCTACAGCCTGAACAGCGGCGGGTTCCTGATGGAGACGGCCTACCGGGCCGCCGGCGCCGGCGTGGTGGCGCTGGGGCCGCTCGATTCCAAGGAGAAGACTTCCGAAGCAGCGTGGCTGGTAAGGAAGTTGCGTCCGACGCTGGTAAACTCATATACCAATCAGTTGTACCAGCTTTTTGCCGAACTTGGGCGCGGACACAGTATCCGGCGTTGTGTGGTGAACGGTGAACCGTTGTTCCCGGATTTCAAGGCCAGGATAGAGAAGATGTCGGGCGTCAGGATCTACGATCATTTCGGCGCGATGGAGGTCTCCGGCTTTGCCATAGCGCAGAAGCCGGGCGATAAGTTCATGCGGGTGTTTGACGAGGACCTCTTGCTGGAGGTCGTGGGTGACGACGGCAGCGCAGCCCTGACCGGCCGCGGCGCCCTGCTGGTGACCGATACGGAGAACACCTGCATGCCGTTCATCCGATACCGGTTGGGCGATCGAGTGGAGCTTGTCCGCCGTAGGGGATCGCTTTGGATCAAGGTGCTGGGCCGGCTGGCGGATTCGATCCTGTTTGGAGGGGCGGTGTATTCCTGTCAGGAGATAGTGCGGACCGTAGAGGAGGTCGTCGGGCATCCGGAATTCTTCCTGCTGGTCGAAAAAGATCCGCTAACTTACCGGGACCGTGTAGTCCTTAATATCGCTCCGCGTGACGCGGCGCGGCGACCGGCAATAGCAGCGGCCTTGAAGAATAATAAGGCGCTCTCCGGGCTGGCGGTTATTCGGCCGTTCAAGGGAGACATCCCCAAGACCTCGACGGGAAAGTTTCGTCATATTTTGGATAATCGCGGCAAGGGTTGACCTGTAGCCGGCTGGTCCTGCACGGGCCAGCGCGACTTATTTGGTGGGTTGGAGGTAGCGGTGTAGTGCGCTGAACGGGCGCCAGAAATTGTCAGGGATGCTGGAATGTTCGGCCGGTCGCCCTTTTAGGAGCGCCAGCAGTGCCGGTTGTTCGGCGACGATCTGGACCAGAGCGCTCTTGTTCTTTTTCATGCCCGGGGCGGCTTCGACTATCTGCCGGACCACCGCTGACGATAGATACGGGCAGCGGAATGCCAGGCCGTAATGGCGTGCCAGTGCCTGGTGGTCGGCCAGGGCTTGTTTGATCTGCCGGGTTGGAAACCTGGCAGCTTGCGAGCGTTTAAGCCGGAAAGCTTCGTCGCTGCCCATACCGCTTAGCACAGTCCGTACGGACTTGGAGCGCAGTTGGGCCAAGAGAAATGCCGCAGCCGGCAAGTCCAGGTCGGATATCGAGCCGCCCAGTATTTTGCAAACCGTTGGCAGATGGCGCAGATAATCGCGCCGGCCAATATTGACCGCCAGGAAGCGCAGGTTGAGTTGACGGGCGATCTTTTCGCTGCGAGTTATTGACCGGTG
>JAAXVU010000121.1 GCA_013335325.1 Candidatus Omnitrophota bacterium | reverse complement strand
TCGTCCGGCGGGCGGTGGTTGCCAGACGATGTTTGGCGGCAGTAAGAACCTTGCGCATTTCCTCCACGTTTGACATTACCGCGTTTATGGCTTCGAACTGGGCTTGCGTGCGTTCCGCTATGCACAATGCCAGCGTTGTCTTACCGGAACCCGGCGGACCATAAAGTACGATAGAGCTAAGCCGATCCGCCTCTACGGCCCTGGTCAATAACTTACCGGGACCGAGGATATGCTCCTGGCCAACATATTCATCTAATGTACGAGGCCGCATCCTCGCCGCTAGCGGCGCGTGCTGTAATCTATCGTTAGAAAAAAGCTCTTCTTTCATGATTGATCCTGACTACATTCCGCATGCCGTCCGTCCGGCGGACAAGACTCGACATTGGTCCTTAGCCGCCACTCTCCGCACAAGGTCGTATTGACCATCAGTCGTTTGAAATTCTTGCACCAGCCGGTGTCCCCGTCGCCAGGCTTCCAGTTTTGGCAGCTCTTGCACGATGTCTTCATCTTGTAGTCCCAAAATAATTTGCCCCGCGCCCCGGAAAACCAGGACGCGGGGCTGTAATCAAAACCCGCTTATGCCGTTGAGAAAGGGCGACCTTGAACCTGTTTTACAGGTGGGAACAACGCCAGCGGCCCACGGGCGCGCTTTAGGACAGCCATCCCCAGGGTATTTGAGTGTTGGTTCAAATTTGCCAGATCCCTGACGAACACAGCAGGCTATATTTATTATAAGCGCTACCCTTACATAAAGCACACAAAATCACGAAACCGCCAGGCCGGCGACCTATCAAAATGCCACCGGCTATCTTCTCTTTACACCCAGCCGACCGACCAGCCTACCCACTAATTCTTCGTGTAGACCGTTAACTTCCTCGTCGGTAAGCGTTCTGTCAGGGGCCTGATATGTCAAGGACAATACATATCCCTTGTAACCATCTTCCAGCTTATCTCCGGTATACAACTCAATAAATTCGATTTGCTTAAGTAAGCCCCGGCCATGCTCCTGACAAACGCCGCGCATCGAATCAAAGCTGACATCTTTGACGGCCAAGCTGATGTCCCTTACCGCGGCCGGAAAGTCATTAAGCGGCATGAATTTCTCCCTGGCAGATACTCCTGCCGACAGAAGATCGAGATCTATCTCCGCAAAGAACACATTCAGTTTCTTGATCTCAAAAGAGCCTACAACAGTACCGGCTACTTTACCAATATATCCAATAGTCTTTCCGTTCAGGGCTATCGTCGCCCCCTGACCTGGCTCCAATACTGCCAATTCTGCCGGATTAAATACACATCCCCTGACGCGTAGACCGGTAAAAAACTCCTCTAACACGCCTTTTAGGTCATAAAAATCAACGTTGTCTTTTCCTGGACGTCGCCAATCTGCCTCTCGACGACCGGTCAAAACGATCGATAGAACCAAGCTCTCCCGACCCGGCACATAACACTTACCCACCTCAACCAACCGTAAATCCTTATGGCCACGGTTCATATTATAGGCCACTACCTGCAATAAGTTGGCCAACGCCGTCGGACGCATGATCTCGTGCTCGGCCGACATGGGATTCTGCAACCGGATTACCGGTTCGGCATAACAAATCTTGTCCAACGCGCCACGGCTCATCAAGGAATACGTCACCACTTCATTAAAACCCTGGGCCAGCATCACGTCTCGGACCCTTTTATTAAAAAACAACTTGTCGCAGTCTACTACTATATTATCCGCCTTAACATGCGGCAAAGACATGGGTAGATTGTCATAACCTACCACGCGCGCCAACTCTTCTATGATATCCTCTTTACTACGCAGGTCATTGCGAAAATGCGGCGGGATGACCACCCAGCCATTAGCAGCCGTCGCCACTATACAGCCCAGTCGCTTTAAAATCCTTTCAACCCGCACCGGCTCCAAACTGGCCCCAAGCAATGCCTGGATATCTGCCGACGTTACTATAATTTCAGCACGCCGCCGCTCTGGCTTGCTGGCCGTCACATCCCGTCGAGCTGATATGCTCCCTCCTGCCATTTGCATAATCAAATCAGTAGCCCGGTTAGAACCCGCTTCCACATTCTTCCAAGTCACGCCGCGCTCAAAACGATAACAAGAATCGCTGGTCAACCCCAGTCTACGCGCTCCGCGACGGACAACCCCCAAATCAAAAAAGGCAGCCTCCAAAAGAATTTTCTTCGTCGTAGCAGTCACGCCGGTATCCCTGCCCCCCATGATGCCTGCAATGGCCACCGGCTTCCTAGCATCCGCAATAACCAAAATACTTTCGTCCAACTCTCGCTCGACCTCATCCAAAGTAATGATCTTTTCGCCTTTTTTGGCTCGCCGCACGATAATCTTGCTGCCCTCAAGTTTGTCCAAATCAAAGGCATGCAATGGTTGTCCGAATTCAAACATTACAAAATTAGTAATATCTACTATATTGGAAATGAGCTTAAGGCCCAGGGCTTTCAAGATGCTGGAGTACTCCGTAGATAACGGCCGAACCTGTATTCCTTCGATAATAGTACCTATATACCGCCCGCATCCAGCCACATCCTCTATCACAATGTCCACGTCGGCCACATCCTCGTAATCATGAACAATCGGCGCTATCATATCTTTATCGGTAATCGCAGATACTTCACGTGCGAGGCCCAGAACATTCAAACAATCCGGCCGATTAGGCGTGATTTCCAGCTCAAAGATCACGTCGTCACCCGCATTCTCTATACTTTCAACCTCCAGACCGGCCATGGTCAAGCGGTACGCTAGATCATTAGCGTTCAGACCATGCTCCAAATATTTGTTCAGCCAGTTTAAACTCAACTTCATACTTAACGCCTATCTATCAAAACTGTTTTAGAAACCGCATATCATTCTCTACAAAAGTACGAATATCCCCGATACCGTGTTTGAGCATCGCGATCCGCTCCACGCCCAAGCCGAAAGCCAGGCCGGTATATTCCCCTTCCGGATACCCGGCGGACGCGAATACCTTGGGATGGACCATGCCGCATCCCAATATCTCCAGCCATTTGCCCTCGCGCCCCTTGAAGATATTTGACTGTATATCCACTTCCGCCGACGGCTCGGTAAAAGGAAAAAAGTGCGGACGAAACCGCATTTTAACATCCGGACCAAAATATTTCCGACAAAAGGAGGTAAGTAACCCTTTCAGGTCAGCAAATGTAACATGTTTATCAACCAGCAGCCCTTCGATTTGATGAAACATAAACGAATGGCTGGCATCCAGAGCATCTGGTCGATACACCTTACCTGGAATGATGACTGCTAGTGGCGGCTTATTATGCTGCATCACCCGGACTTGTCCAGGCGACGTATGGCTTCTTAATAATAGGTAACGGCCGGCCGCCTCAGGATCGGGCTGATCTAGATAGAAGGTATCAAAAGAATCCCTAGAAGGATGATCCAGCGGGATATTTAATGCAGAAAAATTATTAAATTCAGTCTCAATCTCGGGTCCCTGCTGTAAAACAAAGCCCATTCGTTCAAATACCTGGCAGATCTCCTCAACCGTTTGGGTAATCAAATGCTGCGTTCCCACAACGCGTCCGACACCGGGGATGCTTACATCTATGGCATCACGTCTTTGTGATTGCGTGACCAGACTTTTTTTACGCTCCGCAATTAACGCTTCCGCCAATGTCTTGATATCATTCGCACCCTTACCCAAAGATTTTTTTTCTTCTGGTCCGGCCGACGACAAAGCAGCATAAATAGACTGCACCAGGCCCTTTTTCCCCAGATATTTTAGGCGAACAGCCTCCAACATATCCAAGCTAGAGGCTCCGCCGATATCACCATTCAAATCGGTCTTAATCTTTTCAATATCCCAAGACATACCTATTCACTCGAGTTAGATAAAGATACTTACAAATATAATCATGGCCAAAACAAGCGGGGCTATTATACACAAACAGCCTGGATTGTAAAACGACAAAAGGCGCCGCCGCGGCCTTTGATTGCCCCACCACCGCGACCAAATACGCCAATCGTAGCATAGAAAAAAGGCGACCACTTCATTAATGGCCGCCATTCTCTACTCGAAATTTTTTCAGAACCACTCATGAAAGAAGGCTATGCAATCTACACACAATCACTATTAATCAATCCTTCTAAAAAGTGGCGCCTAGCTCCTTCGGCTTAGCCGCCTCCCATATTTTTCATCGGATTGTTGAGCAAGAAATCCAAGAAAATCGGACCACCGACCAAAATACCTACCACTGGAAATATACACAACAAAAGAGGGACCAGCATTTTCATGGGAGCCTTCAGGGCCAGAGCTTCACCTCGGCGATACCTTGCCAACCGCATATCTTCAGACAAAATATTCAAAGCTTCCGAAACAGATGTTCCCATCTTGTCTGCCTGAATAAGGGTACGTGAAAACGTCGACAGGTCGGGCAGCTCATACTTCCTGGCAAGATCGCGCAGCGCTTCACGTCTGGGCTTACCTACGTTGATTTCCTGCAACAAATTATTCATCTCCGTGACCACCGCGTTAGGTGCCGATTTCTCCACAACCCACTTCAAGGCCATCATAAAATCCAAACCCGCATTAACGCAAAGCCCCAGCAGATCCACAGTGTCTGGCAACATCTTAACTATCTGATCCTTAACCTTTTGCACATTGCTGCGAAGTTTAAACTCGGGCAAATAGTACCCGATAGCGATCGACATCAGA
The DNA here is from genome assembly GCA_013335325.1 of Candidatus Omnitrophota bacterium. Lineage (GTDB taxonomy): Bacteria > Omnitrophota > Gorgyraeia > Zapsychrales > Fredricksoniimonadaceae > JAAXVU01. The sequence goes on along the minus strand of JAAXVU010000121.1, from coordinate 1,734 downwards.
ATAGCATACAGCATCATATCGGGCCCAAACAAACCCGGCACCAACAATAACAGTGCGCCAATAGTAATCTCTTTTACAAGCAAGAACTCCTCTGGCGACATATTGCTCTGTGTAATAGACAGACTCTTGGACAGGGAACGCCTCATCTCCGGCGACACCAGCGGCTTATTTATCAGGGCCAAGATCTTTAAAGAAACCAATGGATTCTTTTTTGGCTTCGGCCTATCGAGTGGCACATCTATATCACTCATAAGGTCGTGCATCTTTAATGTAGGACGCTCCTCCTGCACAAAAGGCGTGAAAGCCAAAATCAGCATCATGCACGCCACAAAGATCAAAAGCAGCGCCAAAAACAACTGTATCATGATCATAGAATCTCCTTAGAAATCCTTAAAGGAACTAATTTTAATAATAAAAAACGTACCCAAAACCCATAAGAACAGACACACGCCCACCAGTATGCGTCCAATGTCCGAAGTTAGCATAACATTGAAATAATTTGGATTAGTGCCGCGCACCAAGAAGAAAAACGCGATCGGCAACCCGCTCATTACAAAGGACTGTATTTTTCCCTGTAACGTCAGGACCCGCAAGTTTTCCTCAATCTTACGACGTTCGCGAATAGACCCAACAATTCTCGAAAAAATTGCCGGCAAGTTGCCGCCAGTTTCGCGCGCCAATAAAATAGCGCTTATCATTTGTTGCAAGGCCGGAGATGGCATTCTTTTATATAAACGGCTCATCGCCTCTTCCAACGACACGCCCATCTTGTTCTCACCCAAGACTATGCCAAATTCTTGACGAATTGGATCGGGCATTTCTTCGACCACAGCTTCCATGGATTGAATAAGACTCAAGCCTCCGCGAAATGAACTGGACATAATCATCAGAGCATCTATCAGCTGATCGTCAAATTGCTTTTTACGCTTGCGCATCAGCATTCCAGCATATGTTTTGGGAATAAGAAATCCCAGAATGGCCCCGCCTACCAATCCGGGGAAATGATACATAATAAAACCTCCGCCCCCAACTGCAAACGGCCCGATTACGTACAACATAGACACGCGCCGGATATCGTCTTCCAGCATGGTGCGGTCCATTTCACGGGCAAAATCACGCGCTCGCTTTTTATTCACCTCGTACAAGGTGCGGATTACAAACGGAATAACTGCGTAGACTGTCAATGAAGCAAAAAGGAAGAATAAAAATAATATTAACATCAATTTCAGCATCGTTCGCCTCTCTGTCTTATTCTAAATACTCCGCATTAAGGATTCGCAACATAAGCGCAGGGGGAGTGGCAGGTTCCCTGCTTCCATCCAGCATAAGCACAACTAGTTGGACACGCATGAGCAAAAGATTGATATGCACACGACGTGCTAGATAAATTTTGGTTACACGTCATCGTCGTTACGTCATCCGCCCCCAACTGAGTACTGCGAGCGTAATATTCAAAACATTTTTCTGAATACCATACAAGCAATCGGTCATCCCACACACAATCTCGCGTTCTATGGGGATCGTGTTGTCTTAAATAAGACAACTGTTCTCCCGAAGAACGAAAATATCCCTGGATCAAATTACGGACAAACTGACCAGAGACTGCCAACAGGCCCATTATAACCAGCAACAAGCCCAAATACTCAATGGTCGACAGGCCCCGTCTTGATCTAATCCTTCGCGTTAGGGTCATACGCACAAGCATCATCACACCGTCCAAACCTAATCCTGTAT
>JAAXVU010000120.1 GCA_013335325.1 Candidatus Omnitrophota bacterium | reverse complement strand
GGCGCCAAAACTAAAACTGGCCACGGCTCCACCCAGCGTCCATTGCTTGTCCTTGGACGTCAAATGATCAAGGGAATAATCCGCCAGCGATACGGCGCCGAAACCCAAAGCATTCGGTACCAGCGAGGAAGAAATGGTCTTAGCCTCTAAAGAAAAGAGGGCTGCGCTATCATTGGATGCCAGACGTAACAGTTTAAGCTGTTTGGTCTCGGCAAAAGGCGCTATGCCTATTGCGCGCAAAGCCATGCCGCCAGCCAGCCCCATGGCAGCATCAGTATAAAAACTCTTGGTCTTAAAATAATTCCAGGCGGATTTCTCCGGATTATTATATTGATAATCCAGAACACCGCGACCGACCGTCACGCCCATGCCAGTGGCTCCGGACAGTGCGTATCGACCCCAGACCGACTGCTCCGTCCAATTAACTGCCTTAGCAAAACCAGTCCCGAGCTTCGTAGCCGCTGCAAAATCTCCCAACACGCTCAAACCTAAATACCAACGTACCCCGGAAGCAAAGCCAGAGTTAAAACCTGCCCCAAAAGCATTGTTTACCGCGCCCATATTCCAATTGGTCTGACTACCTACTTGAACCGCGTTATAAGCACCGGTCACGCCACCAAACAGTGCGCCCTGCTTAATGCTATTGACAGCAGTAACCTTGAGCGCTTGGCCAAAAGCGGTAGCCGCCACCGGTGTGGCCCGCAAGGCCATGCTAAACCTCATGGAAGCCGTGACCGCTGCTTCACCCGAACTCGCCGTAGTCACCGCTGCGGTCATGGCTGTCCGCCAAGCCGCTATTCCGGTGCCAGCAACCTTCGCTACGGTGTAGCCAGCAAGCACTACATCCAGAACCATGGGCTGATAATCTGCGATGGCATTGGGCACTCCCATCTGGCGCAAGGCAGGCGCGGCCCAAGATCCGCCTTCGCCAAAGCTCCTCAAGACAAACGCGCCCGGTATCCCATCACGCGGCGTCTGATAATTCGATGTAGTCAGGCTAGTCCACAAATAAGGCAAGAAATTCTCATTAGAAACATACTGAAAAATACCATTCTTACCGTCGACAATAACATCAAACCTATCGTTCAGCCTAATACGTTGAACACCAGATATTATTTGTCCTGTATTCGCATTCAAAATAATTCTACTATTAGTAGCATCATTCCAGAGACTAACCAGCTTATCTCCTTTAGAAAACACTCCTTCCTGGCGCTGTGACATCCAAGAATTTTGAGTAGCTATGAGAGCATTACCAGTTGGTGAAACAGCTTTGTTATCAATAATATTTTTTGTTGATACATTGCCTTGAGAATCAATAGCATAGGCCGTTTTCATTCTATAATTGACCGGGCTTGTGATGGCCACTGTATTATTGTCTGGAGCCATGCCTAACTTGGACGCTATCCAGCCATTTACGCCGCCCAATAAAGGAACACTACTAACCGCGCCCAATACCTGTGCACCTCTGGAATTATCCAATGCTTTGACCTGACCTATGCCTACCCCCCATTGTGCAGCAGCTTCCGTAGTCAATGGGATTACATTCGTTTTATCACTAAATTTCCAACTTATGCCTGGAAAGAAAGTAGGCGCCTGACCTGCAGCCAACTTGCTTCTCGGTAACACGAGAAATAAGAAATTGCCCGTTTGTTGATCCACTTGTATCGTAGCCCCGGACAATTTGCCGGTCAGCTTCATGTCCACCAGGTCGCCCGTTGCATTCATGGTGGTCTTTACGGTTAAAACTTGCGCTACAATATTCTTTTTACCTGCCTTGGCAGCCAGAATTTCTTCTCCACTTAACTTCTTACCCTTACTATCCAAAGCCAAATTCGTATAATACGCGGCTCCGGGCAGATACTTGTAGGCCCTGGCGGACACCTTGCCCGTCTTACTAGTAGCCACGGGATCATTAATAAGCTTGATCTGCGACGCTTTACCATCAGCACCAACCATATAGGCACCCAAGACCCTGGCTTCCAAGGTATTCGTCTTGGGGTTCAACGCCCATTTAACGTTTTGATAAACGCCATTTAAAGCCTGCCCGCTGTTGCCATTCAAAACCAGGCCCTGCACCTGCATAAGACTGGTATCGCCATCCCTAAAGCCATACAGGCCCGTCAATAACTTGACGGTGCCGTCGGGCAACAAGACCCCTTTGCCCTTCTGTATGATCATCTTGTCGTCAGCCGTCAAGGGGGCGTTGGGATTCCAGTTTGCGGATCCGTCTGCATTATGCGTCTTGAAGGTCGGCGCCCGACTGCTGCTTCCTGTAATCACCGTCTTACCGTTGGCATCCACAAAGCTCTGCTCCACATGCATAGCTAAGCCCTGTGCGGCCTGCAGCACTGGTATAACCATTGTCTCACCACTCAATAGACGAACAGTTTGGGGAGTTGTAATGGACCCGGTTACCAACGGCGCTGTATAGGCCGTAATGTGCGTTCCAGGGGAATTGAGCGTCGACACCAGTTGAAGGGTGCCTTTTTCCGCATTATCCTTGGTCGAAAGTATCGCGAACGATTCACCGGAGGTTCCCACCATTTTCATAGAAGAACCAGCCACCAACTTGCCACCCTGATTTGTCCACCATACAGGTTTCTTTTGATTCAAGGACAGAACAATGAACCCGGCCGGCGCACCCGTATTTTCTCCATAGGTCGTTACATACTGCGTCCCTACTTTTGGACCAGCAGAGCTGGTGCCGCCGCCTTGCCCCTGAGGTATGAGCATGTCGCCGCTGGTAAAATTCATACGCAGTGTGCCGTCCTTGCCAACGCTGACCGAACTGAAGCTCAACACTCCGGTCCACTGCTTGCTAACTTCTGAAAAAGGATTGGCTAATCCGGCGACAGAGCTAGCCGCCTTGTGAGGCGAAACCAGCGCGCCATAACCTTTGGCCGCTGTCCACAGCAATTCAGTGCCGCCGTTGATATTTTCCTTGGAGCCGGTAATATGGCGGTTGATCTGGTAACCGGAAACACCCTGGAACGTTATTGGCAGGCTGGAATTTTCCTTGGTAGTCGCTCGCCAATGCCCATAAAACATGGGCATACCGCCGCCGGCAAATTCGATCGCGCCCATGCCGCCTTCCGGCGAGCCGTACATCTGCTCTGCAGCATGGCCGACCTTCCGCCCGCCAGACACAACGTCCCGGTCATAGCTAAGATTAAAATTTGTGCCTTCCACCCATGCCACAGAACCGGGCGTCTTCAACGCCGGCGTCAAGCCCTTGTCGGTAGATAACCCCAACTCAAAAAATGTCTCTGGATTATTGGCAGCCAACTTTTGCATGTTCTTGCGCCAAGCACCTGGGGCACTGGCGACTATTTTCGCCCGCTCGGCGTCAGCCTGCCCTCCGGAAACTACAAAACCTTGACCATTTGCCAATCTCTGAAAGAGATAGCTGGAAGCTGCCCCCAAATTCTCCTGATCGCCATTGCCACCGCCGCCATTCAAATTAATCGGCTCTTTGCGGACAAAGAAATCCTTGCCGTTATTAAAAAAGCTATATCCATACTTGGCCGTCAGGACTATCTCACCATCATTGCCCTGTCGCAGTCCGTCAATGAACATCTGGCCGATGCGATTGCCGTTTGCATCCCATTTAATAGAGCGCGTATCGCCGGTCACGCCTAGATATTTCAGGGTGTCCGGAGAAAACTCTCCGTTGATCCCCTGTCCCACATCCGCCTGCGTGACCAGCCTGGCGCTTCCTTTAAGAAGACTGCCGTCCAGCCACAACGAACCATCCGCTGCATCACCCGGCACCAGGGTCACATCACTTAAGACGGGATTGCCATCCTCGTCGCGTATCATGGACATATGATTAAAGAAATTGAGCTGGATCGGTCCCCGCAGAAAGGCATTGGTCCGTGAATTCCAACGCGCCGCGCCGCCATTAGGAAGCAACTTGATAGTGAGAAAGTGTCCCCGCGAAGCAATGGAGCCTAAATCTCCATTGTTCAAAGAAACCGTATAAGCATCCTCGTTAACAGCTGGTGCAAACAAGTTGTTGCCGTTGCGCACCAGCAGACCATCATTCTTGAGCGTCAACTGCGAACCAGGCTGCCAGGTGGTCAGCCCAAACTCGGTGCCCATCAACTGCACTTCAAATTGTCCGGAGTGATATGCCAATGTTCCGTAACGCTTAAAACTAAGCGAGTTCGCGTCGCCATTGGAAGGACTGAGCGACATATTGGTTTTATTTAAACTGGACGGAAGCGACCAGGCCGCCTCTTTCGCCGTGAGTTTACTTCCGCCCTGCTGTTGACCCATGAGAACGGCATTGACATCTGCATCTTTACCAGCCAAAGGATTGGGCGGCACCGGGACTATGACATCCGTGCCCTTGCCCACAAAAGACAAGACGCCATTGCGGGACGTCGGATCGTTGAAAGTCACGCTGCCCACTGGCGTCATGCTTCCATCGGCCTGCATAGCGAAACTCGATACGTTGGCAGCACCAAAACCGCCAATATTATTGGCATTGACCAATTTGCCATTGGCGTTTTCCAGCAGGAATTGCCCGTTGCCACCCAGATTAGGATGGAAAACAAAGAACTTTCCCTTGCCCGCCACATAACCAGCCGCCAGCTCATACCCGCTGCCATCTATAGGATTATTGGACCAGCCTTCCCCATTTGGTCTCTTGCCAGTCACCGTAGTCGCGGTGGCATAACTTAAAAGCTTGACCCCTTTGCCAGACCAGCCAGTCTGAGCATCAAACCCGCCAGATACGCCATATATTGGAAATTCCGCAAACCCGCCGCCCGGCATCTTGACCGCTACGCTGGCCCTCGGCGCAACGCCCAGTCCCTCAAAATGCCAAGATTCCGGAGCCTGAGCACCCAAGGCCTGCCCCTGTCCGATATTGCCAGCAAAAATAAGATTCTGGCCCGGGCCATTGGCGCTCACCGAGCGTATTTCCGGGAAGATGGCCTCCAGTAACTGATTGTTGGGATCTATCAATCCAGCTACAGCATCTGTGCCGCGCGGCATTCCCGCCCCAGCCGAACCGATCTGATTTTGCTGCAGTATGGCGGCTATCTGTATAGCGGCCGCTGCGCCAAAGGCCTCCTCAATATCCTTGCCAAGCTGTTTCCCAGGTACAACATGATTTTGGCCCGGCGTTAAATATCCATTTTTGATCAAAAAGTTGGCCACATTCGCACCGCTTATACCATCAACCAACCCATCTAACATGACAGGCGTCACGGTATTGTTGCTAAGATGCAGCAAGATATCGCCACTCAGACGGCCATTTACCTTAAAGGAGTTGAGCTTGATAAGCCCGTCCTGACCACGCTCAAAAGACATCGTCCCCTCATTCAGCGAGCCTGTTTTGCTGCCAAGCACCTCTCCGGTCTGCGGATTGGTCAACGCACTTAAAACTGTCATGGGACTATTAATAGAGAAGGCGCCGGTCTTTGGATCAGCCGGGCCTAGGTCTTTATTGGATAACATCAGTCTTACGGTAAAATCGTCCGCCCCACTATCAGACACACGCCTGCTCAGTTCCTTGTCTGACACGCTCAGGTGCTTCGCAAAGGCCTTCAACAAACGCGGATCTTTGGCGATACGCGCATCCTGCCGGGTTTCCACAAAACCAAAATAATTCAGTCCAGGAATGCCTTGCGGTGCAGTCTCCATGCTAAAGGCAAAAGACTTGCCATTGATATATTTACCATCAATGCCCGCCATCGCCATGCCTGTTGCCGCACCAACAAAGGAGCGTAGACTTAAATCCGCGGAGGCGTTGGGCTCCATCTTCAAGATCTGTTCCATGCCGCCTTTTAATAATAAAGCCGTCTGGGCAGAATAGCCCTTACCGAACATGGCGTTAATCCCTTGATCCATGGTGACCGTATTGCGATTCAGGCCGTTCAGGATCCCGGTCTGCTCTCCCAACAATGTCCCTGTACCGGACAAAGCAAACGTATCCGGCGAACCCTTGGCGTCCCAGGAACGCATTAATTGAAACGTCCCGAATGACTTGTCGTTGGTCATGCCGAAACGCTGATTCGGGCCTGATGCTGCTACGTAATTGTTAAAGACTACGCCAGGGATCCCCGCCAGAGCCTCCTGCGAAACGCCATCCGCGATCGCCTTCTGCAACAGCTCGTTTGCAGATAGATTCTGCAAACTCTTGCTGGCCGCCGCCAGCTTGCCCTCACCCTGAATGGCTTGCTTGTCCAAGATAACCTGTATAAGCTGACCTTTGATATCCGGCATGGATTTAATACCCATAAGCTGGGCGTACTGCGCATCAAGACTCATGCTCAGATAACCCGGATCGATCACGCCGCCATCCTGCTTGACGGCCTGCAATACTTGCAGGATCGGCGCCATGACCCGGTTACTAACCATCGCATCGGATAACGCTAATACTTGCGCGTCGGACAATCCTTTTACAAACTGTTCCGGAGACTGCCCCGGCTGGTTGGTCGGCACCTCGCTAGTTAAAAGCATTTGC
>JAAXVU010000119.1 GCA_013335325.1 Candidatus Omnitrophota bacterium | reverse complement strand
GAAATTGACACAGGTTTACGGCATTATCCAGCAGGCGCTGGCTTCTTCCCGGCGCATCTACGACATACTCGACTGGAAGCCCAAGATCTTCAATATCTCCGACGCGGCGGAATGCCTGCTGCCGAAAAAGATGATCCGGTTCGACAAGGTTTCCTTTCGTTATAACAAGGGTGAGGAGCAATGGACCCTGCGCGAGATCGAGCATGACTTCGCGATCGGCAAGACCACCGCGCTGGTGGGGCCGACCGGTTGCGGTAAGACGACCATTATCAATTTGATCCTCCGGTTTTACGACACGGACCAGGGGCGGGTGCTCTTCGACGGCCAGGATATCCGCAGTGTCACGATCGAGTCGTTGCGCCAGCATATCGGTCTGGTGACGCAAGACATGATACTTTTTAACGAGACCATCCGCGCTAACCTGCAGTACGGCAAGCTGGACGCGACGGACGAGGAAATATTCGACGCTGCCCGGCAGGCGCTGGCGCTGGAGTTCATACAGAAGATGCCCAAGGGGCTCGACACCGTGATCGGCGACCGCGGCTTCAAGCTTTCCGGCGGGCAGAAACAGCGGCTTTGTATAGCCCGGGCGATCCTGAAAGACCCGAAGATATTGCTTCTGGACGAGGCCACATCGGCTCTGGATGCCGAGTCGGAATACATGGTACAGGCGGCGCTGGACAACCTGATGAAGAACCGTACGGTCATCGTGGTGGCACACCGGTTGTCGACGATACGCCATGCTGACTGTATCCTGGTGATCGAGGGCGGTCGCATAGTGCAGAAGGGCGTACACGAAGAGCTGCTGAAGACCTCCGCGCTCTACGCCCGGTTGGCCAGCTATCATTTCAATCAGTAGCACCGGCGGCGTATCCGAGTTGCGCCGCTGGTTTGTTTAACTTTCCATCCTGGGTGCTGCATGAAAAAGATCCTGGCTTTTCGAAATGACCGTTTTGGAGAGTTCCTGCTCAATATCCCGGCCTTTCGGGCTATTAAGGAAACCTATCCACAGGCTGAACTACACGTGGTGGTGGCGCCTCAGGTAGAGGAGCTGGCCCGGGTGGTGCCTTTTATTGACAAAGTGGTGGTGTGGCCACCGGTGCCGCGGCCGATCTTTAACGAGATCGCTCTCATACGAAAATTACAGGCGGAGAAGTACGATGCCGCCGTTGTGCTGAACCCTTTGCGCCATTCGCACCATTTTATTTTCTGGGCCGGCATACCCAATCGTTACGGTTATTCCTGCAAGCATTGTTTCATGCTGAACCACCAGATGCCGGAGGGCCGCAACCGTCTTATACGGCATGAGGTGGAGAATAACCTGGATCTTGTGGCGTTGATGGGGGCCAGGACACAAGACAAGTCGCTTATGCTCAATATCGACGAGGCAATGAGGGCCGCGGTCCGCAGCAAGTTTCGTCTGGACTTCTCTAAAGGCATCGTGGCGGTGCATCCCTGGACGAGCGACGCCGTAAAACAGTGGCCGCTGGAGAATTTCGAAAAGCTGATCGCTGCCCTGGCGAGGAATTTTGAAGGACGCATCCTGATCCTGGGCCGGCCCGAGCGCTGGCATCGCGAGATCAACCTGAGCGAGCATCCGTATGTGATCGATCTGAAGGGACAGACTACCTTGCTGGAAGCGGCCGCTATCCTGAGCCAGTGCCGGTGCCTTATTTCCGGCGACAGCGGTCCGATGCATCTGGCCTGCGCGGTGCAGACTCCGGTGGTCGCTCTATTCCGCAACGATATTCCGGGCAAGACCCCCGACCGCTGGGGTCCTTGGGGCGAAAGACACGTGGTGCTGCAGAGGTTCCGGCTGGAGGACATAGCGGTTCGGGAAGTCCTGGAGAGCGCCCAGCAATTCTTTGAGAAATAACGGCGGAGACCGAGAGCCCCGATGTCCAGCATTTCAGTAGTGGTCATTACCAGGAATGAAGAGAGTCGTATAGGCACGGCCTTGCGCTCTGTCCGACCTTTTGTCGACGAGATCGTGGTGGTCGACGACATGTCGACAGACCGGACCGGCGAGCTGGCCGCGCGGGATTTCGGGGCCAAGGTGTTAAGCCGACGGTTGACCGGTGACTTCGCGGCCCAGCGCAACGCCGGGGCCGACAGCGCTTCCGGTGAGTGGATCCTGCAGATGGATGCAGACGAGGTGTTTCCGGAGACCACTATGCAGAAGATCAAGGAACTGACGGCCGAGGGACGCTACGACGGCTTTGCCTTCCGCCGGCTGAATCATTTTGTCGGTCGTCCGCTACGCTATTGCGCCCGCGACGGCGGTATGCTTCGGTTGTACCGCAAGGGACGGGGACGTTACGAAGAGGCGGTGCACGAGCGGCTGAAATTGGATGGCGCAGCGTTAGACGTCGATCTGGAGGTCTGGCACTTTCCGGCGGAGCGGGTCGAGGAGCTGGTTCTAAAGGGCTTACGCTACACGGAGACCGAGGCGGATCTGTATTGCCGGGAGCACGCGACTGTCTGTGAACGGGATATCTTTCGCGAGCTCACCTGGAAGTCCCTGAAAAGGTTCTGGAAACTTTATGTCCGCAAGCAGGGATACCGGGATGGTACCGCCGGACTGGTCTGGTGTGTGTTGAATACCATCGGCCCGCAGCTACGCTGGATGAAGATCTGGGAACAGGCCGACAGGGCCGGTAAATTGGAACGATAGGTGGACGGGATGGTATATCTGATAACCGGAATATCCGGTTTTGTCGGCGCTCATCTGGTAGGGCGGCTGGTGTCGCAGGGACATGCAGTGACCGGCCTGGATGCAGTCGCGCCGGCCCGGGAAGTCGGGCGGGATATTGCTTTCCATCAGTTGTCGCTCATGGACCGTCCGGCGCTGCAGGCGGTCCTGGAGCGGGTGCGGCCAGAGCGGATCATCCACCTGGCGTCTGCCAGTTCCGTGGGGGTCAGCTGGCAGCAGCCGTTGGAATGCTTCGTCAATAATACTAATATTTTCTTAAATCTGGTCGATACGGTGCGGGCCTGCCAGATACCTTGTCGTATCCTGTCGGTGGGATCTTCGGAGGAATACGGACCGGTGGCCGCGGCCGATATGCCTTTACGCGAGGACCGGCCCGCCAATCCGATCAGCCCCTATGCGGTCGCACGCGTGGCTCAGGAGCAGCTGTCCCGGGTTTATAGCGCAGGTTACGGCCTGGACATTGTCTGTACGCGTTCGTTTAACCATCTGGGTCCCGGCCAGACCGACCGTTTTGTCGTCAGCTCTTTCGTCCGCCAGGCGGTGGAAGTTGCGCTGGGCAAGCGTCCGGCGATAACCTGCGGCAACCTCGACATAGTTCGGGACTTTGTAGATGTCCGAGATGTTGTGCGGGCTTATGAAATCATTTTAGATCGTGGTGTGGCAGGAGAGATCTATAATGTATGTAGCGGGCGGGGCGTGTCTTTGCGCGAACTGCTGGATAGGGTTTGCGGCCGGCTTGGTATAGCGTCCGTCTACAATGTCGCGCCGGAGCTTATCCGGCCGGCCGACAATCCCGTGATCATCGGGGACGGCTCCAGACTGGCGAGCCTTGGTTTCCGTGGGGGATACGAGCTGGACCGGTCCCTGGAGGACATGGTGCTTTGGTGGAGAGACAGGCTTGCAGGAGGTGCAGCGTGAGGATAGGCTTTGATGCCAGGGTTTTGACCGGGGAGAAGTGCGGTACCGCCAATTATTTGTGCCGGCTGGTTCAGCAGTTGGTGAAGTTGCGGCCGCATATTGAGGTATTCCTCTTTGCCCCTGAGAAGATCTGTGTGGACTATGAACCGTTCCTGAACCACCCGCAGGTGCATCGGGTGGTGCTGGAGCTGAAGAAGTCACGGCGCAAGCATTGGCCGGCCTGGTATATTCCCAAGCTTCTAAAGCAGAACCGGATCGACGTATTCCATCAGCCGTTCAACGCGGACGGACCGGTATTCCTGCCGCCTTGTCCGACAGTGGTGACTATCCTGGATTTGATCCCCTGGGTCGTGAAGGGCTTGTTTACCAGCCGGTTCAAGGAATTGCGCTACAAGGTCCGCAACCTGTTGTGGACCCGGATAGCGCGTAAGGTGGTCACCATTTCGGAGTGCAGCAAGAAAGACATCGTGCGGCTGTGTCATATTTCGGACAAGCAGGTCATGGCGGCGCATCTCGGCGCTGATGATATTTATGAAGGACCGATCACGCCGGAAGAGGAACGCGAGATTTTGGATAAGTACCACTTGCTGGACAAGCGATATGTGGTTAATATGTCGGGGCTTAACCAGAAACGCCGGCATCCGGACTTTATTCTGGAAGGTTTCGCACAGTTCCGTCGGCATGTGGCAGCGGATGTGTATCTGGTTTTTACCGGCAGCATAATGAAATACGAAGGTTTCTACGAGCGGGTGCTGAGGAAGATGGATATGCTCGGCATCAGAGGGCGGGTGATCATGACGGGTTTTATCCCCGACAAGGCCCTAAAAGTCATCCTTTCACACGCCGAGATATCGGTTGTGACCTCGCTTTACGAAGGCTTTTGTCTGCCGGTCACGGAATCTTTTGCCTGCGGAGTGCCGGTCATCGCCAACGGTCGCGGATCGATCCCCGAGATCGCGCAGGATGCCGCGGTTCTGATCGACCCGTACGATCCCGACGGCCTCTCAGAGGCCTTGCGCAAACTGTGGGACGACCCGGAACAGCGTCGGGCTTTGATAGAGAAAGGTTACGAACGTAACAAGTCGTTCAGCTGGGAAAAGATGGCCATGGAGACCTTGGCTGTCTATCAATCTGTAGTTGGTAAGATAACATAATGGAAACTGTTCATGTCTGAAAACAAGAGTGTCTGCATTTTGGGGATATCGGCCTATTATCACGACAGCGCGGCGGCGCTGGTGAGAGACGGCGAGATCGTCGCGGCGGCTCAGGAAGAGCGGTTCACCCGCAAGAAGCACGACGCCGGTTTCCCGAAAGAGGCGGTTGCGTATTGCCTGAGCGAAGCCGGGATCACTATCAAAGACGTGACGCATGTCGTGTTCTACGATAAGCCCTTCCTCAAGCTGGAACGGCTTCTTCTTACTTACCTGAATTATGCTCCGGCGGGCTTGCTTTCGTTCCTGAAGGCCATGCCGGTGTGGCTCAAGGAAAAGATCTTTCTGAAAGATACTTTGGCCACTGCGCTCGGCTGGGACGGCGATATCCTGTTTGCCGAGCACCACGAGTCGCACGCGGCTTCGGCGTTCTTCCCTTCGCCATTTAAGGAGGCGGCGATCCTGACCATGGATGGCGTGGGAGAGTGGGCCACCACGAGCTACGGCGTCGGGGAGGGCAACCGCATCCGACTGGATGGCGAGATCCGTTTCCCGCATTCGCTGGGACTGTTGTATTCGGCCTTTACGTATTACTGCGGGTTCCGGGTCAATTCCGGCGAGTACAAGCTGATGGGCCTGGCGCCTTACGGCGAACCAAAATATGCCGACCTTATCCGGCGCGAGCTGGTGGATCTTAAGGAAGACGGTTCGTTCCGTCTCAACATGTCCTACTTCAATTATTGCGTGGGCCTGACTATGACCAACGGCCGCTTCCATCGCTTGTTCGGCCGCGGCCCGCGCAAGCCGGAGACGCCGGTCACGCAGTTCGATATGGACGTGGCCAAGTCCATCCAGGAAGTCACCGAAGAAATAATGATCAAGACCGCGCGGCATGTCCGCCAGGTTACGGGCAAGAAATATCTGTGCCTGGCCGGCGGCGTAGCGCTGAATTGCGTCGGGAACGGCAAGATCGCCCGCGCAGGCATATTCGACAAGATCTGGATACAGCCGGCGGCCGGTGACGCCGGCGGTGCTCTGGGTGCCGCTTTGTTCGTCTGGTATCAGTATTTGGATAACAAGCGGGCTGCCGACGATGTTCACGACTTCCAGCGCGGCTCGTATCTCGGTCCGGGTTATTCCGCCGAGGCGATCGAGGCTTTTCTTCGCGCCAAGCAGGTGCCCTACGAGCGGCTGGACGGAGACAAGGTCCACGAAAGAGTGGCCGAGCTCATCGCTTCCGAAAAGGTCATAGGCTACGTGCAGGGCCGCATGGAGTTCGGTCCGCGGGCCTTGGGGGCGCGCAGTATCATCGGCGACGCCCGTTCCACCAGGATGCAGGAAGAGATGAACGTGCGTATCAAGTTCCGCGAGTCGTTCCGTCCTTTCGCGCCAAGCATGCTGGTAGAACAGATGCAGGATTACGTGGACCTGCCGTACGACAGCCCGTACATGCTGATGGTCGGTCCCGTCCAGGAAAAACAGGTCGACCCTGCCTCGCGCGACACTGCCTTGACCGGCCTGGCCAGACTCAAGATACGGCGCTCGACGGTGCCGGCCATCACTCACGTCGACTATTCGGCGCGCGTGCAGACCGTCAGTCCCGAGCGCAACGGCTTCTACCACAAGACCATTGAGGCTTTTCACAAAAAGACCGGCTGCCCGGTCATTATCAACACGTCTTTTAACATCCGCGGTGAGCCGATCGTCTGCACG
>JAAXVU010000219.1 GCA_013335325.1 Candidatus Omnitrophota bacterium | reverse complement strand
ACAGCGATCGCGTACGACACCTTAAACTCGCTGTAGCGCAGGTTCGCCCCGCCTGAGCGGATGATGAAAGCGAAATTGTCCGGCATGTGCAGATGCTTGCGGTTATCCATGCACATGCCGATAAGCAGTCGGGCCTGTTCGTAGCGCTCGAAACTACGGTCCAGGTTGTGGTACTCCAGGAGGTCGGCAAAAGGTGTCCGACGGTATTTTGCCGGGATATCGCTCTTTTTATTGACCGGGACCATCTTGTAGTGCATGTTTTTAGCCTCTCGCCCCGCGGGCCTTAAATCTTGTGCCAGTACAGATTAATATCATAGACGATAAAGAAACCGATGAGCGCCATCAGGCCCAGGCCCAGCAGGAAGACGATGTCCGCCGTCTTTTCCAGCTTCAGCCGTCGCTTGCGCTCGGGCGTCTTCATCGCCACATAGGAGACGATGCACGCGCCCATAAAGAAAAGCGCGTCCCAGGCGGTCAGGTCATCCACGAATGTCACCTTCCTGGTGGTGTCGATCATCAGATTAAGGATGCCGATAACAGTGAAGCAAACTCCGACCATGGTGGCGGAGACGCTGAAAATACTGCGCGCCAGACTGTCTTCCTGCTTTTCCACGAATGTCTGCACTGACATTGGGCTCCTTATACCACTATCCACCGCCGACAAAAGTCACCAATTCGACACGGTCGCCGGCGGCCAGCGCGGTATCGGGCCACGCCTTGCGCTCCACAATCTTGCCGTTAAGCTCGACGATGACCAGCTCCGGACGCTTGGCGCACTGCGCTACCGCTTGCGACAAACTGGTCCCGTCCGGCAAAATTCTTTCCTGACCGTTAATTATTATCTGCATGATTGGGACATATTAAAACACCCGGCGGCAAAAGGCAAGCGGGAACAAGGCCTTACTGGGGCTTTGCAGAGCGCCCGCCGCACCACTGCCCGAAAGCCCAAAACCGTTCAGCCAACGTGAGATCCTATCTGCCGTTTGGGCAAAGCAGGTGGAGCCGGCGGCGGGTCGATCAAAGTCATGATGCGTTTCAAAATGTCCACGATCGCGGCTTCATGATCGTTCAAACGACCGGTCAGTTTCTTCTCCAGACTGGCAAACTCCCGAGCCAGATCCTTGCCGCTCGAGATCAAACCCCTCATCCTTAAGAATGCCCGGACCACGAATATGCTCATCCTGACCGCCGATGGACTTTTGAGTATATTAGCGGCCATCACCGCTCCCTCCTCGGTAAACGCATAAGGAAGATACTTCAAATTCTGTCCCCGCTTCAAGGTCGCAATTTGCGACCTTGAACCAAATAATGCTCTCGCCTCAAGGCCGGTCAGACGGAACATAAAATCATCCGGGAACCGGTTGCGGTTCCGTCGGACTTGTTCGTTAAAACGCCTGGTCGCGACCCCGTAGATAGCCGCCAGATCGGCGTCGAGTATCACCCGCTGCCCGCGGACAACAAGTATTTTGGGCTCCACCATCTTTTCGATACTGATGTTTTTGTTGGACCGTTTACGGCTGGCCATGCTTCCTCCCGGGTTGCAGACTGGTTCGCCAGGGGAAGCGAAGATGGGATAAGCATATTCGACGTACTTGCGAGCGTCCAGACAGACAACGCCTTCGGTACAATTTCTGTTCTACGCTCCGGCGAGTCGAAAATTCTTGCCGGTCAGATCCAACCTTCGCCTGCATCATGCCTAACGCCTGTCCTCCGTCCCTGGCTTAAGCAAATCTAAGCGCCCCAGCGCGCGCGTACACTTCAGAATCCCGGCCTTTTGTGCTAATATATCGCCCATGTCCGAGATCCAGTGTCCACATTGCAAGAATCCGATCTACGACGAAGACGCGCTGTTGTGCCACTTCTGCGGCAATTCGCTTAACCGCGCCTCGCAAGGGGCACTGGGGTCCATGCGCTCCGCTGGCGGCAAATGGCTCTGGATCACCCTGGCGATACTGGCCGCGTTGGCCTTCTTACTAACCTTTGTACACTTC
>JAAXVU010000118.1 GCA_013335325.1 Candidatus Omnitrophota bacterium | reverse complement strand
CCAGGGCCTTTATCTGCAACTCGCCGGCGCGAGACAACACCAGTCGTTTGATACCAGGCGATATCACCAAGAGCTCGGTAATGCCGATGCGGCCGATGTAACCCGAGTTCAGGCAGCGGTTGCAACCATTGCCCTTCCAGAACAAATTGTCTTTGTCGGGCAATACCCGGCGGATAGCCAGCTTTTCGAAAAGCACATCCGGAACTCGGACCTCCTGCTTGCAATGCGGACAAACGCGCCGTAAAAGCCGCTGAGCCACAAAACAGTTCACCGACGAACAGATCAGGAAAGGCTCTATGCCCATGTTCATCATGCGCACGATCGAACCGGCCGCAGTAGTGGTGTGAAGCGAGCTTAAGACCAGATGCCCGGTCAAGGCCGCCTTCACCGCTATGTCCAGCGTCTCGGAGTCGCGGACTTCACCTATCATGATAACGTCGGGATCCTGCCGCAATATCGAGCGCAGAGTGGCGGTGAACGTCAGCCCCACCTCAAAACGTATGTTGACCTGGTTTAAGCCCTTCATCTGGTACTCGACCGGATCTTCCACAGTCACGATATTCTTGCCGGGAGAATCTATAAATTTCAATATTGAATAAAGCGTAGTGGTCTTGCCGCTCCCCGTCGGTCCGCACACCAGGACCATGCCGTGCGGCCGCAGGCAGCATTCCTTGAGGCGCTCCAGCGGTTTAGGCTCGAAACCGAGCCGGCCAATGTCCACCCGCTCCAGGTTTTTGTCCAGTACACGCAACACGATCTTCTCACCGTAGGCCGTCGGCAGGACATTGACGCGGAAGTCAACCTCGCGCGAACCTTCTATAAGTAGCTGAAAACGGCCGTCCTGTGGAAGGCGGTGCTCGGAGATGTCTAGATTCGAGATGACCTTGATACGGGACACGATAGGAAAATGCAAAGCCTTAGACATGCGGTCGATCTCCCGCAATACTCCGTCGACCCGATAACGGATGCGCAGGGTCTTCTCCATGGGCTCGACAAATACGTCGCTCGCCTTCGCTAGGACCGCCTGACGGATAATGGTATTAGTAAGACGGATGATCGGGGCTTCCTGGGTCAGATGCTCGATCTCCCGGGCGTCCAGCTTGTCAGTCCCTTCGCTGACCAACTCCACCTCTTCCGCCCCCTTCATGTCCTGCATGATCTTCTCAAAGGAGTCTTCGGTCTTGGGAGCAGCGTAGACGTCGATGGCCTCCAGAATGTCCTTGGAGCGTCCTACGACGGGAATGATGGTAAGGCCCGTCAGGGCCTTGACATTATCGATAACAAAGATGTTCAACGGGTCGGCCATCGCCACCGTCAGGTTCTCACCCAGGCGGGAGACCGGAAGGATCTGGTATTTGCGGAGAACTTCCGCCGGAATCATGTTGACCACCGACGGGTCTATCTTCATGCGGGCCACGTTGAGGACCGGCAGCTGGAAACCCTCGCTTAAGAGGGACGCCAGCTGCTCCTCGTCAAGCAAACCCATACGTACTAGTATCCGCGACAGCTCGCCGCCGGACCGCTTCTGCTCTTCCAGGGCCCGGTCCAAGTCTTCTGACTTCAGCATTTGGTCGCGGATAAGGATAGCTTTTATGCGTTCCTTGATCGTCGACATTAGGCGTTTCCGTAATACCTTTTAATGGCTTCCTTGATATCCCGCGGGGGGCTGACAAAGGCCTGTACCGCGCAGCCGGTCAAAAGCTCCACGTCCTCCATGGCCTTAACGTTCAGGGGGTTAGCCATCGCCAACGTCAAGCTTTTGCCGATCCTGTCGACAGGTATCAGACAGAACTGCTCGCAAAGGTTGAGCGGGACCATTGCCAGGACTTCCTTTTCTATCTCGTAGTTAGCCAGCGGCAGGAAGGGAAAGCCGTATTGACAGGTAAGGGCCTGCGCGATGTCTTCCTCGGTGGCATAATGCAACATCACCAGGACTTCACCCAGGAGGATGCCTGGGGTCTTCTTCTGATATTCCAAGGCCTCATTAAGCTGGTCGCGCGTGACACTGCCCCGCTCTACCAGAAGCTCACCGAGATGCTTGTTCGATGCCCGTTCAAATCGCATATGGTTTCTTCCGTTGAGAATTTTATTTTACTATACGTGACCCCCTGCCGTTTGTCAACGCGAGGGGCGAAAAAAACAGCGGCGATAAAGGCGGCTATTGCCAACCGGGCTTACGCGCGTTCCGCTATTCTGGCAAACAGCCACCAGCTATCCTATTAATCGCGCCAGCTTGCTCAACAGGTCCGCGGGATCAACTGGCTTGCTTATGGCTTCGTCAACTCCGGCCTGCCGAAATGCCTGCTCATCCTGACCGGAACCGCTGGCCGATAAAACCAGCATCCTGACATGCGACCAGGCCGGGTCATTGCGAAGCTCGCGGCAGATGACCAGGGCATTTTGATCCATCATGTCGATACCGATCATCAGCATCCGCAGGTCCGGATCCGGCTTTTGCCAGTCCGGGCCACCGTTAGACACTATGCACACCTCGTACAGGCCACTCTCTTCGAGAATACGCCGGACAGCTTCCTGCGCCTCCCGATCCTCCTCCGCCAACCAAACCTTTGCCTTGCCGGCCAGCGGTATGGTAAAGAAAAAGACACTACCTTTGCCGTATTCAGACTCCACCCAGATCTTGCCGCCGTGGCGCGTCACGATCTCCCTGGATATAGCCAGCCCCAGCCCTGTGCCTCCGACCTGACGACTGGCACCGCCGACCTGGTAAAACTTCTCAAAAAGTTTGGCCGTGTCTTCCGCACGGATACCGATGCCGGTGTCCCTGACGAAGAAAGTCAGGCCTTTGGCGTCTTCTGCGGATACCCCGACGGTTATGCCGCCCTCGGACGTAAACTTCAGGGCATTGTTTATCAAGTTGTTTAAGACCTGTATCAGCCGATCCCGGTCGGCCAGTAACGTTGGCAAACTCTCTCCCAGCACAGTATCGATGTAGAGCCCCTTGTTACGGATATAAACGCTCTGAGCCTCCACCACCTCCTGCACCAGGGCCTCTGCCCTAAGCGGCGCCCGGTTCATCACCATCCTGCCCGATTCCAGCTTGGAGAGATCCAGCACCTCGTTAATAAGCCGGGCCAGCCGGTCAATGTTAGATTTAACCCGCCGGAGGAACAGTTTCTGCTCTTCCGCAAGCTGGCCTGGGACTTCGCTATACAATATGTCGATGGAAGATTTCATGGCCGCCAAAGGTGTGCGCAGCTCATGCGACACGGTGGAAGTGAACTCGTCTTTCACCGCCAGGGCCTTTTCCGCCTGTTCTTTGGCTGACTTAAGCGCTTCGGCCGCCTTCTTGATCTCGGTGATATCGGTGTGCGTTCCAACCATCCGGTAAGGCTGTCCGTTATGGACAGAACGTATAACAATGCCTCGCGCCAGAATATGCCTGTACGTGCCGTCCTTGGCCAGGACTCGGTGTTCGTTCACGTATACAGGCGTTTTGCCGGTCTTGTACAGCTCCACGTCCCGCATTGTCCGCTCAAGATCGTCGGGGTGGACCCGCCCTGCCCACTCGCTAAACTCATTTCGCAACTCATCGTCCTCGTATCCCAGCATGCCTTTCCACTTCCTGGAGAAGAAGACCTGGTTGGTGGCAAAGTCCCAGTCCCATACTCCGTCACCGCTGCCCTCAAGAGCGAATTGCCAGCGCTCCTCGCTCTCCGCCAGCTTCTTTTCAGCCGTCCGTATACGAAATATCGCCACCGAAAAGACCAAGGCGACCCAAAGAGTTATGGCGATAAAAAAGATACTGATCACCGCGATACGGAATGCCACCACGCCGAAGAGAACCTCCCGGCTCATGGAAAGCACGACCCCCATTTCCATCCCGAATAGCGACACGGGATAATAGGCGGACAGCACCCTCACCTGGCCACCCGCCTCGACGGCATGTTCCAGCGTACCTTCCAGCTGCCGCGACAAATCCTCCCGGATCGTCTCCCAGTTCGTAGCCCGAAAGTTTTCCAGACTGCGGTTGCGGCCGCCGGAATAAAGCACGGTAACCACCCGTCCGCTGGAATCCAGGCACCATATCCAGGCATCCTGGCCGATGTAATAATTCAGCAACTGCTGCCGGAGGCCTCGGGCCAGGTCCAGGGCGATACGCATATCGGCAACCACCTCGCCGGCACTGTTGTAAATAGGAAAGATGTAGAAAGACCACGGGGAGCCGGACTTTATCTCCGGATGACTTACGAGCGAACGGGGTTGCGTATTCCGGCTGACCGAGGATACCTGGAAATAATTGTCCTTGCCTCGCGTCACGGTCCGGCTGCTGACCCCGTCATAAACTTCTATGAAGGCGATCAGGTCCTGGTGCTTGGCGTAGAACCTCTTGATCACATCGGTGACACTGACGTCGTCGTCACCAGCATGCAGGAACCGATCCAGGCGTCCAGTCGTAACGACATACCGCAGGCTTTCTTCAAACTCGAAGCCCCGGCCTTCCACGTTCCGCCCCACCAGACGAGCTTGTTTCTGCAAAAAATCAAAAGTCGAATCGCGATAATAGAAAGTTAGCGAGCGGAAACTGGCCACCAGCCCGACGATCAGCACCATCAGCACGCCGAAGACCAACGCCAGGTATCTTTTTTTCATACGGTTTCCGCCTCTATCCGCCCTGCCTGAGGATCTCCGCCGCCTACTGTCGTACCGCCGCCAGGATAACCCAATCCAGCTCCGCGATCGGTTCGGCCATTATTAGGAAACGTTCCTTGCCGTTCTGGAACTCGGCGACGCCTTGCTTGCCCTTTATGACCTTCTCCGCCATCTCCCGAACTTCCCGGGAACGGTTCTTTAGCAGGTTGTAATAATCGACGTGATACGTATCGCTCTTGATCGTCTCCAGGTATTTGTGTTCTATCAAAGGCGGCAAGGAAAACAGATTGGCCATGTAGTCCTGCGTGGCCACAACCACCCCGGCTGCGTCGACGATCATCACGTTCACCAGGCTCTGGGCCAGATAGCGGTCGGTGATGGCTGTGATGGTCACGTCGATACCCGGTACGCCTTCCAGGACGCCGTTGACATACACCGGCGCGATAGCGGAAACCATCCAGCCCCTGCCCGCCGGGTCGACATAAGGCTCGTTGACCCAGACGCCCTTTTTACCGGGATTGTGCTTCTCGTCGGCCAAATAGTAGAAATTAAAAGACGGGATGTCCATCTTCGGCTCGTACTGTGTCAGCACGTCGAAGAACGGATAGATACGATTACCGGAATTCTTGTCGTTGTAGTAAACCTGTACGGCTTCGGGGTACTTCTGCACTATCTCACGGAATTTCCCATCCAGCAACTCGGTAAAATAAATGATCTCTCTTACGGCATCATCCACCGGGACCTTGCCCGAAACGAAGACCGCGGAATTACCGTCGTTAAGCGGCTTATACAAAACACCGTTGTCAGCCAGCTGGTATTTCGACTTGTCGACAGCAGCCAGGTTGGCCTGGCGGGCCTGCTCGCCGTAGAGGCTCGCGGTATAAACAGCCAGACGTTCCACCTCCTGGCGTATGGTGGCGAAGTCCACATTGATGGCAGTCGCCATGGCCTTAAGACGACTCCGGGCCGCCGCGTCCCTCTTTTGCCTTATCATATGACCGGCGCTGAACGTACCTGCCAAAACTACTGCCAAGACCACAACCACCATCACCACTCTTTGCCATAATGCCATGCTGCGCCTCCCCCGTTATGCGCCCAACCTGCCTGACCTGTCCATGTATGCGCAAAAAAGGCCGGACAAACAGATCCGGCCCTAAACTTGCTCTTTAGAAAATATAACCATTGCCACGCCCCCGCGCGTCCACTCTTAAAATACGCGAGATTATATCACGCTGCGCGCAGGCCAACCAACCCAAGCTTTGATTTTATTTTGACAACACCGCAACCTCAGACACGTACACTTTCCAGTGTCCTTCCATGGCCCGCCTGAAATCCTGGTCGCGATAACGCAACTTGTTCGGCCCCTCCTCGTCACTCTCCCAGATAATAAGGCAAGGCTGCGGTTCGCCACGCGGGTATGGCAGACGTCCGGATACGTTCTCGACAAAAAGATGCTCCACCCGCACAGGGTGTCTAGAGGTATCCAGAAGTGCCCAGAAAGGATACTCATATTCCGTCTCTCCCCGAAACAGTCCTATCTCATGACAGTCCGGCGTGTCCGCCAATTGCCGACGGATAAAACGTATAGCCGTATGCGCTTCATCCCGCAAGGCCTTACCGTATCTGGCGAAAAAGAGCTCTTCCCGAGACGCGAACAACATGCCGTATGGAAAAGAGACCGCCTGAGAAAGGACTGCGTGTATATCGGAGAACTGTTCCGGAAATGTCTCGAACAACCGCGACAACCGGCCTTCGTGCATGTAAGCAAGATAGCCAGCCCGACTACCAGCCTCGACGGCAAAATACCCGTTCTGCTGCATCCAGTCAAACACCGTGCCTCCGTCTTTGACCTGTGCGGCCATCTGATCCCGGCTGACAGCTCCAGAAGGCAATAGCGGGCACTGCTTGTTATACAAAAGCGGCGTCCA
>JAAXVU010000117.1 GCA_013335325.1 Candidatus Omnitrophota bacterium | reverse complement strand
TGCAGGCCGAAGAAGAGCACGCTCCACAGCAGGTTAACCGCCAGATGCACCAGATACAGACGAAAAAGGAACGGCCGTGCGGCCCGGGTCCAGACAAGAAAAGACGCCCAGCCCATCAGAATATACAGGACAAACCAGACCGGCGCGAAGACTCCGTCGGGAGGATTGAAGGCCGGCTTGTGCAGAAATTGATACCACTGCCGGACAGCCGGCGCGGTCACGAGCCCGCCCACCAGGCCCACGGCCTGCGGCAGAAGCAACGCGACAAACAATTTAATGCGGTCTTTTTTATTCAACATATTCACCATGCCTAATCTGGCATCCATCTCCCTGCTGCTGTCTAAGCGAGCAAGAATGGGCGCCGGTGTTACTACGGGTTGGACGTGAAACGTTTGACGTCTTACGTCTATCGTCCCACCGTAGGCATCACTGCCCGCTTCCGCCCCCCAGACCTTACCGACCTTAGAGACCTTAAAGACTTGTGCTCCCGTAGATCTCCCTGGGCAGATTGAAATAGCCGTGCCGAAGCCCGGGGAACTCGGCGCGCAGACGGGCGATCACGTTAGCGACGCCCAGCAACCGCCCGCCCTTGGGTTCCTGCATCCGGTCGAAATACCGCCGGGGATCGTAATTCAGATTGCGCCACTGCACCATGTCCACACCCGTCTCTTTGACCAAGCAGCGGAAGGCACGGAACTCTGCCTCCTGGTCCGTCAGCCCCGGCATGACGAGATAATTGAGCGACACGAACTTGCCCAGACGTTTAGCCAACAGAATGGAACGGCGGACATCGTCGAAACTGTAACCCCGCGGCGAATAGTAGCGCTCATAGAGCTCAGGCCGCGCGCTGTTCAGGCTCACCCGCAGACTGTCCAGCCCGTCCCGGCATACCGCCTCGATACCGTCGGTAAGACCGGCATTGGTGTTCATATGGATGGTTCCGCGCACCGTGCCGGCCCGGATCCGTCGGATAGCTTCCGCAATGACCTTCGCCTGCATCAGGGGCTCCCCCTCGCAGCCCTGGCCGAAACTGACGACCGGCTGACGGGCGCGTCCGATGTGGATGATCGCCACCTCGGCGATCTCCTCGGCAGTGGGGACAAAGTTCAGCCGCGGCTGTGTCGCCGGGCAAGAGCCTTTGGGCTGCAGCGATATGCATCCCAGGCAGCGCGCGTTACAGGCCGGCGAGACCGGCAGCGGCGCTTCCAGCCGTCCGAGAAAGAAATTGATGGCGTTGGGGCAGGAATTGACACAGGCACAACCGATAAGATGCTGGATCAGGCGGTTCCGGGTCCGGCGGAAAGGCTTGATCTTATCCTGTAAAAGAGGCCGGTCGAGGCCGCTCAGGTCATGATTCCGACGGGCGTCTACCCTCACCGCCGGGACATAATATTTTCCGCGCCAGAGCGCAACCGGTGCATAGGAGAAAAGCGGAAGCATCTTTGCGCCCCGGCGTTCCCGGAAGGCCGCGGTAGCAAGCTGGGTATGGCCGGTCGCCACGAAAGCCGCCACCGGATAGAGCTCCGGCAATTCTTCCAGGGCCTGGCTTTTCACGTTAAACGCTATCGGAAAGCGGTCCGGCAGGAAGAAGACGTTGCTCCCAGCCGGCAACGGGATCAGCTCCTCTGCCTTAAGCACCGACACTTCTTTCCCCGACTGGCCGCAGGCCAGGTGGCCGGGGACATCGAATATGTTCTGCCGCTCGTCGGCGGCAAGAAGTATGGGGCCGCTTAAAGAACCCACCGCAACGCCTTTCTTTATGTTTCCGATAAAATCCCTGGAATCCCCTAGACTCCCCGGGGGTCTAAAGGTCAACACTTATATCTATTGCGCCGGCACATCTTTGACGCCCATCCAAAGATCCAGGTCGGACATGGGCTGAATATTGACTACCACCGGGACAAAACCCGGAGCGTCCTTGAACTGTTGCAGCATTGCAGGGTCCAAGCGGAACTGGATCGAACCGCCCAACTCCCGGGCCTGCAGGTCTATCTGGGCCGCTGTCAGGTCAATACCGCCGTCGATATCTGATACCTGGGCCCTGTCCTCTTGCGCCACGGCATCCACCTTATTAAAGAACGCTTCCCGTCTTCCGTTCAATGATTCATTCTTATCCAGAAAATCACCCAAATTAATAAATCTACGCTGTACCAGTGTTTCTTTATCCACCTCACCTTCTGAAATAACGAAGTTGATCCGCGGTTGGGCCTTGAGCTCTTCCCGCATTGCTTTTATGCCACGAACCACGGCCAGCACTGTATAGCCTTTTTCAGACAATCTCTTCTGGATACGCAATAATAACATTTTATCTGCACCTTCCAGCAGTATAGCGATCCTTTTCATTAATCTTTCCCCTGTCAGACCGGCAGTTACGATCCCGTATTTATTATATAAAAGCTCGCCCACCGTGTCTGAAGATAATCCGAAGCGATCGGCCAGCGATTGCAGTGTCTCCGCGACATGCCCGCCGCAGCGCGGCTCCGCCCAGGCCATCAAAGCCTTTATTGCCTCTGACTTATTGCCGGCCGTGATTATTTCATATGCCTTAACAATCAGCTGCACCGTTGTTCTCGGCAACCCGAACTTATCAGCCAATTCTTGCAGGGTCTCCGGGACCGTCTGCCCGCGATGGAGCTCTGCCCATTCAACCAGCTTCCTCTCTGCCTTGAATCTATCACTATCCGTAATAATATTATATTTGATTATGATCTTGCGAACTGTAGTCACAGACACTCCAAACCGCTGCGCCAACTCTATCCTCGAATCTTTTACCGTCTGCCCGCGATGCTCCTCTGCCCAGAGCCTGAATGCCCGCACTCTATCTCTTGCTTCACGCCTTGCACTGGAGCCAGACTTGTCTACAGCATTAACGGACATGGCGCTGTCTTGCCCAACTGCAGCCTTGACCCTGTCAACAGCCTTTAACATGATCGTATTGATCCTAGATATAAAAGGGATCTTGCCCATCAGCATATTTACTATCGGTCCCTGCTGATTTGCACCCGGATCGGCGATCCGTTGTGCAATTGCTCGCAGATGATCAGCCGAAGCTTGCATCGACGGCCGTTTATTAGGATCCTCCGAGATCATCAGCTTGCAAAGATCAACCAAGGAGGCCACCTCTTTATTCTTGAAATTCAGTCCTAATAAAGAAGGCTGCTGCAAAAGTTCCCTTATCGCCGAGAGCTCATCTTTCTGCAACTCCGATGGCATGCTCACCGTCCCGGCACCCTTGGGTCTTAAAAAAACCATGTCTGAAGGGAACGCATCCAAAACTTTCTTTTTAATCAAGTCATCAACAATGGCCTCACCCTCCTTCCGGTCAAGCATAGAGAATATAGACCGGGGGATGACCCCCAGGATACTGATCAAAATAGTCTTACCCAACTGATAAACATCCGACCGTTCTTGCGTTCTGGCCTCCGGCACACCAAAATCCCGAGTCTTCGTCCCTACCGCTTCTCCAAACAACGTGGCCCCGTTCCAATCGATCACCAGCAATTCGCCTTGAGGATTAATCAGAAGATTCTGGGGCTTCACCTCGTTATGGCTGATGCCCAATTGGTGCGCCACGCTAAGGACATGAGCGGCCTGAACTATGGCATCCAGACGCTGCGCCAGACTCAAACCCTGCCAAATGCCTGATAATTTGGACCTTTTGTCCAGAATACCTTGGGCTTCTGCGATACCTTCCAGTTCCAACCAGACATCACCGACCTCCGGTCTTATTCCCCAATCGACGATCCTGGGAACGCCTGTCACATTCTTATTGTTCAAGTATGTTAAGAACATCAGCTCCTCGTTACCATTGGTAATGTTCTTATTAGCAGAATCTACATACCCTCTAAACTTAAAAACTTTATAAGATCGACTGGGATCGGATCTATGACTAAAAATAACAGCATCTCCGCCATCATCTATCTTTGCGCCATGCTCCGGGTTCGAAGCTCGCCTGAACCGTGGATGCAGGGCTTGTTGTATGATCGGCCAGAGCATTAGAAAATCCTTTTCTTCCAACATGCTCCTGACAGACGGCTCCCTGAGATCAACTTCCTGAGACCCAGGCTCATCATAAATATTGGGACGATTATGATAATCCGGTAAATAAAATTCATCTGGGGAACCAAAATACTCCTTCCGCCAAACACTACGCTCATGATCCGGATCTAACCGTGAGCCGTGAAAATCGATCCCGGCAAATCTGGAACTGCGAACGAACCCGGTGCGTTCAGTCCGCACCATTGCCTTGATCTGAACCATCTCTTCCCGCGCGCGGTCCATATCGGGCACGCCTTCCGGCTGACTAGAAGCATCTTTATGGCCCTCGCCCTGCATGGCCTGGTCCGCCGAGCTAACTGCTTTAGGGGTCTCTTTGGACCGCTGCCCATTCCGGACAGCCGGCTTTGTCAGGCCGGAATTAACCGCCATCGCCCGCACGCTCATCAGCCTGCCGGTATCCAGGCCGACCGCCGAAAGCATGGCGCGGTCCGCCTCTTTGATCTCGATGTCCGCCCCCAGCGTGACCGTAGTGATCCCTCCGGAGAAATACTTCCTGGGCATGGGCTCCTCGGAGATAACATCTTTTTCTTCTTTAATATAATTGAACACGCCTTTCTCAAACGCCTGTAGATACCGCTGATAGATCTTCTCCTTCTCGTCCGGATCGTCGATATTGACCCCCGACACCTTGTTCTGATCAGCATAAACCTGGCTTAAAATACTGTCCCTGATCTTCTTCTTGTACCACGTCGCCAGGATCAGACTGTTATAGACCTGCCGCAGCTGAATGAAGTTCCGGTTCTCGTTGACTTCCCGGGTAAGTTCAGGAATGACCACTTCCCGGACGATCTCGCTGCCCAGCTGGCTTGTCCCTTGGACTTGGGCGGTTGCGCTTTGTATACCCTCATGCTTCTCCAGGGCCAGATAGTCCTGCTCGAGCATCACCTTGAACCGGCTCTCCGCCACATACGCAGTCCCCGCCTTGGCATTCTCGTAGACCACGGCCTTATCCGGCATGATCCAGACCTTGTTGAAGGTGTCCACCGGCACGTCGGTGGTGCCGTAGCGCCGGGCCGCTTCGGCATAGACCCGCTGCCAGAACTGCCTGCCAGTCTCGTCTTCCGGATAGATCAGGCTGGCCGTTATCTGCTTAAGAAGATAATCCTGCGCCAAGAGGTCCCGCCCCATCTCTGTCAGGCCGAAAGCCTCGGGCACGATGCGGTCTTTTTCGTACGGCGAAAGGTTTACCCACAAGTCTTTCTCGGGGATGGTAATCGCGGCGAGGAAGTATTTAATAAGACGGGTCGATTCAGCCTTCAAGTCGGGGGACATTTGACGTGGGGCGTCCGAGCGCTTATCGCCCGAATCCCCGCTATCCAGAATAAAATCAAACCGAAAAGGATTCTGGGGATGCACTTTGAGGCCCTTTAATACCGGAGGATTAAAGGCCGGGCTTAAATGCACCATCTCCCCGGGTGCTGGCAAACGCAGCGCCTCGGTTCCGGCGCAGGCATATGGCCCGGCCAGGCTGGTGACAAAGAAACATAAAAGAATGGTTATAACCGCCAGTTTCATGTATTAAAAATACATTATTTATAAAGACATAGTCAAGTTTGGATAGCTGTCTTCCAAGAAAATAAAAGGGACAAGTACTTTAATCTGGCTTTTGGGCCCTGATTAAAGCACCTGTCCCTTCATCTTTATACAAGTCTGCAATGTCTACAAGGTCGGCAAGGTCTGGCGCAGACCTCATAGACCTTTACGACCTTATCGACCTGTTGAACTTCGATCCGGCCAGTAAGCCGTGTGATGTTTAACGTCCTACGTCTACCGTCTTACGGCCAACCATCAAAATAAAGCATCCGCTGCACAGGTCACATATGTTGTACAGTGTACAGTGTACAGTTTGAATGATGACCTATTGACCTTATGATTTCCCCCTACTTCCCCGCCATGATCGCCTTGACGTCCTCTTCCGCCTTGCCCGTCGGCTTTATGTCGAACTTCTCTACCAGCACCTTAGCCACACCCGGCGACAGGAAGGCCGGCAGCGTCGGTCCCAGCCGGATATGCTTAACACCTAAAAACAACAACGCCAACAAGACCGCCACCGCCTTCTGTTCGTACCAGGCGATGTCGTAGGAGATCGGCAGTTCATTTATGTCCTTGAGGCCGAAGACCTCCTTCAATTTGAGCGCGATCACCGCCAGCGAATAGGAATCGTTGCACTGCCCGGCGTCCAGCACGCGCGGGATCCCGCCGATATCGCCCAGGTGGAGCTTGTTGTAGCGATACTTGGCGCAGCCGGCCGTCAGGATCACTGTGTCCTTGGGCAAAGCCTGGGCCACGTCGGTGAAATACTGCCGGTCCCGCATGCGTCCGTCGCAGCCGGCCATGACCACGAAGCGTTTGATAGCACCGCTCTTGACCGCCGCCACCACCTTGTCGGCCAGGGCCATCACCTGATGATGGGCGAAACCGCCTATGATCTCACCTTTCTCGATCTCCTTGGGCGGCGGACAGGTCTTGGCCAGCGCAATGATGGCCGAGAAATCCTTGCGTCCGCCCTCGGGCCGGGGCCCGATATGCCGGCAGCCCGGGTATCCGGCCGCACCCGTCGTGAACATGCGCGACTGGTAAGTGCCC
>JAAXVU010000116.1 GCA_013335325.1 Candidatus Omnitrophota bacterium | reverse complement strand
TTACTTCGGACCAGGACAGGCTGCTGGCCGGTGAGCTGGATGAAGCGTCGGGCAAGGTTTTGGCGTTTCTCTTGGAAAAGATCGGTATCCGCAGCATTCTAAACAATGCTTTTGAGGATTTGCTGGGAGAGTCGGAAGTCAAGGCGGTGCGGTTCCGTTCGGGCAAGGTGGTGGCCTGTGAGGCGGTGCTTTTTGACAGTCCGCCGCCAGATCTGCGCTGGCTGGCCGAAGGCGAGCTGGTTCTCGGGCAGCGTGTTTTGGTGGCGGGTAACATGCTGACCAATCTGCCCGGCGTTTATGCCGTGGATGTCATGTGTCAGATGGAGTCTCCAGAATTGATCGGCAATTATTCCTTGCCCGGGGCGGAAGCCGGCCGGCAGGGCGAAGTGGCGGCCCGGGCGGCTTTGGGCGAACGGGTGGTATACGAGCGTACGGTTACAGCGGGACGTGTTCTGCTGGAGAGTCTCTTTGACTCCGTACAGCTGGCGGAAGCTGATGCGTACTTGCAAGCGGTAGCGTCCGGAGGTGCTTGCGCATTGGCGGAGGTTTGCTCGGCCGGTGGTCCGGACCCCGCGGCCGAAAGCGGGGGGTGACGTCGGGCCCTACCCGGTTGCCTCCCTTGCCAAAGTCGATTTTATGTATTATCCTTTCGCTGCCAATAAAAGAAACCGCATTGTTCGTCAAATCGCCGTCCTTTCTTTTGTCATTTTCTTATCAGTGTGTCATCCGGGTTTGGTCCGGGGCGAAAATGACAACGATTACTCCAGGCAGTTGCAGCAATACGGCCTGGAGGCTCAACAGCACGGAGAATACGGCAAGGCTTTGTTTTATTATGAACGGGCGGCAGGTTTTAGGCCGAACGATCCGTCCTTGCATAACGATATCGGGCTTATGTGCGAACAGCTGGGAAAGCTGGATGAGGCCGAGGCCAGTTACCGCACCGCGATAGAGAATGACACTCGGTATCTGCCGGCCTATTCAAACCTGGGTATCCTTTTAAAGAAGCGTGGACGTTACGAGCTGGCGGCGATGTATCTGCAGCACAGGATCGAGCTGGGCAGGGGTTCCGACCCCTGGATGTTGAAAGCCCAGGAGGAACTGGAAGATTTGTACCTAAAGGCGCCGTATCTCAAGAACCAGCGTACGCTGGAGTCATCCGCCGAGCTGGAACAGCAGATCGCCCGGGACCGGAGCATGGCGCGTCATGTTAAGGCCCGTGCCGCAAAGATCAATTACGAATTGTACATGAAGCGCGGGCTGGAAGCGTTTAGCGCCGGTGATTATGCCGGAGCGGTCGGGGCCTTTGAAGAAGCTTTGGCCGTTGAGCCGGGATCCAGTGACGCCAGTCATGCCCTTAAGCGGGCCGAGGCGCAGGTCCGCCAGACCCAGGTGGCCGACGAACTGCAGGTTTCGGTCACTCAAAATCACGACTGGTTGCTGGATCGGGCCATGGACAGGACAGAAGGTGTGCCGGAGAGGGATGCTACGGAGGATATCGACGAATGAGCGCCCGGCGGGTTTTTCTAATCGACGGACATGCCTTCTGTTACCGCGCGTTCTTTGCGGTCAGGGAGCTTAGGAATTCCAAGGGCCGGCCCACTAACGCGGTGTTCGGTTTTCTGAATATTTTACGCAAGATCCGCAAGGATTTTAACCCTGAGTACATGGCGGTGTGCTTCGACTCCGGCAAGAAGACGCATCGTCATGCCGCTTACGCCGAGTACAAGATCCAGCGGCCTTCCATGCCGGAGGACCTGGCGGCCCAGCTTCCGGTGATAAAGGAGCTGGTGCGGGCGTATCGTATTTCGATCTTTGAAAGGGAAGGCGAGGAAGCCGATGATATCATCGCCACGCTGGCCCGACGTTTTCGTGGTGCCGGCTGCGAGGTGGTCATCGCTTCCGACGACAAGGATATGTACCAGCTGGTGGGCGAAGGCGTTTCGGTCTACAGCAGTCGCCGGGACGCGCTCATGGGGCCGAAGGAGGCCGCGGAGCGTTTCGGCATAGTGCCCGGGCACATGGTCGATTACCTGGCGCTCGCCGGAGATTCGAGCGACAACATCCCCGGCGTGGACGGCATCGGCGAGGTGACTGCCCGCAAGCTGGTCAGCGAGTACGGCGGCCTGGAGGATATCCTGCGTCAGGTCGACAAGCTGCCGGTGAAGCTGCGGGAACGTCTGGAGCATGGCCGGGAGTCGGCGCTCTTAAGCCGTGAGTTGGCTACGCTTAATACGGCAGTGCCACTGGACTGCGAGCTGGCAGATATCAAGATCGAACGTCCGGACACGCAGAAGCTGTCCGAGCTTTTTCGCGAGCTGGAGTTCCGCGGTTTTGCCGACGAGCTGGCCGTGGAATGCGGACAGCCTGAAGTGGCGGCCGCTGTCCCGGATAAGGTAGAGTCCGGCGAGGACGCCGGCGAGCTGGTCCGGGAAGCGCTGGCTTCAGGCGTGCTTTCCTGCGTTCTGCTTTACGGTGACCAGGGCGGCGAAGGCCATCCCGTGGCAGCGTGCCTTTTTGGCGGCCGTTGCGCGTACAGTCTGTCGACGGATAGGCTGGCGGATATCCGCGAGGCGCTTGTTTCAGCGAAGGTCAAAAAGATATTCTACGGCTACAAGGATGCCCGCAAGCTGTTTGACAGCCTGGGGCTCAGGCTCGGCGGAGAGATACTGGACGTGCAGCTGGCCGGGTATCTGCTTAAGTCCGGACAGGCGCAGTTCTCCATCGAGGCTTTGTCCGGGGCGTACCTGAACGTCGCTCCGGGAGAGTCGGCCGACCGGGCTCCGCGCGAAGCAGCGCAGCTGGCGCTCCTGCAGGCCCCGCTCGAGAAGGCCTTGCATGACGAGAAGCTGTTTAAGCTCTACGCGCAGACCGAGCTGCCGTTAAGCGAGGTCCTGGCTGACATGGAGCGGGAAGGTGTCAGGATCGATACGGATTTCCTGGGAGAGATGTCCGTCTCCTGCGCCCGTATGATCGAGGAGATGACCGGCAAGATATACGCTCTGGCCGGCGGAGAATTTAATCTGAATTCGCCCAAACAGCTGGGCGGAGTGCTCTTTGAGAGGCTGAAGCTGCCGGTGGTGAAGCGGACCAAGACCGGACCTTCGACGGACGAAGAGGTCCTGACCAGGCTGGCGTCCAAGCACGAATTGCCGGCGCTGATCCTGGAATACCGCGGGCTGGCCAAGCTCAAGTCGACTTATATCGACGCCTTGCCCAGGATGGTAGATCCCCGGACCGGGCGCGTGCATTGTTCTTTCAACCAGACCGGCACGGAGACGGGCCGGCTTAGTTCCAACCATCCGAACCTGCAGAACATCCCGGTGCGCACCGAGCTGGGGCGCCGGATCCGCCGGGCCTTTGTGCCGTCGGAGGATGGGCGCGTGCTCCTTTCGGCGGACTATTCGCAGGTGGAGCTGAGAGTGCTGGCGCATCTGGCGGACGAGCCTGGCCTTAAGCGTGCTTTCGAGAACGGCGAGGACATACACAGTTACACCGCCGGGCTCATGTTCGATGTGCCGCAGGAGAAGGTGACGCCGGAGATGCGTTACAACGCCAAGCGGATCAATTTTGGCATCGTATACGGTATGAGTGCCTTTGGACTGGCGAAAGACCTGGGAGTGCCGCAGAAAGAAGCGCAGGCCTTTATCGATACCTATTTCGCCCGTTATCCCGGTATCCGCACCTTTATGGAGCGGGAGATCGCCCGGACCCGCGAGCGCGGTTATGTGGAGACGATCCTGGGGCGCCGGCGGTATCTGCCCGATATCAACAGCCGTAACCCGGCGGTGCGGCAGTTCGCCGAGCGCCAGGCGGTCAATACTCCGGTGCAGGGTACGGCGGCGGATATTATCAAGGTGGCGATGGTGGCTTTGCAGAAGGAGCTGACAGCGGCGAAGCTGGCGGCCCGGATGATCATCACGGTACACGACGAACTGGTCTTCGACGTGCCGCTCCCGGAACTCAAGAAGGTCGCCGGGCTGGTCAGGCGCACGATGGAGAATGCGACCTTGCTCAGCGTGCCTTTGAACGTTACGGTCAAGGCAGGCGTGAACTGGGCCGAGCTGCGCAGCCTGGGTCCCGACGAGGTAGGGCAGCCATGAGGATCGCGCTGGTGGCTGCGGAGGTATTCCCCTTTGCCAAGACCGGCGGTCTGGCGGATGTCTGCGGGGCCTTGCCGGCCGCGTTGGAAAACCTGGGGCATGAAGTTAT
Organism: Candidatus Omnitrophota bacterium; assembly: GCA_013335325.1. Classification (GTDB taxonomy): domain Bacteria; phylum Omnitrophota; class Gorgyraeia; order Zapsychrales; family Fredricksoniimonadaceae; genus JAAXVU01. The sequence continues at coordinate 2,473 of JAAXVU010000116.1, read as the reverse complement.
CGTGATCATGCCGTATTACCGTTGCGTCGGGCCGCAGCAGGCGTTCAACGAACGTGCTTTGACGGCCACTATCGGCCGTAATGTCCGGGTGTTCTTTCTGATACACAAGGAATTTTTCAACCGCGCCGGGCTGTACGGCACACGGACCGGTGATTACCCGGACAACCTGGACCGTTTCTCCTTTTTCTGTCACCAGGCGCTGGCCTTTCTCAAGGAGCTGGGGACGCCTTTTGATATCGTGCACTGCCATGAGTGGCAGACCGGACTTTTGCCGGTGTTACTCAAGGAACAAGGCGGACAGGACAGTTTCTTTGCTCGAACGCGGACGGTCTTTACGATCCATAACCTGGCGTACCAGGGGCTTTTCCCGGCGGAACAGTTCGCCAAGCTGGGTGTGGGGCAAGAGCTTTTCAATGACCGGCAGCTGGAGTTTTACGGGAAGATCAACCTGATGAAGGCCGGGATTGTTTGCAGTGATTACGTGACTACGGTGAGTCCCCAGTACGCCAGGGAGATACAGACCCAGGATTTCGGCTGTTGGCTGGAAGGCGTGCTGAAAAGCCGCCGGGACCGGCTGACAGGAATCCTGAATGGGCTGGACTACAGCCACTGGGACCCTTTGACCGACGGGTATCTGGAGCCCAAGTACGACGGACAGGTGATGTCCGCCAAACATGTGCACAAGGCCCGGTTGCAGGAAGAGCTGGGGCTGGAAGTCCTGCCGGACATACCGGTCTTCGGTTTTGTCGGGAGGCTCTGCTACCAGAAAGGCCTGGACCTGTTGGAGAGCGCCTTTGAGGAGTTGATGCGCCGACCGGTCCAGCTGGTGTTCCAGGGGCGGGGTGAGGACAAGTACCAGAATATGCTTTTGCGTCTGGCCAAATGGTCACCGCAAAAGTGTGGAGTGAGTATTCGCTATGACGAAAGGGCCGCGCACCGGATCTACGCCGGGTCAGACTTTTTTCTGATGCCGTCGATCTACGAGCCGTGCGGGCTTACGCAGATGATCAGTCTGCGGTACGGCGCCATCCCGGTGACGTCGCACGTGGGCGGGCTGGTGGATACGGTGACAGACATTGCCTCCGAGACCGGACACGGCAACGGCATCGTGATGTCGACCTACAGCGTGGCCGGTTTGCTGGAGGCGGTGGACCGGGCGGTCGGGATGTATTATCAGCAGGAACGCATGCAAGCCTTTGTCCGGCACGGTATGTCCTGTCGCTGGACCTGGGAGGCTGCGGCCCGGCGTTACGTGGAGTGTTACGAAACATGCTTACAGTCGGCGTGACAGGTAGTTTCGGTTCCGGCAAGAGCACCGTGGCGGCGATGTTCCGTCGGCGCGGTGCGCTGGTGATAGATGCGGACGCGATCGTGCACCGGTTGCTGGCCGGCCATGCCGGTTGTCGCCGGAAGGTAGTGGCGGCTTTCGGTCGCGGAGTTTTTGCCGAAGGCAGGATCGACCGGAAAAAGCTGGCGGGTGTCGTCTTTTCTGATCCCCGGGCCTTGCGCCAGCTGGAAAAGATCTTGCATCCACTGGCCTGGCGGGAGACGGAAAAGGCCCTGCGCCGGGCGAAGGAGCGGTTAGTGGTAGTGGACGCGCCGCTTCTTATCGAGGCTGGCTGGCATAAAAAAGTGGACGCGGTACTGGTGGTCCGTACCCGCTCGTCCCTGCAGGTGGATCGGGTGAAGACGCGGACCGGGCTTAGCCGGGCCGAGGTGGTGCGGCGGATCGGCCGGCAGCTGCCCATTCGGACCAAACTCAAATACGCGGACTTTGTCGTCGACAACAGCGGCACGAAGAACGATACGAATAGACAGGTGGGGATTATCTGGAAAAACCTTTTAGGGAAAACCAATCAACAGGAGTAGTAATAATGAGGGAAGCAAAAGAAAAGAATAACAAGGAAAAGGCGGAACGCGACGGTGTGGTAGATGCTGCCCCGGATACGGAAACAATGACGGCGCCGGCCTCCAGTAATGGGAACGGTAACGGAAACGGGAATGGAAACGGCAAGACGCTCATGATCGAAGACCTCAAGGATATGAAGATGTCCGAGTTGTCCAAGACCGCCCAAGATCTGGGGGTGAGCGGCGTGAGTGCGCTTAAGAAGCAGGACCTCATCTTCAAGGTCCTGCAGGCTCAGGCGGAGAAGGAAGGGCTGATGTTCGGCTCGGGCGTGCTCGAGATCCTGCCGGAAGGTTTCGGTTTCCTGCGTAGCACCCGCTACAACTATCTGCCCTGCCCGGATGATATCTACATATCTCCGTCGCAGATCCGCCGTTTTGATCTGAAGACCGGCGATACGGTGAGCGGCCAGATCCGTCCGCCCAAGGAAGGCGAGAAGTATTTCGCGCTCCTTAAGGTCGAGGCCGTGAACTTCGAGAACCCGGAGAAGTGCAAGGACAAGATCCTGTTTGATAACCTGACGCCGCTTTACCCGAACCAGCGGCTCAAGCTCGAGACCACGCCTAA
>JAAXVU010000115.1 GCA_013335325.1 Candidatus Omnitrophota bacterium | reverse complement strand
TGCTTATCGGCATGTGCATGGATAACCGCAAGCATCTGCACATGCCGGACAATTTCGCTTTCATCATCCGCTCAGGCGGGGCGAACCTGCGCTACAGCGAGTTTAAGGTGTCGTACGCGATCGCTGTGGGCGGAGTGCGCCACATAGCGCTGATCGCGCACACCAACTGCGGGATGGTCAATATCATTGCCCGCAAGCCCGAGTTCGTGGCGGGCCTCATCAAGAACGCAGGCTGGACGCGGGAGCGGGCCGAGGAGCATTTTATGAACCTGGCGCTCATGCACGAGATCGAGAACGGGGTCGAGTTCGTCTACAGCGAGGCCCAGCGCTTGCGCAAGCGTTACCCCAAGGTCCAGGTCGCGCCGTTTTATTACAAGCTGGCCGACAACCGTCTTTATTGCATCCAACCAAGGTAAAGGAAAGCATGCCGTACACAACGAACGATATCAAACGCATAGAAGAGAAGTGGCAGCAGTACTGGGCCGTGAACAAGATATTTGCCGCTCGGGAAGACGCCGGGCGCAAAAAGTATTATGTCCTGGAGATGTTCCCGTATCCTTCGGGCAAGATCCACATGGGGCACGTGCGTAACTACACCATTGCCGACGTCATCGCCCGCTACAAGATGATGCGCGGGTTCAATGTCCTGCACCCGATGGGTTACGACGCCTTCGGCCAGCCGGCCGAGAACGCCGCCATCAAGCGCGGGGTGTCGCCGTCGGACTGGACCTACAAGTGCATTGACGACATGCGTAGCGGCCTTTCGCGCATGGGTTTTTCCTACGACTGGGACCGCGAGCTCGCCACCTGCGATGCCTCATATTACAAGTGGAACCAGTGGATATTCCTGAAGATGTTCGAGAAGGGCCTGGCTTACAAAAAGGGCTCGCCGGTGAACTGGTGTCCGTCGTGCGAGACCACGCTCGCCAACGAAGAGGTCATTAACGGCGCCTGCTGGCGCTGCAAGAGCGAAGTGGTGCAGAAGGACCTGGAGCAGTGGTATCTCAAGATCACGCAATACGCCGAGCCGCTTCTGGCGGACCTGAAGAAGCTGGACAACTGGCCGGAACGCGTCCGGGCCATGCAGGAGAACTGGATCGGCAAGAGCTTCGGCACCGAGATCTATTTCAAGGTCAAAGGCACAGACGAGGTCATAAAGGTATTTACGACGAGAGCGGACACTATCTTCGGCGCCACCTACGTAACGCTGGCGCCCGAGCATCCGCTGACGAAGAAGCTTGCGCAAGGCACGCCGCAGGAGAAGGCGGTCGCAGCGTTCATCGAAAAGGCCGCCAATACGTCCAAGTCCCTGCGTGTTTCCGGCGACGAGCGTAAGGAAGGCGTCTTTACCGGCGCTTACGCCATCAACCCCGTGAATAACGAAACCGTGCCGGTCTGGACGGCCGACTACGTCCTTATGGAGTACGGCACCGGTGCCATCATGGCGGTACCGACGCACGACCAGCGCGATTTCGAGTTCGCCCGGGCGCACAATTTGCCGATGCGGGTGGTGATCCAGGACAGCGCACGTCCGACGCTAACGCCCCAGCAGATGACCAAGGCCTACGAGGACGCCGGGGTCCTTGTGAATTCCGCGCAGTTCGACGGCACGCCCAATGAGGAAGCCAAGAAAAAGATCACTGAATGGATGGACGCAAGCGGCATGGGCAAGTTCCAGATCCACTGGCGTCTGCGCGACTGGCTCATCTCGCGCCAGCGCTACTGGGGCACGCCTATCCCGATCATTTATTGTCCGACGTGCGGTGCCGTCCCGGTGCCGGAGAAAGACCTGCCGGTCGCGTTGCCTAAGGACGCGCCGATCACCGGCGAAGGCGGCAGTCCGCTCGCCAAGGTGAAGGCATTTGTCGAGGTGAAGTGTCCCCAGTGCGGAAAGGACGCCCGCCGCGAGACCGACACCATGGCGACGTTCTTCGATTCGTCCTGGTATTTCCTGCGCTACTGCGATGCGCACAACGATAAGGTCATCTTTGACCAGAAGGCCGCGGCCTACTGGATGCCCGTCGACCAGTACATCGGCGGCATCGAGCACGCCATTTTGCACCTTTTGTATTCCCGTTTCTTCACCAAGTTCCTGAAGGACCTGGGCCTGGTGTCCTGCGAGGAACCTTTCACGCGTCTTTTGACGCAGGGGATGGTCTTGAAAGAAGGTGAGGTCATGTCCAAGTCCCGGGGCAACGTCGTTGACCCGGACGAAGTGCTGGCCCGCTTCGGCGCCGACACCTTGCGGTTGTTCATCCTTTTCGCCGCTCCGCCGGAGGACCAGCTGGAATGGAACGCCTCGGGGCTTGAGGGCAACTGGCGGTTTTTGAACCGCATCTGGAACGCGGTCGAGGGGAGATACAAGTCAGACGTCAGACGTCAGACGTCAGACGTACAGCCTGATGCGGAAGACAAGAAGCTCGAGCTCGAGCGCAATTCCGCCATCAAGAAGGTCACCGACGGCATGGAGGGCGGCTTCAAGTTCAATACGGCTATTTCTGCCGTCATGGTGCTCATGAACGCGGTGGATAAATATGAGACCGGTCAGGCGGCAGACGTCGGACATCAGGCGGACAAGCAGCTGTTTCTTAACCGGGCTTTGGAGACGGTGGTGCTGCTTCTCGCGCCTTTCGCCCCGCATTTCGCCGAGGAGCTCTGGGAGATGATGGGGGAGAGGCCGGTAGACGTTGGACGTGAGACGTCCGACGTCAAACGTCCGGCGTCCAAACCCGGACACAAGGCGTCAGTGGCGTTTGAGCCGTGGCCGGCATTTGACGAAGCGGCCCTGAAGACCGACTCGGTCCGTATCGCTGTGCAGGTGAACGGCAAGGTGCGCGGCCAGTTCGAGGTCCCGCGCGATGCCGACGAGGCGGTCCTGCGTGCGATCGTGCTGGCGGACGAAGCGGTCCAGCGCCACGTGGCAGGTAAAGAGATCAGAAAATTTATCGTCGTGCCGAATAAGCTGGTAAGTCTTGTTGTTTAGTGGGTCATAAGTCAAAAGTCATAGGTCATAGTTAAACAGGTAACAAAAGCAAGCTGAAGCCCCCTAGCAGCTACAATACACACTAGGAGGGTTTATGTATGGTTACGAAAGATTGCTGGTTTGGCAAAAAGCAGATGAGTTGGCGTATCAGGTTTATTGTGTGACCCGAGACTTTCCCCGCGAAGAAATATACGGACTGACATCACAGTTACGACGTGCTGCATTGTCGGTGCCATCCAACATCGCGGAGGGCTCCGGGAGGCAGAATAAGAATGAAACCAGGAAATTTGCAAATATTGCCCTGGGTTCGTTGGCAGAAGTAACGTATTTATTACGTTTTGCCCGCAGGCAATTATTTGTAGACGGTACGGAGTATGAGAAACTCCTGGCACTTAAGGAAGAGACCGGTTCACTTCTTTGGAGGTTCTATAAAAGTTTTTGAATTGTGTATGACTTATGACCTATGACATATGACCTGTTAAGGATAAGGCGGGTGTTCAAATGTTTCAATCGCGCGAACTAGCCCGACTCATCGACCATTCGCTTCTGCACCCCGCCCTCACCGACGCGGAAATGCTCGCGGGCTGCGCGGTGGCCCACCAGTACGGATGCGCCACGGTCTGCGTCAAGCCTTACGCGGTGCCGCTGGTCAAGAAAACTCTCAAGGCGTCTCCCGTCGGCATCTGCTCCGTGGTCGGTTTTCCCCACGGCAACAGCATTACCATGCTCAAGCTGCGCGAAACGCAGGAAGCGCTTCTGGCCGGAGCAACCGAGATCGACATGGTGATCAATATCGGTAAGGCGGCCGCCGGCGTCTACGACTACGTCAAAGAAGAAGTCCGCGCCATCCACAAGGCCTGCCAGCGCCACAACGCGCCTTTAAAGGTCATCTTCGAGAATGCCTATCTTAAAGACGAACAGATCGTCGAGTTATGCAAGGTGATGAGCGACCTTAATGTCGAGTACGTCAAGACCTCGACCGGCTTTGCGTACCTCAAGCAGGACGACGGCAGTTACGCCTGCCACGGCGCCACCGAGCACGACGTCAAGCTTATGCGCCGGCACTGTGCGCCGCACATCAAGATCAAGGCCGCCGGAGGCATCCGCACCCTGGCCGACGTCCTTAAGTTCCGCGGCCTGGGCTGTGCCCGCATCGGCACCAGCTCGACGGAGCAGATAATGGCAGACGCTGCGGCCCCGGACCAATGTTAGACATAATGTCTTACATGTGCTAGACTTCGATCGAGGATCAGGAAAGGACTACGTTATGGTATCCGTTAATACGAGGGAGTTGACACATAACTTTGCCAGGTATCTCAAGAAGGTCCAGGGAGGCCAAAAGGTGGTTGTAATGCTTCGCAATAAGCCGGTGGCCACTCTGGTACCAGTGGAGGGCGCCATGCTGCCTCCCTGGAAGACGGTCGCCCCCAGCGTCAAGCTGGGAAAGGGTGCATCTATCTCCGACTTGATAGTTAAATATCGGGATGAGGAGCGTGCGTGAAGCTTTTTCTCGACACTTCGGCGTTAGCCAAAAAATATTTCATCAATGAGCGCGGTGTGGAAAAGGTAGTTGCGCGTCTGGCCGCGGCAGATTCTGTCATCGTATCTCCCATTACTCGAGTTGAGATGTACCATGCCTTTAACCGTGTCAGCAAGGAAGGCCTCCTGCCTGCAGACGGTTTACAGATCCTGGTAGCCAGCCTCGAGGAAGATTGGCATTATTTTGATGTAGTGCCCTGGAACAGCGCGCTGGAGTGGGGGGCGGTCAAGGTGCTGGAGGCATCAGCGCTAAGATCGCTGGACGCTGTCCAGTTGGCCGCGGGGATCGTATCCCGACCGGATATTTTTTGTACTGCAGACCGCAAGCTATGTCTGGAGGCAAGGAAATACCTCGGGAAAGTGGAGCTGATCGAATGAACTTCGTTGCCGACCTGCACATCCATTCCCGCTATTCCCGTGCGACCTCGCCGGAGTTGACGCCGGAGAACCTCTGGTACTGGTCGCAGCTTAAAGGTATCGGCGTAGTGGCGGCCGGCGACTGTATCCATCCAAAGTGGCTGGACGAACTCGAGGACAAGCTGGAACCGGCCGAATCCGGGTTCTTCCGTCTCAAGGACAAGCTGGCGAAGAAGACGGACGCCGCGGTGCCCGCAGCCTGCCGCGGTCAGGTCAGGCTTATCCTTTCGACCGAGATCTCAAGCATCTACAAGAAGAACGGCAAGGTGCGCAAGGTGCACAACGTGGTGATCGTCTCGAGCCTGGAGGCGGCCCGCAAGCTGCAAAAGCGCCTCGACGCGATCGGCAACATCAAGTCCGACGGGCGGCCGATACTGGGGCTGGACGCCAAGGACCTTCTGGAGTTGTCTTTGGAGTGCGACCCTAAAACCATCTTCATCCCCGCACATATCTGGACGCCGTGGTTCTCGGTCCTGGGTTCCAAGAGCGGGTTTAACTCGATCGAGGAATGCTTCGAGGACCTGACCGAACACATTTTCGCGCTGGAGACCGGGCTTTCGTCGGACCCTTTGATGAACTGGCGGCTCAGGCAGCTCGACCGCTTTGTCCTGGTGTCGAACTCCGACGCGCATTCGCCCTCCAACCTGGGCCGTGAGGCCAACCTTTTTGATTGCGAATATTCCTACGACGGACTTTACCGGGCGCTGTCTCATCCGAAGGACCCGGGCTTCAAGGGTACGGTCGAGTTCTTCCCCGAGGAGGGCAAGTACCATTACGACGGGCACGCCGCTTGCAAGGTGCGCCTGCATCCACGCGAGACCGCCCGTAACAAAGGTTTGTGCCCCGAGTGCGGCAAGCCGGTCACCGTCGGAGTTATGGCGCGGGTCGAAGAGCTCGCCGACCGGCCGGAAGGCGAAAAGGGCGCGCGGGCGCGCCAGTTCTTCAATCTGTTCCCGCTCTCCGAGATCATTGCCGAAGCCCGCGGGGTGGGCAAGCAGTCGAAGCAGGTAGATATGGTCTACCGGCAGATGCTGGAGAAGCTGGGGCCGGAGCTCACGATCCTTCTGGATATGCCGCTTAGGGAGATCCAGGCCTGTGCCGGCGACGTGGTCGCGGAAGGCGTCAACCGCATGCGCAAGGGCCAGGTCAGTGTGGCTGCCGGTTACGACGGGGAATACGGCACCATCCATATCTTTACCGACAAGGAGCGCAAGTCGCTCGAGGGCCAGCTGGCGCTGTTTTGATCTTCTCAACTTTGTTCTTGCCGGCAGCTAGGTTATCAAGATAATAAGGAGCAAAGGTAGCGATCTATGACGAACTGGCTTTATCGACGGCGAATGTGTGCGCCGGCGCAATCTGATCCCTGATGGCAAAACCGTCAGGGATTTTTTATTTTACCAGGTCTGAAAAAGTCAGTTCAAGGTACGAAAAAGTCAGTTTGGATGTTGGGCCGCTGGGGTAAAACCGCCGTCATCTCTAACCCGCAGGGGGAGCGCCGGTGGCCAGTGCAGAGTTGGGATTCCGGATTCCGGGGACGGGGATTCCGGGGACACGTACCAATTTCTGGTCGTTCTGTGAGCGACAAGACGGGTTCGCATAGGCGGTAATTGGTACGTGTCCCCGGAATTTCCTAGGCGGTAATTGGTACGTGAGCTGACCCGGATTTGACGGACACCTAAAAACATAGACAATGTCTGTGGAGGTGTTCGATGGGAAAGCATTCAAAAGAGTTTAAGCTAGAAGCGATTCGTATGATGGATGAGCAATCGCGGCCG
>JAAXVU010000114.1 GCA_013335325.1 Candidatus Omnitrophota bacterium | reverse complement strand
CAGTGGCCCGTTTTGTCGAGCGCCCGCTGGAAGGTGCGGTGGCCTGGCGGTTCGACGCCAAACGTTATCTCTGGAAGAACGTGCTGTTGTGCCTGGCCATGATCCTGTCGGTCCTGGCCCTGGCCCGTCCGCAGTGGGGTTTTGAATGGGGCAAGGTCAAGCGTCAGGGGCTGGACATCTTTCTGGCCATCGACACGTCCAAAAGCATGCTGACCCAGGACGTGCGTCCCAACCGGCTGGAGCGGACCAAGCTGGCCGTGCGCGATCTATTGAAGAAGCTGAAAGGCGACCGGGTCGGGCTGATCGCCTTCTCGGGCGATGCCTTTCTGGTCTGTCCTCTGACCGTGGATTACAGCGGGTTTCTGTTAAGTCTGGATGACCTCTCGGCGGAAAGCGTCCCGCGGGGCGGCACCAATATCGGCCGGGCGCTGGAGGAAGCCATGAAAGGCTACCAGGAAGTCCCGGCGCAGTACAAGGCCGTGGTCGTGCTGACCGACGGCGAGAACTGGGAGGGCGACCCGCTGGCCCTGGCCCGCACCGCGCGCGAGAAGAAGATCCGCATTTACACCGTCGGTATCGGGACCCAGGAAGGCGAGCTGGTCCGCGTCGTGAACGAGCAGGGTCAGTCTGAGTTCCTGAAGGACGCCGGCGGCAACATCGTAAAATCCCATTTGAACGAGAAGTTATTAAACGAGATCGCGGCTGTGACGGGCGGCGCTTACATCCGCGCCAGCGGAGCCGAGTCCGGCCTGGAGTATCTCTACGACGTGGAACTTTCCAAGCTGGAACGTCGGGATATTGAAAGCGACGTGGAGCGGCGGTACCGCGAGCGGTTCCAGTGGCTGGTGGCGCTCTTGTTGCTCGTGCTGGTGGCGGAGACCTTGATCCCGACTAGGAGAGAGAACGCATGAAGCATCTCTGTCTGGTGGACAAGTGGTCCTGCTGCGGACCCCAAAGACTGCCGGTGGCGGTCCTGGCCGGGGTGCTCTGTCTGGCGCTGCCCGCCGTGGCTGCGGCGGCGCCTGGTGCGCGCGATGTCGGCGTAGGGAACAGGTTGTTTAAGGCCGGCCAGTACAACGAAGCCGCAGCAAGCTACGAGAAGGCCGCGGCCAAGAACCCGTCCGAAGCTGCCATTGACTACGACCTGGGCGCGGCCTATTACAAGGCCGGCGATTTCGACAAGGCCGTGGACAGTTTCCAGAAGAGTCTGCTGACTGAAGACGAGCATCTGCGGCGGAACGCCTGGTTCAACCTGGGCAACTCCCTCTACAATTCCGCACTGGCCCGGGAAAAGGAAGACGTCGGGAAGGCGGTCAAGCTGGTGGAGCAGTCCCTCGCGCAATACGACAAGGTCCTCGCCGCCGAACCAAAGGACGAGGACGCCAGGGTCAACAAGTCTTTTGTTGCTCAGGAACTGGAGCGGCTGAAGAAAAAGCAACAGGATCTGCAGAAGCAGGGCAAGCCCGGTTCTTCTGCGCAGGACAAAAACGACCAGGACCAGAAGAAGGAGCAGCAGAAAGATCAGCAGTCCGGCCAGCAGCAGCAACCGCAATCAGGTCAGCAGGACCAGTCGTCAGGCTCCGGGCAAGAGCAAAAGAATGCCGAGGGGCAGAAGGCCCAGGACGGTCAGAAGCCGCCGGAGAACGGGCAAGGCGGACAGGATCGTGCCAATCCTGCGGCCAAGAATGATGTAGCGGGCCAGTCGGGTGAGGAGCAAGGCGACAAAAAAAGCCCGGGCGAAAAGCCGGAGACCGGAGCGCCGGATAAAGATAAAAAGTCCGGTGAGAAGGAACGCTCCGGTGAGGAAACATCCGGAACTAAGGACGCCCAGGGCGGCAAAGGCTCCGAGCAGCAAAGTTCGTCCGCAACTGGACAAGCCGGCAACGGACAGTTATTATCTCAGGAAGAGGCCCGGGCGATCCTCGACGATTTCGACCAGAACGAACAGCCCCGGGGGCTCCTTAATTTCATCCGCGAGAAACGCGATTCAGCTCCGGTAAAGAAGGATTGGTAAATGGTGGACGTGGTTGCTAAACATTTCCGGAAAGAAGACAGACGGCGGCAGTCGGATGCTCACAGTCCTGCCGGACAACAACGCTTCCCGGGATGGCGGTCGGGCCTGAAGGCGGGCTGGCTGCGGCTGGCCCTGGCGTTAATCCTCCTGGGCGCGGCCGGGGCGTTCCTGGCTCCCGGACTGGCCCGGGCTGAAGATATCACTTTCGAGGCCGCGGTGCAGTCCAACCATGTCACGGTGGGGACGGCCGTTGAGCTGACCCTGACGGTGACCGGCGAAAAGGACGTGGATCCGCCCAAGATCGAAAACCTCGACGGTTTTGAAACGCGTTACGCCGGCCCCACCGCGCAGGTCTCGGTCATAAACGGCACGTATTCTTCGTCCAAAGCTTTCCACTACATCCTCTTTCCTCTAAAGGCGGGGAAGTTCACTATCCCGTCTTTCGAGCTGACAGTAAATGGGCAGGTCTACAACACACAGCCGATCGTGGTCGAAGTCACGGCTGGCGCCGTGCCCGGTAATTCCGGAGGAGCACAGCAGGAAAAGGTGGAAGATATCTCCAACCGCATCAAACTCCTGTTCCTGGTGCCGCGCTACGAGTGTTTCGTCAACGAGACCTTGCCGGTCGTGATCAAGCTCTACTACCAGGAAGTGCCGCTGCAGGATATCACCATGCCCGAGGTCAAGAACGACGGCATTGTCGTGGGAGATTACGCCCAGCCCCGGCAGTACGAAGAGCTGGTGGACGGGGTCAAGTTCCGCGTGGTGGAGTTCCAGACCAGCATTGCGCCTTCCCGTACCGGACAGCTGGGTGTGGGGCCGGTGACCATGACCGCCAACATGCTCTACAAGATGGAAGGGGCCAAGAGTCCCTTCGGCCGCAGTGTCTTCGACGATGATTTCTTCAGCGGCTTTTTTAATTCTTACCAGAAGCGTCCGCTGACCATCACCTCGAGTACGTTCGAGCTTAACGTCAAGCCTTTGCCCGAGGAGGGGCGTCCGGCGGATTTCTCCGGGGCGGTGGGCCAGTTCGACCTGCAGGCCGAGGTCGGCCCGGCGGAAGTCAAGGCCGGCGACCCTGTAACGCTCAAGGCGGCGATCTTCGGCTCGGGGAGCCTGAAGAATATCCGAATGCCGCAGGTGCCGCAGGAGGGTTTCAAGGTCTACGATCCGCAGATCAAGGAGGAAGGCGGGCGCAAGTCGCTGGAACAGGTCCTGATACCGACGGGGCCGGAGGTGGCCGCCGTGCCGGCATTGACCTTCAACTATTTCGATCCTGTGCGCGGACAATATGCCACCGTGACGCGCGGCCCCTTTCCTGTGAAGGTGTCGCCCCTGGCCCCCGGCGAGGAATTCCATGCGGTAGGCTACGCCAATGCGCGGGCCCTGCCGCAGCGTGAAGACCTGGGGCGGGACATCGTCTTTATCAAGGATCGCATCGGGGGTCTTAGGGACGTGCGCGGTTCCCTGGCCCGGGAACTGCCTTTCTACACCGTGCTGGTCCTGTTCCTCAATATTTGGGGCATCTTCCTGGGCATCTATTTGTACCGTCGGCGTCTGCAGACCGACGAGCCTTTCGCCCGCCGGCAGCGCGCTCCCCGGGCGGCGCGGGCGGCCTGGGCTGCGGCGGAGAAGTCGGCCGCGGCTGGTCAGACTAGGGCTTTCTACGATGCGCTGGAACAAGGTTTGCGGGCGTTTCTGGCGGACGAGCTCTCGCTGCCTTTGGGGGACGCCTTCGGGGCGCGTGCCAGGGAAGAATTGTTGCGGGAAGGCGTTCCGGAGGATGTCATCGCCAGGTTGCAGGCGCTGGAGTCGGTTATTGAGCTCGCGCGTTTCGCTTCGGCTGCTTCCACTGCGGAAGAGATGTCGCGGCATCTGGAAGAGGCCCGGGCCGTTTCCCGGGCAGTGGAGGAGATACTATGAAGCGCTGGTGGCCTCTGACAGTGCTGGTGTTTTTGTTCCTGGCTCCTTTAGTGTCCAGGGCGGAAGTCTCGTCGGCTGGCGTGCAGGAGCTTTTCCTGAAGGCGGTCGAGGCGTACAAGACCGGCGATTACGAGACAGCGGTGCGGCTGAATACGCAGGCGCTTTCCTCCGGCGTGGAGAGTCCGGCCTTGCATTACAACCTGGGGAACAGTTATCTGCGGTCCCGCCAATTGGGTCGGGCGATCGCTAGCTACCTCAGGGCCAAACGTCTGGCGCCGGGTGATGTGGATGTGCTGGCCAACCTGAGCTACGCACGCAGCATGGTCTCGGTGCCGCAGCCACCGGAGACAGTGCCGGTGTGGGCGGTGCCTTTGCAGATGATCTCGGCGGGGGCTTTGCGCTGGGCAGCGCTGTTCATCTTTATGCTGACGGCCACGCTGGTCCTGGCAGCACTTTACGCCGGGTTGAAACGCCGCAAGATAATACCCTGGGCGATACAAGGCGGGGTGCTCTGCATTTATTGTATCCTGGGCGCGGGCTACCGTCTGGCCGACGAGGCGGCCCTGGGCGTTTGCCTGGAGCGGACCGAGGTCCGTTTTGAGCCGGCGCCGCAGGCCACGGTCTATTACAAGCTGCCAGAGGGCGCCGAGATACGGGTGCTGCGGGAGAAGGACGGATGGATCAAGATCGAACGGGCGGACCACAAGTCCGGCTGGGTGCAGGCGCAGTCAGTGGCGCGTATCGGCAGGAATTGACGCGCCGGGCTGGCGCAGTACAATGAAAGTCAGGGAGGCCTTTATGCGTTACATATTGGTTGTCTTGCTTCTAGTCTGCAGTCCTTTGTATGCACAAGGAGGTGCGGCCATGCTATTAACCAGTTCCGAATTTCAGAATAACAGCGCGGTGCCGCCGCGTTTCACTTGTAATGGCGCGGATATCAATCCCGCATTGCAGATATTTGGCGTTCCGCCGGAGACCCGCAGTCTGGTCCTCATCGTGGATGACCCGGACGCGCCGGCCGGCGTGTGGGACCACTGGATCGTCTTTGACATCGACCCGTCGGTCAAGACGGTCGCGGAGAATTCCGTGCCCGGCAAGGAAGGCCGCAACAGCTTTAACCGTCGGACCTGGGGCGGTCCGTGTCCGCCGAGCGGCACGCACCGTTATTTCTTCAAGCTGTATGCCCTGGACAAGCCGTCCCTGGGGCTGGGGGCGGGCGCATCCAGGGAACAGGTCGAGCGTGCCATGGCCGGTCACATTCTCGACAAGGCCGAACTGGTGGGGTTGTACCGGAAGTTTTGATAATTTGCTGACATGGCGTCGTCGACGCAAGGGTGTGCTGGATGAATGAATATTTGTCTTTGATGCTTTCCCTCGTACGCGAGGGCGGCGAGATCGCTCTCGAACTAATTGAACGCAGCCGTCCCGAGCTTAAATCCGACAACAGCGTTATCACCGAAGCCGACCGGCGCATTTCCGTCTTGGCCCACCAGAAACTGGCCGGATATTTGGCAAGCGGACAGCATCTGCTGATAGATGAAGAGGACCCCCGTCGGGGTGAACACCTGGAGGCGGCTTTTCAGGACCGCGTGCCTTTGGTCTGGTCCCTGGACCCGGTCGACGGAACCCGCATCTACGCCAACCACATGCCCCATTACGGTATTTCCATCGGACTGCTTAAGGAGCGCCGGCCCTGGCTGGGTGCGGTCTTCTTTCCGTCTCTGGATGAGCTTTTTTATTGCGACGGCACGGAGGCCTTTTTTGTCCGTCATCCTTTTACGACCAGTGAGGCCCGGACCCGGATCGTGCCGGTGGACGAGGCTATCTCCAGCCGGTCGCTCATGATCGTGACCGACGAGCTCCCGCGTTTTTTCGAGTGGCATTCGACCGACTGCCGGCTTCTGGTGATGTCGGCGGCGGTCTGCGAATTTTGCTGGCCGACCATCGGTCGCGGCTGCGGGTCGCTCTCCAGGGTGCATTTGTGGGACATGGCGGGCTCCTGGCCGATCGTGGAGAAGGCGGGCCTGAGACTTTTCTCTATCGACACCGGTGAGCCTTTGGAAAGGCTGGACGCGGAAACTTTCGAAAAAAGCTGCCGGCTTAAAGGCTACCACATCCTTTCTTCACCCAGAAATTTTCCGATCCTTAAAACTAAGCTGGTCATCAAGGGAGATGCGGCATGATCGTGGACAGATTTTCTAACCTGCAGCGTTACGCGCTGCCCATGACGGACAAGATCGTCGCGTTTCTGGACAAAGACGGTCCGGCGGTCTGGCCGGCCGGTGAGACCGAGATATTGGGGCGTGAACTTTTTGTCCGTCCGTCGGAATATTTGACACGCGCTCCGGCCGAAGGCAAGTTCGAGACGCATCGAGTTTACGCCGACTTGCAATACGTGGTCTCGGGCGCCGAGGTCATGCAGGTGGCATTGGAGGAAAGCTGCGTCCCTGTTGCCGGCTACGACGAGGCCGGCGACTGCCAGTTCTTCCGCGCACAGAACGGGATCACGGATCTCCTGGTGCCGGCGGGACATTTCGCGGTGTTCTTTCCCGGAGAAGCGCACCGGCCTTGCTGCCAGGTAGATGGCCATCCTGCTCCGGTCCGGAAACTGGTGTTCAAAATACGGATAAAATAACCGCTTTACACGGGAAAAATCTTTTGGTATATTTAGCGCCTCTTTGGGAACGCATCGGGTGCGATACAGTCAGAGCATCAGCCGTTCTCAGTAATTTCCTTCCCGCGCCCGATATCTGGTCTCTGACCCAATTTTGATCTTTCTGGGCCTCTAGCTCATCTGGTAGAGCAAGTGACTCTTAATCACTGGGTGGCAGGTTCAAGTCCTGCGAGGCCCATTTTTCTTTCCTTATACAAAGAACC
>JAAXVU010000113.1 GCA_013335325.1 Candidatus Omnitrophota bacterium | reverse complement strand
CCGCTGCAACCGGCGCGGTTATCCATACGGAAACCGGCCCCATGATCTTCCATTCCTTCAAATTCAAGATCAGCGTGCTGTATTCCCTTATAGTTGGGGCGGTCTTGATCCTCTACAGCCTGTTTCTATACTGGACCTTGTCGGCCGCGCTCTATTCCGAGCTCGACAAGGAGCTCAAGCTCAAGGCGCGCGCCACCATCAAGGTCATGGACCTGTACGTCAAGGCCGTCGGTGAATCGCCGCGCGTCCTCGACTACGTCTTTAACCGGATCAGCTTTCCCGAGGACGTCGACGTGCGTCTGGAGCTTCTGGCCAAGATCGACTTTTACTGGACGCAGCAGTTCGACAAGCTCAGCATGCAGGACGACCTTCTGCATCTGGTGGCGCCTTCCGGCGAGAGCGTGGGGCGCAGCCGGCGTTTGTACACCGACCTCAGGAACGTCTTCCTGGAAGAGCTGCCGCGCGTCGATCCGGAAAGAGAGTTCACCTTCTCCGACATACATTACAAGAACCGGGTCTACCGGATGGTCTCGGTGCGGTGTTTTTTGAACAACCGCGGGCCGTATCTGTTACAGATCGCTTCTTCCCAGAAGCCGGTCATCCAGATCTTGAAAGGCCGCCTTTACGCGATACTGGTAAGTGTGCCGGTCATCTTTATTTTGATGTTCTTCCTGGGCCGGTTCTTCGTCAACCAGATGATGCGTCCAGTGGTCAAGGTCACCAAGACCGCCGAGACCATCAGCCACAAGGACCTGAGCGCCCGCATCCACCTGTCGCAGGATGATGCGGACATGCAGCGGCTGGTCAATGCCTTTAACGACATGATCGCCCGTCTGGAGAGGTCGTTTAAGCATATCGAGGAGTTCAGTTCGCAGGTGGCCCACGAGTTACGCACGCCGCTGGCTATCATGCGCGGCGAGTCGGAGTTGGCCCTGCGCAAGGACCGGGACGTCGAGGAGTACAAGCGGGTCATACGCGTCAACCTCGAAGAGCTGGGGCGCATGCTTAGGACAGTGGAGGACCTTTTGCTTTTGACCAAGATCGATTATCACCCCGGGGTCTTCAAGAAGGAGCCGTTCGATTTCGGCGTTTTTTGCCGCGAGGTCTTTGAACAGGCGAAGATCCTGGGCGATGAAAAGGGCGTGGCCATCTCCTTTGAGCTGGCGGCCGGGGCGATCCCGGTGACGGGTGACCGGACGCATCTGCGCCGGCTCTTTTATAATCTTATTCACAATGCCGTCAAGTTCACTCCGGCCGGCGGGGCAGTGGTGGTGGCGGCTGCGGTGCAGGACGGCCGGGTGATGGCCAGTGTGTCGGACACCGGCCCGGGCATCCCGGATCAGGATCTGCCGAGGATCTTCGATCGTTTCTTCCACAAGGGGTCGGCCGACAGTCAGGAAGACCCGGGCAGCGGGCTGGGGTTGAGCATCGCGTTGGCCATCGCGCGCTCCCACGGCGGAGACATCAAGGCCGAGAGCCGGCCGGGCAAGGGGTCGATCTTTACGGTGACTTTGCCGCTGGGCTAGTCGGATGCATGACTGGGCGCGGCCGTAAGGATTAATGCTTTTTAATGCTGGATTCATCTTTGATTCATGGCAGTAAAGATATAGTTTGCTCATCTTCACTCAACAGTCTTGTGTTGTGGCAAAGATGCGCAGGACAAGGGTCCGGCGCGAGATAAAAAACTCAATAAGGAGAAGAGGCATGAAGAAAACTTTTTTGGCTGCGCTGTTCCTCCTCGGGCTAGTTTTGGTGAACCTGCCCCCGGCTGCCGCCCAGGAAGCGGAGAACGACAAGTTTTCCTTCGGCAAGGTCGTATCCGTTGCTGCTGATAGTATCACGGTGAAGGAATACGATTTCGCCAAGGACGCTGATGTCGAGGTGGCTTACTCGGTAACATCCGAGACAGAGCTCGGTAACGTCAACGCGGTAGCCGATCTGAAGGCTAACGATGATGTTGTGATCGACTATCTTGAGAAGGATGGCAAGCGGGTGGTAACTACGCTGGTCAAGGAAGAGAAGGGCGCTGAAGCCCCTGCCGCAGCAGCTGCTGCTGAAGGGACCGCTCCGGCCGATGTAGCTCCGGCTGAGCCCGCTGCTGCCGCACCGGAGGCTGCTGCACCCGCTGAGGCTGCTCCTGCTGCTGATACGCAGACCAAGTAATAGTAAGACGAACAAGCCCCTGAGGGGATGTTTCAAACAAGTATCATAAGAAAGAGACTCAAATGCAAAAAGGCAAAGTGAAGTGGTTCGATCGCAAGAAGGGTTATGGTTTCGTGACCATGACTGACGGTAAGGATGTATACGTTCATTACAGCGGCATTAACGGAGACGGGTACAAGTACCTGGTCGACGGAGAAGAAGTCGAGTTCGAGGTTCAGGAAGATACCCGCGGACCGAAAGCCGTGAATGTGGTGCGTCTCAATCCGCCGGCTGACAAGCCTCCGCGCAGAGCGGCCATGTGAAATAAGACATCCGCACGGTGATTAGAGCGATCTTTTTACCGGGGAGGGATGTAAAAGACGGGACATGTTGACACATCTATCCAGGTGTGCGAACATTTCCCGTCTTATTTTTTCTCAGCTTCTCGACGCCGTCACTGGGCAGTGGCGGCAGGGCGGCTGGATGCAAAGGAAGGCGGTTTATGAATTGGTTCGTCATATTATTGACAGCCGTGGGCCTGGCCATGGATGCCTTTGCGGTGGCGGTGGCCGCCGGGGCCGGTATCCGCGAGCGGCGGGTCTGGCAGGCCTTGCGCATTGGCGGCAGTTTCGGTTTTTTTCAGATGATCATGCCGCTGGCCGGTTGGCTGTTAGGATCACGGCTAAAGCAGCTCATTATGAATGTTGACCACTGGGTGGTTTTTGTCTTGCTGGCGCTGATCGGGGCGAAAATGCTCCATGAATCATTCTCCGGCGAGGACTGCCGAAGGGAACGCGAGGATATGACCTGGCGCAGGTTGTTCTTGCTTTCCGTCGCCACGTCGGTCGACGCCTTTGCCATAGGGATAGGTTTCGCTTTTCTGGGATATCCGATCTGGTTGTCTGCCGTGGTGATCGGCCTCGTTACCTTTGTGCTGTCTACGTCCGGGGTCTTTTTAGGACACGTCTGCAGCTGCCTCTGGGGCCGGCGGGCGGAACTCGTAGGAGGAGTGGTCTTGATCTTGATAGGGCTAAAGATCCTGTGGGAGCATTTAAGAGTATGACGTCCAAAGCTTTCTCGATCAAAGTTGTTGGCATGGCTTTTTTTATTATGGCCTGGTGGGGCATGGCGGGCTCCATGTGCGAGGCCGCGGCTTTATCTCAGTCGGAGCAGGCCCTGGTGTCTTTGTATGCCCAGGCCAGGACCATTGAGGCAGTCCAGGTGGATATTGAAAGGTTTGCGGTCTACCACAAGGGCAACCAGGGTTTCTGGGAGGAGCGCATAGCGCAGGATCTGCAACAGCTGCGATTGGCCCGGGCCGGGGTGGCCGAGAAGTCCTGGCCATCGGACGTCGAACTGGTGCGGTCCTATTTTCTTTCTGCCGAAAAGGCCCTGGAGGATTATTCAGAGGCTTTCCTGCGCGCCCAGCCCAAGGAAGTTTATAAAGCGGACGATCTGCTAAGCAGCCGTTACGAGAGGTTGCGTAACAAGCTGGATCAGTTGGCGACCGCGGTGATAACCCCGTCGCGGTTGCCAGAGGATTTTGACCCGCTGGAGGAGGAATTCCGTATGTTCACGGACGCTGATGACCGGGAGGCGTTCCGGCAGGCGGCATTCCTGCTGGAGGAGAAAAGATTCGACGTCGCTTGGGGCCGCCTGGCCAAGATGCTCGAAAAATACCGCGGCACGCCGGCGGAGGGTTGCATAGTCCTGCGCATGGTCCGTTCGGTGCTGCGCGACCATACTGCCGATCTGCCGGGTGAAAAGGAAAAGGAGCAGATAAAGCTCCTGGAAGATCTGCTCGACAGCCGCGTTTATTATCCCAACGTTTATGATATATATTTGGAATGGCGTTCCTTGTATCAGGGGTTCTACTATGGGTTAGCGGCCGATGCAGAGATCCCCAACCTGCAATATCTGGCCAAGGCAGAGACTGTGGTCGACACTCTGCTGTTTCGTTTGGAGTCGCAGCCACGGGACGAATGGGCCCGGGCGCAGTTGTGGATGCTGGTCCGGATCCCGGTACTGACGCGTAGCGGCACTGTCTCGCCCGGCCTTGGCGGCGACCCGCTGGGCGGGGAATGATCCTAAATGGCCTCAGGCCGTGCCCTTCAGGTAGGCCTGTCTCTTTCCTTCCGGAAATCGTTCAATAGCATAGCGTAACATGGTGCGGGGCATTCGGGCATAGCGTGGCCAAAGAAAGGTCTCGAGCGCCTCGACGTCACGTTTGCCGACTTCGCGCAGCATCCAGCCGGTGGCTTTTTGCAGCAGGTCCGCCGGGTCTCCCAATAACCGGTCGGCAATACCGAATGTGTGGTCGAAACTGCGGTTGCGGATAAAAGTCAGAGTAGAGACGATGGCGATCCGGCGTTCCCAAAGGTTGGTGGAGGCGGTCAGTGTGTTAAACAGCTCAGCTGTTGCCGGCAGGGGAGCGTGACCTGGGTCCGCTCCGGCGGCGGTACCGTTTGGGCTCTGGCGACCATCCCGCTCTAAGAGCCAATGGCCCAGTAGTTTGGGCGCGGAAAGATCGACCAGGTCCCAGTTGTTGATGTGAGATGTGTTTTGCAAATATAGTCTGACTATGTGGTTGCGAGTGGCTGCATCACCCCGTTCGTATTTGAGGGCCCAAAGGCACAGGGCCAGCAATCTTTCTTCATGTATTTCCGAATGCAGGAGTTCCAGCGTGCCAGGAAGGTCCAGCCCGGCGTATTGCCGGGAAACTTCACGGATGCAGGGGACCTGGACGCCGATAAAGACATCGCCGGCGCCGTATTCTCCCGGACCGGTCTTGAAGAAGCGGCTCAGGATAGCGGCTTTCCGGGCGCTGGCATACTTGCGCAGGGCCTTTCTGACCTGGTCAGCAGTGCGGGAAGGCGTTTTCTTTTGCAGCATCTTGAATGGTCTCTAGTCTTTGTAATTATAATATAATTTAAAAGTTGCCTCAAAAATTGGTAGGCGTTATTATAGTCCCAAGTTTCTGCGGTCGAAGAACTTTTCTAAATAATAAACCAATTGGAAGGCCTATGAAGCTATCATCCATCATTACCGGTATCATTTTTCTGGGCGCATTTTTACTGGCGCCGGTCCGCTCCTCCCAGGCAGCGGAGATCATTAACATCAACTACAAGTACAAGATAGCATTCGCCGATCTCACCGAGAAGCAGGTCAAGGCGGGGGATATTGTGACCGTGGTGGCTCCCGATGGAGCCAAGGCGCAGCTTAAGGTGATGGAGACCTATCCGGTCATGGTCAAACTGTCTGTGACTGAAGGAGAAGGCGCTCTGAATGATGAGCAGTTCGCGGCCATACAGGTGGGCAGTCAGGTCGTGACCGGAGATAAGTCCGGCAAGGTCGTCCGGTCCGCCCGGGTGACGGAGAAAGTCGTCAAGGCCCCGGCTCCGGCCGCGGCGGCGGACGATACGCCCACTGATGTGGAGAGCTATTCCCCTGGAGCGGCGACAGGGGCTGTCCCGAAAGCAACCTTGGACGACCCGGTCCAGACGAACAGGGCCGCTCCGGTTGGCCTGTCGGCTGTTTCAGTTGCGCGGGCCGCTACGTCTGGCACGGAGACAGCGTTACCGGTTTCGGCCGCGCCGGTCATAACGGCGGCGTCGACTCCCGGCGAAGCCGCACGCTGCCAGATGCTCGAGCAGCGGCTGGACCAGATGCTTAACAACAACGTCAAGCTGGCCGACAGTATCACGCAGATATTGGCTGACAAGAACGCCGCTGCAGTTTTGGCGCGCGACAAGGATTCCGAGGTGTCGTCTACCCGCAACCGGGTCGCCGAACTCTCCGCGGCCAACACGGCGCTGACCGCGCGTGTGCGGGAACTGGAAACTGCCTTGACGGCCGCCCAACAGGACGGGTCCGCCAAGCAGAAAGAGATCGAGAATTTGAACCTGAAGCTCGGGGAGCTTAAGAAGAAGCTCGCGAAAATGGTAGAAATCGTTAACACAAATATGAAGGCATATGAAAAATAACAAGCCCACCCTCATACTTTTAACCTTTGTTTTCACCTTTTCCAACTTGCCCTGTCGCTATGCCCTGGCCGAAGACTCCAAGACGATGGTCTTCCAGGACGAGATATTTTTTGCGCAGGAAGAGATCAAGACGCTCAAGGCCAAACTGGCTGAGCAGACCGAGGTCCTGAACAGGTCTGTCCAGGCCCGGGACGCCATGCAGGCCACGCTCGATCGACTGAAGAAAGACAAGGAACTGCTGCAGGGTAAGCTGGATCAGTCCAGTTCGTCTGTAAAGGTCCCGACAGATTCTCTGGAGCAGGACCTCAAAGTGGCCAACCTGGCTCTGGAAGAGAAGAGCGCGCGGGTAGCCAAACTGAACGAAGAGCGGGACCAGCTGGCCCGTGACCTGGAAAAGGCTTCGCAAGAGCGAAAAGTTTACCTCGAAAAATTAAAGGAATTTCAGCAGCGTCTTAACGACGGGCAGGCGGTGGTCCAGAGCCAGATCAAGCAGGTCACCTTGCCGCTGGAAGAGAAGCTGCATGCGCTGGATCTGCAACTGGCGGCCAAGGACGACGAGTCCAAGGCCAAGGTGGCATCGGCGACCGCTCCGCTCGAACAGAAGATAAAGACACTGGAGGATCAGCTCCATTCCCAGATGACTCTTCGCAGCGAGGATTTACGCGTAAAGGTGACAGCGGCGACTTCTCCGCTGCAGCAGAAGATAAAGACACTGGAAGAGCAGCTGCGTTCCCGTAT
>JAAXVU010000112.1 GCA_013335325.1 Candidatus Omnitrophota bacterium | reverse complement strand
GGAGAACTGCCGGAGCTCGTCCGTCCGCGTGTCTGTTACGTCTGCAAGGACCGCTTCACCAAAGTGCATTTCTTTTACGACGCGATGTGTCCCAAGTGCGCGGAGTTCAATTACGCCAAGCGTTTCCAGACCGCGTCTCTCGCCGGCCAGGTGGCGCTTATCACCGGCTCACGGGTCAAGATCGGCTACCAGTCGTCCTTGATGATGTTAAGGGCCGGCGCGCGGGTCATCGCCACGACGAGATTCCCGGTGGACAGCGCGCTGCGTTATTCGCGGGAGAAGGATTTTGCCGAGTGGGGCGACCGTTTGCACATCTACGGACTGGATTTGCGGCACACGCCCAGCGTCGAGATATTTTGCCGGTTCATCGAGCGCAAGTACGACCGGCTGGACCTTCTGGTCAACAACGCGGCCCAGACCGTGCGCCGTCCGCCGGGGTTCTACGCCCATCTTATGCCTGGCGAGACCAAACGTTTCGAGGACCTGCCGGAAGCCGTGCAGGGGCTCCTTAGGCCTTTCGAGGACTGCAAGCGCGAGCTCGGGCTGCAGGCGCCGGGTGGCTCCCGCGAGACGGGAAGTGATCTGCCGGTATCCTGGGGCGCCCGCGCGCCGGGTGTGGGGATGTCGTCCTCGGCGGCGCTTTCGCAGATCCCTTACGTCTACGACCAGGACCTGTCGGTCGAGAAAGTCTTTCCCGCAGGCAAGCTCGACGCTGACCTCCAGCAGGTGGACCTGAGGGCCATGAACAGCTGGCGGCTGCGCCTGGGCGATATTCAGACCTCGGAAATGATCGAGCTCCAGCTCGTGAACGCCATCGCGCCGTTCGTGCTGTGCAATCACTTAAGCGGCATGATGAAGCGCGACAACACCGGGCGCAAGCACATCGTCAACGTCTCGGCCATGGAAGGCAAGTTCCACCGTTTCGTCAAGACCGACCGCCACCCGCATACCAACATGGCGAAGGCCGCGCTCAATATGCTGACGCACACCTCGGCGAGCGACCTGGCGAAGTACGGCATCTTCATGAACGCGGTGGACACCGGTTGGGTCACTGACGAGGATCCGCTGGTCCTCTCGAAGCGAAAGCAGGAAGAGCACGACTTTCAGCCGCCTTTGGACATCGTGGATGGCGCGGCGCGGGTCTGTGACCCGTTCTTCGACGGCATACTTACCGGACAGCACTGGTGCGGCAAGTTTCTGAAGGATTACGTTCCGGTGGAGTGGTAAGCGCCGGACGGATTGAATTTAAGATAAACAGCAACCAAAGGACAGACAATGAGCTTAAACAGCGTGAACATCATGGGTAACCTGACCCGCGACCCGGAAGTGCGGGCTTTGCCGTCGGGTAAATCGGTTTGCCGGCTTTCCATTGCCAATAACCGCATCTATGTCAAGAACGGCGAGCGGGTTACCGAGGTGTCGTATTTCGACGTAGATGTCTGGGGCAGCGTGGCGGAGAACTGCGCCAAGTACCTGCGCAAGGGCAGCGGCATAATCGTCGAGGGGCGCCTCAGGCAGGACCGCTGGGAAAAAGACGGCAAGACCCAGAGCCGCGTGACCATCACCGCCAACAACGTCCATTTCATGCCCAAGCGCGACGACGGCGCCGGCCGCGCGACGCGTCAGGAGAGCGACGCTCCTTCTGAGGTGTCTTCGCCCGAAAACATCGCCTGGGAAGAATGAGCACTGAAGTCCGACCGCACAAAGACCCGCTGCACGGCGTGACGCTCGAGATGGTCCTCAACCGCCTGGTGGAGAAGTACGGATGGCCGGAGCTCGCCCGCCGGATCCGTATCAACTGTTTCGCCAACGAGCCCAGCGTCAAATCCAGCCTGGTATTCTTGCGCCGCACTCCCTGGGCCCGCCAGAAGGTCGAGGAGCTTTATCTGGAGATGGTCGTCCGGGGATGATGGGGGGGGAACTCGCCGGATCGATATCCGGCAGGTCGATAAGGTCTTGAGGGTCTGCACCTCAGACCTTGCCGACTTTATCGACCGTGAAGACCTGGACGGATGATAAGCTTGAAGGTCATATGTCATAAGGTCATAAGGTCATAAAAGTTCGTGCAGCCGTCTTATGACTTTTGACATATGATTTGCAGGAGGCTGGACGTACGACGTCTCACCCGCAGTTCTGACGGTAGCCATTCTGACTGGTGCCTATGGACCTTGCAATAACTGCCCCGCTACCTTATAAAATGATCCGGCAGAGTTTTAGGTTTTTTGGTCGCAATCTTTTCGCGGGCTTGCTATCTTAATCAAGTCAAGCTGCTGGATCGCTCAGGCGCCTGGACGGAGACATTATGAGGAGATCTCTTTTCAATTTGTTATTGCTTGCCGGGTTGCTGGCGGCCGGAACATTTTTGCCCCGGGCAGCCCGGGCCCAGGAAGACAATTCCTGGATAGCGCTGGCTTCCGACGAGGAACGGACCTTGATCGCGGCCGACCGTCAGGCCCTGGAAGACGCCGAGGACTCGGGTCGTTCCAGCAAGATCATGGCGGCCAGAAAGCAGCTTAGCGATGACCTGGCCAGGGTCACCGAGCGCAGGCGTGCGTCAATAAGCGACATCGTCATCCCCCTCAAGGCCGACGCGAGCGGACATTTCTTTGTCGACGTTGTTATCAATGATCATGTTCAGGCGTCGCTGATGCTCGACACCGGAGCGCCGGTGGTGATGCTCTCTTCCGGTTTTGTGCGCAAGCTTGGAGTGGATGCCGCCAGGAGTCCCCGGGGCTATGTGATGGCCCTGAACGGACGGCACGACGCCGTTGAGGTCTCGCTACGGAGCCTCAAGCTGGGGCAGGCCGAGAAGCACAATGTCCCGGCAGCGGTCCTGCTTGACAGTAACGACGAGCTGGATAACCAGTGCGGCGACGGGCTTTTGGGGTTGTCTTTTCTTAAAGGTTATCATTACACCGTGGACCACCAGAAGCGCTGTCTTATCTTGCGCCGGTCCTCTTGAATCGAGTGGTCTCCGGACAAGGCAAGGATACCGATGCCTGCGGAACGCATCAATCTAGGTCACAGGGCTCTTTTGGACAGCCGGCTCAAGGCGGCGGGGGCGCTGCTTTCCGACTACAGTTTTGCCAACCTCTATCTATTTCGTGAAGCGCACGACCACCGCGTACTCGTGGAGGGCTCCGATGTCTTTATAACCGGCCGGACTTACGACGGGTGCCGGTACGTGATGCCGACCGCGGATATCCGCCAGGGCGCCGTGGGGCCGCTATTGGCGGCCGTGCCGGAAGGCGGGGTCATTTTCCCGCTGCCGGAAGAATGGCTGGGCGCGTTGAAAGAGCACGCAGCCGGGACGGAATTCTTCGACGGCGACTCGGATTATATCTACACGGTGGAAAGCCTTTCGACTTACCGCGGACAGAAGCTGCACGGCAAGAAGAACCTGCTAAACCAGTTCCTGGCGCTTTATTCGTCCAAGGCCTTGCCTCTGACGCAGGAAAGGATGGATGACGCCCGCGCCATCCTTCAGGGCTGGCAAGAGGACACCGGCGAGGAGGCCGCGTCCACCGACTACGCTCCGTGCCGGGAAGCGCTGGAACTTTACGACGAGCTGGTCCTGTGCGGCGGGATCTATTATGTCGGCGACGAGCCGGCGGGCTTTATTATCGGGGAAGAGCTGGGCAGGAACATGTTCGTGCTGCATTTCGCCAAGGGCCGGCGCAAGTTCAAGGGGCTTTACCAGTACATGTTCAACCATTTCGCCCGGATCATGCCCAAGCAGTACGATCTTTTCAATTTCGAGCAGGACCTGGGCAAGCAGTCACTGAAGATCGCCAAGTCGTCTTATGACCCGGACCGGATGCTGCATAAATACCGGGTGCGGGTGGGCGCCAGGCGGTGAGGGACGTGAGTGTTCGCGGCGAGGCGGGAAAGCCGCAAGGCTTTCGCGAGAGATATCGACGGAGAAGATGGCAGTCAGGAGGCGGAATATGAAGCGGGACGGAAGTTTTTTGCAAGAGCGCTGGCGCAGTATCGGTTATGCGCTGGCTGGGTTGCGGGACATCCTTAAGACCGAACACAACGCCTGGGTTCACGCTTTCTGTACGGTCGCGGTGCTGGGGCTGGCGTTCTACCTGGGGCTGGATGAGGTCCGGTTCCTGATCATCGTTATTTTTATCGCTCTGGTCTGGATGGCAGAGGCGTTCAATACTGTGCTTGAGCTCGTCATCGACATCGTCTCGCCGGAGTATTGCGAGACGGCCCGGCGCGCCAAGGACATCGCCGCCACCGCCGTGCTTTTCGCCGCGGCCGGAGCCTTGATCGCCGGAGTGGTGATCCTGGGTCCGCCCTTGCTGGCCAGGCTGGGACTGGCGGCGGGCTAGCGGTGCGGGCGAATGGCACCGTCGGAGATGCGCCAGGGTTGTATACCGTGCCTCCAGGCGGAATTATTCTTCTTCAGCGCACACAAAACTTTGACCCGGTGATATTATAAGCCGTTTTCAAGCGGCATCCTTTTTGGCACAACCATACAACCAGCGAGGTATCGTGAAAGTATTGCTTCTGACCAATGAATATCCGCCCACCATTTACGGCGGCGCCGGCATCCACGTGGATTATTTAAGCCGCGAGCTCGCCCGGCTGTGTTCCGTCGACGTACGCTGTTTCGGCGACCAGCACCTGACGCAGGGGGCGCTTTCCGTCACCGGTTTTAACCTCGGCGACAAGTACCAGCGCGCGCCCAAACCGCTGCGCTCCGTCTTCGGGGCCGTGCAGCGTTGTCTGGATTTCAACGCCTCCGACATCGATTCCGACCTTGTCCACGTGCATACCTGGTACACGCACCTGGGCGGCATCCTGGCCAAGCTGAACTACGGCATCCCGCTCGTCGTCACCACGCATTCGCTCGAGCCCTTGCGTCCGTGGAAGCGCGAACAGCTGGGGAACGGCTACGACTTCAGCTGCTGGGTGGAGAAGACCGCGATCGAGATGGCCGACGCGGTGGTGGCGGTCTCTGCCGACGCCAAGAACGACATTTTGAAATGCTACCAGGTCGACCCCGCCCGCATACACATCATCCACAACGGCATCGACCTCGACGAATATCGCCGGACCGAGGCGCCGGATATCCTGCGCGCCCGCGGGATCGACCCGGCGCGTCCGTACGTGCTGTTCGTCGGCCGGATCACCCGGCAGAAGGGGATAATACATCTGGTCAACGCCATCCGGCACATGGACCCGGGCTTCCAGATCGTGCTCTGCGCCGGCGCTCCCGACACGCCGGAGATCGCATCTGAGATGCAGTCCCACGTGGAGGCCGCCCGCAAGGTGCGCCCCGACATCGTCTGGATCCAGGAGATGATCGCGGTGCCGGCGAAGGTGGCGCTCTATTCGCACGCGGCGCTTTTCTGTTGCCCGTCGGTGTACGAGCCGTTCGGCATCATTAACCTCGAGGCCATGGCCTGCGAGACGCCGGTGGTGGCGAGCGCGGTCGGCGGCATCCGGGAAGTGGTGGTGGAGGGCGAGACCGGAATGCTGGTGCCTTTCACGCCGGTGCCCGGCGTGTCCAACGAGCCGGCCGACGCCGGACGTTTCGAGCGCGACCTGGCGGACCGCATCAATCGTCTCATGAAAGATCCGGCCTTGCGCGAACGCATGGGGCAGGCCGGACGCAAGCGCGCGGTAGACCACTTCAGCTGGAAGGCCATCGCACAGAAGACCTACGAACTTTACGGGAAACTGGTCTGAACGCGATCCGCCGGTATGATACGGGTTTGATGTCGGCCTATGAAGCTCCCAGGTCTTCAACGTCGATAAGGTCGGCAAAGTCTGAGGACAGTCCGCAAGACCTTATCGACCTCACCGACCGGTCGGACATTGATCCGGCCAGCGGACCGTTAGACGTGAGACGTCGGGCGTTTGACACAGGACGTTTTACGTCTCCCGTATCCCGCGGTAAGCAGAAGCACGCGCTACATTTTTCCGTCCACTTTCTCCACTTGGCTGTGTATAATCTTTTCCGTGGCCAAGACCCTTTCGCTTAAACAGACCGACGTCCGCACGTATCCCGCCCTTTTCCGACGGGTGAAAGAGACCCTGCTCGAAGGCCGGCGCCGCATCGAGGCCGAGAAGGTGCGTACCCGCTGGGACGCCGGACGGCTCATCCAGACCCACATACTGGCCAACCAGGAACGCGCCGAGTACGGGGCCGAGGTCGTCCCCCGGCTGGCCCGCGACCTGGGGGTCAGCTCCGACCTTCTGTACCGCTGCCGCAAATTCTTCCTGGCCTACCCCGACCTGAAGATTCTGGCCACGCGGCCAGAATTCAGCTGGTCACATTACAAAACACTCATTTCAGTGTCCGACGACCGCACGCGCTCCACGCTTGACGCCCTGGCGCAGAAGGGCGGCTGGTCTTCCCGGGAACTCGCCGCGCGCATCAAAGCGGATGCTGCCGGCAAGTCCTCAGCCGGCAACGGTCAGCCGCCGGATCCGCTGGACCCACGGCCCGCGTCCAGGGGCTCCCGCCTGACGCCCTTGCGGGGAAAGCTTTACACCTACCGCGTGCTCAAGCCCAGGATGCTGGCGTCAAGCGACGAGAGTCCGCTTTTGCTGGACCTGGGCTTCGAGGTGACGCGCGATGTGGAGCCGCGCCTCTTGTCGCAGTTCGCCGACGGAGATATCGTGGCGTCTGTCCCGAAAGACGACGCTTACCGTTTTGCCAAGGCTGAGCGCACGGCCCAGGACCTTTACACCTACAACGCTTATGTCGAGCGCGTGGTCGACGGCGACACGCTTAAAGTCCGTCTTGACCTGGGCTTTGGCGTGCGCGTGCGACAGACCCTGCGTTTGCGCGGCATCGACTGCCCGGAGCTCAAGACCAAAGCCGGCGACGCCGCCAAGGCCTTTGTCCAGTCGATCCTCAAGGAGTCCGACCG
>JAAXVU010000218.1 GCA_013335325.1 Candidatus Omnitrophota bacterium | reverse complement strand
ACAGAAATTTCTGGATAGTGCGATCTCTGCCGGCTTCGGGTGTCTCTTCAATTGTGCCATCACCCCTGCCGACTGGCCTTTGATTAAGTCTCTCTCTGAAAAAGACAGCAGGATTGTTCCTTTCTTCGGTTTTCATCCCTGGTTTGCGGACCTGGCGGATGATAAATCGCTAAAATTATTAGCGGAATATCTGGCCTGGCCGTCGGCACGTGCAGGAGAGATGGGGCTCGACCGGGCGCGCAAGAATGTCGATTTTGAGATGCAGAAGGATGTCTTTGCCAGACAGTTGGATCTGGCCGGGCAATTCCGTCGGCCGTTTGTCGTGCATTGTGTCCGTGCCTGGGCTGAAACTATAGGCCTTATCAAGAAGCATGCTCCCGGGAGCAAGTTCCTGATGCATTCCTTCAACGGATCAAAGGAGGTCGCCCGGGAGATCGCGGATATGGGGGGATATTTCTCGCTCTCGGTCCGCCAGTTGCTTAAGCCCGACGATGTTATTAGAGAGACCTTTATGGATTTACCGGAAGACCGGGTGTTGGTCGAGACTGATTTTCCGTATCAGGTTAAATGGACAGGCGCCGGCGATTACATCGCCGCAGTTAAGCAGGGCTACCAGGTGGCGGCCGAATGGAAAGGGATGCCGATTGCAGAATTCCGCAGAAGGGTCTACAGCAACGGAGCGGTTTTCGCGGACCGAGCTATTACTGGGCAAGGATAAGCTGGCACGGTTACAGGGCAGCACTGCCTGCGTTATCGGTCTAGGCGCGGTGGGCAGTTACGCGCTGGAAGGCCTCGTTAGAGCGGGTGTGGGGCGTCTTATCGTCGTAGATTTTGATGTTATTCGTTCCGCTAATATCAATCGTCAACTTTTGGCCACCGAGCATACGCTGGGCCGGCCCAAGGCGGTCGCCGCCCGTGAACGTATCCTCAGTATAAATCCCGAAGCCAGCGTGGAATCTGTTGAAGCCTTCGTGGACGCCGATACTATCGGCAGCATCTTGGCGCATGGCCCGGGCGTAGTTATCGACGCCATAGATTCTCTTAATCCCAAGGTCCAGTTGTTGTCGGCGGTGTATAAGGCCGGCGTGCCGTTGGTTGCGTCCATGGGGGCCGCGACGCGGACCGATCCGTCGATGGTCAGAGTGGCCGATCTATTTGAGACCAAGGTCTGTCCGTTGGCAGCGCGTATAAGGCGGCGTTTGAAAGAGGCGGGTGTTGGACGCGGCATCACTTGCGTTTATTCTGAACAACAGCAGGATGTTATGGAATTGTCTTGTGAAGTCGAAAGGGAGTCAGGCGAACTGGAACGCGGACGTGTGCGCCGTCGTTTGGGCAGCCTGTCCACCATCACCGGTATCTTTGGGTTGACCGCAGCTACTGAGGCCTTGAGGATCCTGGCCGGCGGTTTGCATAGATCTTGAAGTTGTATTGGTGAAGTATTCATTACTGCACCGGCCTGGGCCGGGAATTATGAAAAAAGGAGAAGTAAGATGAGGCAATTGATGCAAAGCAAGGTACTTCTAGTAATGGCAGGTCTTTTGGGGGTGGGATTGCTCACGACTTTGGTCGGTTGCGGGCCAGAGAAAAGTTCAAAACGCATTATGATCGACAGTTTTGACTCCGCAGATGCTCCCAGCCGTGTTGAGTACGGGGCCAAGGTGATAAAGCAATTGTCACTGGAGAGCTCAACTAAGAGTGCGACCGGCTCCGGGCGTTCGTTAAAGTTGAACCTAAAGCTTTTGCCCGACACGTATAACTTCCTGGCTTCAGGTGAGGGGTTGGCTGACCCGAAGTTCGGCTGGGAGAATCCGGCCCGAGATGTCAACTGGAACGATATCGTCGGTATTTCCTACAAGATATTTGTCGAAAGCATAAACGGCGCTCCGGAGGATGTCAGCCTGATTCGACTGGCGACTGACGTAATTGACCGGGACGGTGAGATCCTGCGTAACAGAACCATGGTGAATGTCGGAGAGTGGCTGGAGGTCAGGGTTTATTTCCAGGATGTATTGTCGCGTGCGGATTATCAGCGTGACTGGAAGAGCGTTAAACGGATCGGCCCCGGAACGGACGCGATGCCAG
>JAAXVU010000111.1 GCA_013335325.1 Candidatus Omnitrophota bacterium | reverse complement strand
GCCGCGTCCTGGGCCACCTTGATGTTTTCCCGCTGTTCGTCGGTGAGCTGGGTATCCAGCGTCAGGTCGATCATGCCGATGATGGCGTTCATGGGTGTCCTAAGCTCGTGCGACATCTTGGCCAGGAACATGCTCTTGGCGCTGTTGGCCTCTTCGGCCACGATCTTGGCCTGCAGCAGCATCTCCTGGATGCGTTTCTGCTTGGTGATGTCGCGCATGATACCGATGGAACCTATCACGCTGCCGCGGCTGTCCCGCAGGATGGATATCGACGCATCGACATCCAATAGCTCGCCGTCCTTCTTGACGATCTGCGTCATAATGCCGGAGATAAGACCCTTCTGACGTATCTTAAGCTTGCGTATCTTGCGCCATTCGCGCGGCGGGTAGAGGCCCTCCACCGGCCGGTTGAAGAGGTCCTTGCGGTCCATATCCAGCATCTGCTCGGCGAAAGGGTTCCAGGCAATGATCTTCTCGTCCTTGTCGGTCACGGTGATGGCCGCAGCGGAGTTGTCGAAAATGATCTTGAAGAGCTCCTTGGACCGGATCAGGTCCTTCTCCACCTCCTTGAGGTGGTTGATGTCTTCAGCGGAAATATTGAGAGATCTGTGCCGGCCCCGCCCGTCGCGCTCGACCGTTATCGACAGGGAGACCCATATCGGCGCCCCTGACGCGCTTTTCAGCCTGGCTTCGTATTTGTCGAGGGCTTCTTTACGACGCAACTGCCCGAGCATATCCCGAAAACGGGCGCTGTCGGCGAAGATGGCGCCGAACTTCCGGCCGTCCAGCCCCTGCTCGCTGTAGCCCAGCATCGAGGCAAAGGCCTTGTTGGCGAAGATGATCTCGGAGGCGGGACCGAAGGAGGCCCGGCAGATCCCGATCTTCAGCGAGTGGAAGAACGCTTTGCATTCAGCGTGCTTGATTGGCATCCTATTTCCTGAGCTTGATATTAAACAAAATTGCCGCTAGGTTAATTGTCCCCACCACCACTACCAGCGCGACCATACAGATGGTCAGGAACGAAGAGAAACCTGTCCCCGGCTCGATGACCATGAACCCCTTGGTAATGTACGAGATCAGCGCCAGCCCGATGATCAGCGTAAAACCAGAAATAAAAAAGACCAGCAGGGAAAACAGGAAAGATATAAGGATGACGTAGAAGTTATAAAGCCACAGGCTGTCCTTGGCGATCCTGCTGGCGGCGATCCCGATACGTTTCATCAACTGTCCTTTGGATTATCCGGCATCGCCAGAATTTTAATGGCGCCTTCCGGCCTTTTCAATCTCTTTTTGATCTGCGAGACAACCTCACTCGCCGCCCCGCCTGCCAGCAGTATGGCCGTCCAGTACCCTGTCGAACAAGCTTTTAAATGTTGCCGCCCTTTAATCCATTCTGGGAACAGATAAAGCAATATTCAGCAATTCACTGACAGAGCGCTAGCGCTCGAACTTGACCACGTTCTCCCACCAAACCGTGGAATCCCAGGTCGAAAGCGCCTGCCAGAGCCGCCGGGCCGTCCCGGTCTTCAGGAACCCCGGGGCCCGTCGGAGGAACTTCTTCGCCACCGGGTAGCCGTTGTCCAGATACTCCTTGGCCTGTACCAGGCATTCCAGGATGTCGGCGTCGCGCGCCACCAGCGCCTCCAGCGTGCCCTGGCTGTCGTAGTCGGAGCGGATGTCCTCCAGCGGCCGTTTGACCTTGTCCGGCAACGCTGCCACCTGGTCGCGGAAGACCTTCTTCTCGGCCGCCTTGAAATCGATGTAGTAATGGCCCATCTTGTGCAGGTCGTTGATGCGGGCCTCGTGGATATCGTTAAAGAGCGTCATGGCCAGCACGCGGTACGGATCGGCGCCTTCCTCGTGCGCCATGTAAAAACCGATGACCGCACAGCGGAAACAATGATCCGCCACGCTCTCCGGGTTGTGCAGCCCCGCCACCCACCAGCCGCTGCGCTTGACGCGCTTTAGCAAGCCGGCCTCGGCGAAGAAATCCAGCACCGCCTGGTTCGCGCCGCTATTATTCCGGGAGGTCGCCTTCTGCGAGCGGCCTTTCGGACGCGACTTTTCGGCCAGCCGCCCGGCCCTGGAGACTTTTTTGTTTTGTGGTTTCATAACATATCATGCTGGTTGCGTGTGCCGCGTTTAGCGACATGCGTTGTTGCGCCATGGGGATCGTGACCTTCACGTCCAGGCGCTGCTGCACCACTTCCCGGATGCCCTTGTCTTCGGAACCTACCACTATTCCCAGCGGGAACGGCAGCTTGACCTTGCGCAGGTCCTCGCCGCCCTTGACCACACTGCCCACGATCCAGAAGCCCTTGTCCTTGGCCTTC
Source organism: Candidatus Omnitrophota bacterium (assembly GCA_013335325.1). Classification (GTDB taxonomy): domain Bacteria; phylum Omnitrophota; class Gorgyraeia; order Zapsychrales; family Fredricksoniimonadaceae; genus JAAXVU01. The sequence continues at coordinate 4,618 of JAAXVU010000111.1, read as the reverse complement.
TGGATGGCGCCGTTCAGGTTGTTGACCTTGCAGACCTGCACGTAGTTCTCCCCGCCGCAGGCCACGCGCATGACCGCGTCCGTCACATGCACCGAGTCGTGCGTCGGCAATACCAGCACGAACCCGCCCAGGCACGCCACACTGCGGATGATGGCTCCCAGGTTCTGCGGGTCGGTCAGCCCGTCGATAAAAAGGAATGTGACGCCGTCCGCCTCCGCCGTCTCCAGGCATTCGTCGAAATCCTGGTACCCGAAGTCCTCCACCTCCATCAAAAGGCCCTGCGTATGCATGTCGCGGCTGAGCTTGAGCATCCGGCGCTGGTCCACCACGGTCACCGGGATGCCGTATTTCTTGGACTTGAGGGCGATGTAGCTGTGCTCGGGATGCCCCGCCTGGACATAAATATGCCGCACGCTCTTGGGGTTGGACTTGATGCGCTCCAGTACCGGGTTCTTTCCGAATATTTTCATAAGCAAAAATGATCAATAACTGGTTATGGCGTCTTAACCGCCGGAATGCCCGACCCTTTTATTTCCTTATCCCCAGGCCCAGATAAAACAGCGGCTTCAGGATGCTCCACCAGCCGACGAACGGCTGCATCTTGGTATAGCCCAGCTTCTTGGGCGGATAGATCTTGGTCACGAAGACTTCCGCAAATTTGTATCCCAGCCGGATCGTCTTGAACATCATGTACGGCTCCAGCTCATAGGTGTCGAGCCAGTCCTGCTCGATGTTGATCCGCCGGTCGTTTAACAAAGACAGCCGGAAAGCGCGAAAACCGTTAGTGCTGTCGGTGACCCGGGCGCCGGCGAAGAACGACATCAGGACCGGATGCAGGCGCGTGGCGAACTTGCGGTAGAGCGGCATATCGCCGCCGGTGCCGACCTTGCCCTTGTAGCGCGAGCCCTGCACGAAATCGCAGCCGTCCTCCAGGATGGGCCGAAGCAGGGCCGGTATCTCGTCGGGATTGTCTTTGTCGTTCCCGGCCATGATGACCAGCACGTCGTAACCTTCCTTGCGGGCATGGCGGATGGCGGTGCGGATGGCCGCGCCGACGCCGGAACGCCGGGCATGCTTGATGGTCCCGACCCCGCGGCCGGCGTAACTCTGGATCATCTCGGTAGTGCCGTCGTCCGAGCCGTCGTCGACTATCAGGTAATCGAACTGGCCGTATCCCGGGCTCTTCAGGAAACGCTCGATGACATTCTTCAGCTTGACCTTTTCGTTGTAGGCTACCGGAGAGACGAGGATCTTAGTCATTCAAACGACCTTCGACTGGTTCCAGCCCGCGGTCGGACAGGCGGTATTGCCGGCCCGACGGGCTTTGCAAATTCTCATTGAGGCGCTGACCGTCGTGTCCGGCCCAGCCTATCTGACGGACCGGGTTGCCGACCACGATCGCATGCGCCGGCACGTCCTTTAGGACCACGCTGCCGGCCCCCACCACCGCGTACTCGCCTATCGTCACCCCGCACATCACCGTGCAGTTGGCGCCGAGCGACGCGCCCTGGCGGACCAGGGTCTTCTCCAGGGTCCACTGCCCCTGATGATGGCTGCGCGGCACGCGGTCGTTAATGAAAGTCGCGTTGGGCCCGACGAACACGTCGTCCTCGAGCGTTACGCCGACATAGACCGACACGTTGTTCTTGATGGTCACGTGGTGGCCCACCACCGCACCCGCCTCGATGAAACAGCCGTCGCAAATATTGCAATGCTCGCCCACCACGGCGCCGTCCATCACGTTGGCGAACGCCCATACGCGCGTCCCCTCGCCGACCACGGCCTTGGGGCCCACCAGTGCCTTCTCGTGCTGAAAATAAGCCATACCCTAGATCCTCACCAGAGCGCCCATCTGGTCCATGGAACGCTGTATCGCGTCCAGCGACCTCACGACGGAAGCGGCCTTGCGCGCGTCTGCCAGAAGCGGCGGACGGCCCTGTTCCAGACAATCTATAAAATACTGTCCCTGGGCCTTCAAGGGCTCCTGGGCGGATATCTTCGGGATCATGATGGAGCCTTCGCGTGACAAAAGCTGGAACTCGCCGTAACTCTCGTAGAACTTGGTCGTGCGCTCGACGTGCTTGTCGTAAAGCTTGACCGGGCCCAGCGCGTCCAGGTCGTCCCAGACGATCATCTTCTTCTCGCCCACGATCGTGATCTGCCTGACCTTGCGCGGGTCGGCCCAGCTGACGTGCACGTTGACCAGCCGGCCGTCAGGATAATCCAGCGTGGCGAACGACAGGTCTTCCAGCTTGTTGCCCAGGCACTTGAGCCCGCGCGCCGCCGCGCCCACTGCCTCGCCGCCCAGAAGGTAATCGAAGATCGACACGTCGTGCGGAGCCAGGTCCCACATGGCGTTGACGTCGTAACGGAACGGCCCCAGGTTGGTGCGCTCGGAATGGGCGTAATAGATGCGGCCCAGCTCGCCGGAATCGATATATTCCTTCACCCAGCGGATGGCGGAATTAAAGACAAAGACATGCCCGACCATTAGAGTCTTGCCGCACTTCTCGGCAAAGGCGCCCAGGTCGACACACTCCGCGGCGGTCATGGCCAGCGGCTTCTCGCAAAGCACGTGCTTGCCGGCCGCCAGGGCTTCTTTGGTGAACTGGTAATGGTATTTGGTGGGAGCCGCGATGCAGACCGCATCGATGTCCGGACGAGCCAGAAGGACGTGGTAGTCGGTAGTGGTCTCCAGCGTCGGGTACATGGCCTTGACCGCCTTGAGCCGCGCCTCATCCAGGTCGGCGCACATGACCACCCGGGAATTTGCCAGCTGGGAGAAAACGCGGATATGGTTGGGACCCCAGTGACCGCAACCGATAACGCCGACTGAAACCACAAAACCTCCTTATTGGTGAGACTCCGCGACCGCACGGCCGCCATATCACTTCGGACTTGGGAATTCACAAGACCCATCCCGGTACCGATTTGCCGGGTGAGTAGAAAAATTGCGGCCTTATTATATAAACGAACACCGGATTCCCCAAGTTTTTATTTGATAATCTCCCCCTCGACCGCTAGAATGCCATTCAATTAATGAGACATATATTTTGATATTCGAACGCCGACAGCTCATCCAAACAGGATCAATTGAAGTCGGTAAAGTCTATACGGTCTAAAAGTCGCGGCCCGCTGCTATCACGCCTCAGACCTTGAAGACGTTACAGAACTGTTTGTGAAGCCCGAACGGGTTATAAGTCGAAGCTACTGATTAGTGATAGCGCCCGAGCGGGCAAAACACGTCCGGACCACGCAACCCATGAACCTCATTTCCTTCATCAAGTCCGACCTGCCGCGCGCCTTGTTCCTGTGCGCTATCGCCCTGGCCATCACGGCCGGCACCGTGCACATGTCCCTTGACCTTAACCGCACCTGGCTACTTCGGCATAAGGTGCCGTTCTCCTTTTACGGCGACGCCTTTAACGGTCTGTCCCAGGCGCTTGCCGGCGAAAGATATCTGGGATATTACACTGACAAAGACATCAAGGACCCCAAGTACGGCGCCCAGTTCGAACAGACGCAGTTCGGCCTGGTGCCGCTGGTCTTGGACCGCACCGACATCTCTGGCCGGCCGGCCGCCGAAACCGACCCCGGTCACTTGGCCGGGCGACGCTACATACTTTTCGACTGCCGCGACGAACAGGCTTGCTGGCGCAAGATATCCGAGTTGCACGCGCGCCCGCTCAAAAGAAGCAGCCTGGGCGCGGTCCTGGCCATTACGGATACGCCCTGACTTATGCTCTACATACTTCCGCCCATAATTTCCTGGACTATCGGCTATCTGACGCTGGCGCTCTTACTGCGAAAGACGCGCCCGCCGGTCACGGTCCTTTTATTTCTGGGAGCCAGCGCCGGGATGGGGATAAGCGCCGCGCTCGTCTTCTCCAGCCTGGTGGTCCTGGGCCAGCTGTCGGCGGTCTACGTGATCGTACTGCATCTTCTCCTGCTTGTGGTACTGGCCGCCTCGGCCTGGCGGGTCCTGCCCGCCGGAGAGCGTTTACCGCTGCGGGAGTTCAAACTATCCGACGGGATCGGCCTGGCCGTGCTGGGGCTCTTCACCGTACCGGTGGTGGCGCACGCGCTTCTCTACCCGCAGGGCGGCTGGGACGCCTGGTCCTGCTGGAACCTGAAAGCGCGCTTCATCTTCCTGGGCGGAGCAGACTGGAAGAACATGTTCGACCCGCTTTTGTGGCGCTCCAACCTGGCCTATCCGCTCCTGGTGCCGGCCTTGAATGTCTGGAGCTGGTGTTTCGGCCGCGAGCCGGTCTGGGGCGTGACACTGGCGAACTCGTGCCTGATCACGTTTGTCACCGCCGGCACGCTCCTCTTCTCGCTCAAGAGACTGACCGGCCGCCTGCACACCTTACTGGCCCCGGCGTGGCTCTTGTCGATATTATTCGTCGTCAAACTGGCCTCGAGCCAATACAGCGATCTAATGGTGGGGAATTATTTACTGGCAGCGCTCACGGCCTTTATCTATTTCGAACTGACCGGCGGACGCGGCTGGCTTACGGTCATGGCCCTGATGCTGGGCGCGCTGGCCTTCACCAAGAGCGAAGGCACGCTTCTCGCCTTGCTGACGGCCTTTGCCGCCGTCTTATGCCGGGCGCTGCAA
>JAAXVU010000217.1 GCA_013335325.1 Candidatus Omnitrophota bacterium | reverse complement strand
GCAGACCGTCAGTCCCGAGCGCAACGGCTTCTACCACAAGACCATTGAGGCTTTTCACAAAAAGACCGGCTGCCCGGTCATTATCAACACGTCTTTTAACATCCGCGGTGAGCCGATCGTCTGCACGTTGGAGGATTCTTACCGGTGTTTTATGTGCACCAATATGGACTATCTGGTGCTGGGCAACTTCGTGCTGGACAAAGAGAAGCAGCCCAACCGGGACAAGTACAAGAAAGAACAGATATCCCAGATGCTGGATTGATCGGGAAATAGCGGCGGGAGCCGGAGAAATATGGATAAAAAACAGCGCGATCTATTGGTTTTCGGTTATGGCCTGGGCTTGATCTCCGCGTTCTTCGGCATCGGCGGATGGCTCAAGCACGGCATGAATCCGGCGTCACTGGTGCTGCTGGTGTGTTGCGTGGTCTTCGTGACCGTGACCGCCACGAACTGGCAGGCGCTTCTCCCCGGCTACACCGGCTGGATGAAAGTGGCGCATTTGATCGGCGGCGTGGTGACTACCGTCATTCTGTCGGCGGTGTTCTTTCTGGTGTTCACTCCTGTCGCGTTGGTATTAAGGCTTTTCGGCAAGGACCATCTGGAGCGCAAGATGGACCATCTGGCCCAGAGTTACTGGCACAAGCGTCCGGCCGTCGAGTTCGACAGGGAAAAATACAGGCAGCAGTTTTAATTCCTAGCGGAGGAGAAGACATGTCCAAGGTATCCATCCTGAAAGAATTCTGGGATTTTCTCAAGGTGCGCAAGCGTTTCTGGCTGGCGCCGATCATTATTATCCTGTTGCTGTTGAGCGTGCTTATAATGTTCGCGCAGAGCTCGGCGGTAGCGCCTTTTATCTATACCTTGTTTTGATCGCCGGCTGAACGGTATCGGCGGGATCGTCTCAAGAGCAGACTTTTTCTGGAAGGGGTGCAGCATGGCGGAGTTTTTCCGTAGGGCATTAAGGTTACTGGGCGTGTGGCTGGTTATCCTGGTGATCTTTGTGGCCGTGGCAGAGCTGGCCTGTCGGTTTCTTCGCAACGACGGAAACCCGCTGGCGCAGGTGGCCCAGAAAAGGGCCGATGTCCTTTTTACGCCGAGTTCTTCCTTCCACAGTATTTCGTCTGTTCCCGGTGAGTTTGAATATGACGCGCATCTTAACCGCTACGGCTACCGCGGGCGGGATTTCAGCATGCCCAAACCGGCGGGGGTTAAGCGCATTTTTGCGGTCGGCGATTCTTTCACCTTCGGAGTGGGTTCGCCCGACGGCCAGACCATCCCGGCGCTGCTGGAAGCAGACCTTAATGCCAGGGGCTATCCGGTGGAAGTGGTCAACGCCGGCATCGGCGGATCCTCGCCGGTATCGAACTATGTCAACCTGCGCGACATTCATCTGAAGTACCAGCCGGACCTGGTAGTCTTCCTGTTCGACTTGACCGACCTGTGGGACGACTGGTATTACGAGCGGCAGGCGGTGGTGGATGGCTCCGGCGAGATAGTGCGTTTCGACCCTATGTTCAGATACGGTAAGCGCGACTGGTGGACCACTGCAACGTATTACAGCGCGTTCTGTCGCTATTTCAATAACAAGGTGGTCCGCACACTGGGCAAGATGCGCGTGCTGGGAGTCGGCGGTTATCTGAAGACCGTGAGAGAAGGCAAGCGGGCCAAGGCGGTGATCGCGGGTTCCACGGACGAGCGCGCCCGGAAGTCGTCCATCGAATACGACGGGGTGCTCTTTATGCGTGGCCGCGAGCGAGAGGACTTGATCCGTGAGCATTGGCCGCGCACACAGAAATATATCCTGAAGATGCGCGACCTTTTGGCCCGGCGCGGCATCCCGCTGGTCATAGTTATGTACCCTCACGGCATATATGTCGACGGAGACCAGTGGAATGACGGCCGCAAGACCTGGGGCTTCGAACCGGGCCGTAAGTACACCGATCATCTGCCTTTCGAGTTGATGACGGAATTTGCCCGGAATGAGAAGATACCTTTCGTGAACACGCTGGACGCGTTCCTGGCGGCGCCCCGGGCACAATATTTCTTTAATTGGGATGGGCACATGACCAGCGCCGGAAACCGCATCGTGGC
>JAAXVU010000110.1 GCA_013335325.1 Candidatus Omnitrophota bacterium | reverse complement strand
TTCGGATTTGTCTCTAGAAAACGATGACAACTATTTTTTATTGGATAAGATTTTATAGTAAAATCTTGGTCTATTAGACAGCGCTTCGAGCAAAGTTGTAGAGATTGTTAATGAGATTATGTAATAAAAAGTCACTATACGCAACAAAAAAATACATCGGCCCTTATTATTATATTTTAACGATAATAAATATATAATATAAAAAAGCATATAAAAAGCCGCATCCATCCGGAAAGCGTCTATTTAAAGCATTTTGCACATGACACAGAAAATTTACTTGGAAGAAAAAACAGCTAGTAGCCTGGGGTCATTGTCGATAATATTCATTAGATCGTCGGCACGATCCTTGTCCGAAAGTATCGTATAGAAATCGGCCTTTATAGTCGGGGCCAACCTAAAGGCCGCAGTCCATTCGCGACGATCCAGCGGGTCGCCGGCAAAAGCGCTCCAGAAGCCGGTGGCGTCAAAAAGCCCGGCGATCCTGTCCGCGCCCTGTCCTTGTAACTGACTGATAATATAAGTCGCCACCCCCACCTGCAGACCGTGCAGCCGCGGACGGGAGCTGGTCAGATCCAGCGCATGGCTGATAAGATGCTCGCTGCCGCTAGCCGGTCGGGATGACCCGCAGATCTCCATAGCGATGCCGTTTAGCATTAGCGCTGTGGCCAGAAGACGGATACCTTCCAGGTCGTGGTCGGGCTTGGCCATCAACTGAAAGACGGTAGCGTCCGACAAAAGCGCGGCCAAATCATCCACCGGCGTCCCCCTGACCTTAAAAGCCAGCTTCCAGTCGTAGACGGCAGTGATCTTGGCCACCGAGTCGCCAATGCCAGACCACCACAGGACCCTTGGCGCCTGCAGGCACACCTGCGAATCCACCACGACCCCGTAGGGCATCGCGGCGGGAAAAGAACGGCGCTTGCCCTTGAACTCCAGGCTGGCCTGCGGGCTACAAAAGCCGTCATTGGATAATGCTGTCGGAACAGCTATATATGGAAGCTTGGTCAGAAAAGCGACATATTTGGCCACGTCCAGAGCCTTGCCTCCGCCTATTCCGAAGATCGCGCTGGTCGAAGCCGGCAAAGACTGAAAGATGTCCTGCGCACGCTCGAAACTGGACATATCCACTTCGTCATGCTGCACAATATTTATATTTTCCCTTTTCATCGAAGCAGCAACCCGCTCCAGCAACGAAGAGTCCAGGCCTGCATTGGATATCAGCACCACGTTGGGCAGACGAGCACGCAAAGCATATATGCCTAGCCTGTCGATAGCTCCGGGCTTGATACGGACCAGCGTCGGTATCGATATCTGCGTGTTGCGTATCATAATGGATCCTCCGCAAGCAATCGGGATGCCACTTCTGACCAGTGGTCAAAAGGCTGAAATTTCTCGCCGAGTTCGTGCAGCTTCTTGGCCAGCCAGCTTTTGGCGAAACGCCGCTCTGGCGGGACCAATAACGCCGGGGCCAGATCCGGACGGCCGTCGCCGGCGAAAGCGACCCGTCGGGCACGGTGCAGGGCGTCCCGTACCACCGCCATCTTGTTAACACCCAGATCCTCCGAGCAGAACAGCGAATCCACTGGCAAGCGCATAAGCAAGCCCTGCCCGGCCACCAGCTCGCCCGGGTTGGCATGGACCAATATCTTCACGCCGGCACCGTCCAGCAAACGCCGGATATACCAGTCGCATCCGGCCGAAGCCACCACCACGCTCCAGCCCTTTCCGGCCAGCGCGGCCACGTTCTCGGCCAGCCTCGGCTCAAGCTCCATCTGTCCGACGATATCCAATAGCTGCCTTTCGTCGGCCCGGATCTCGGCGAAGATCCGCCGCAAGGCCTCAAAATGCGTGATGTGTCCGGCCTCGTACTGTTGCCAGTGCCCGGCCGACAATATCTGCGGAAACGCCTGGCAAACCAGGTCGTAGAAATCCTGCCGGGTCAAGGTACCGTCAAAATCGGTGACCAGGATGCTTTCCTGCTTCCCTTGTATATTTGCTGCCATATTTTCAGCTTTCCATATCTTAACTGACCGGGACTGTTAGCGGCCCTTTCGTCCAGAAGCAGCCGCTTCCGCCGCGGACCGCATAAAATATTCCACCATGTATTTGGATATTATCATATTGCCGTGAGGTGAGAAATGGTTGCTCATAAGCTGCTTGAGGTCGCAGCCAGGGCAATATTTATCGAACGCATCCATCAGATCGATGTAGGCGTAACCCTTCTTCTTCCAGTCATCCAGTAGCGGCTGATACCGCTTGGGCTTGCCGCTGCGCAGCCGCAAAAAATCCTCCTTGTCAGGGAACAAAAGGATGACCGGCCGGGCCCCGGTTTGTTGCACGGCCTGACCAAAGGCATCAAACAGCTTCTCGGTGACCAGATAGGCCTCGGAGCCGGTATTGAAGCGCCCATCCGTTGTTAGCGCCGACCCGCATTGTTCCAGATATACCGACGATAAAACCTTGAAGAGCCGAACCGAAGGCAGAAAGTCCAGCAGCCCGGCAGAATAATAACGGCTCCGGAAATAAAAATCCCGCTGCCCTAGTTCGTAGAGTGTGCGCCGGGTGTCTGTTATTAGCTTTAGCATCTCTTCCGGCTTCTTGAAGTAACTGTCCTGCAGCCTTAGCTCGCCTTTCTCCAGATAAAACCTGGGCTTGCTATAGCACCAGACATACGGGCTGTAGAAATAGCGGAAGGTGTTCACATGCCGGTTGATGTCCTCAGTGAAGAAACCTATAAGGACAAAGTCGGTCTCGTATTTACGGCCCTCCCGCAAGTACCAAAGGTAGGCCTGGTCCAGGCCGTAACCGGGCACGCCGAAATTTAACACCTCGACGTTGCCGGTCTGATTCAGAAAGGTCTCCCAGGTCATCTTGTTGGAGACTTCGTCGCAATAAACGAAAGAATCGCCGAAGGCCAGCATCCGGACCACGCCGGATGGCTTCCGCAGGCTGTAGGACTTTTCGTCCCGGATGCTGTTGGTGATTATCTCCCAGGGCGTGCGGTAAGTTTTCGGCGGGGCCCAGCCCAGCTCGGAGTCGAAGACCTTGCGCAATTCCAGCCGGCCGGCCAGAGCGTCGGAGATCACCTGCCGGTTTTTCTGTATGTCCTCCACCAGGCGGTCGGTGCGAGGAATATATTTCATGTCCTTGTAGCGGGCCAGGCAAGTCAAGGCTATCCAGCAGACACCTTCCAGAATGGCGTAGAGCAGCAATGCAGCGACGACACAAAAAACCAAACGTTTGCTCATCGTTCTCCTTATGATTGGGCAGGACTTATCTTAAAACGACATGCTGCCCAATCTACGGCCGCTTTTGACCGCGTGGCGTCGCCGACGGCCGGACTACTTACCGCCCGGCTTGCCGCCGGCGGCACGCTTCTCCAGCTTGGCCCACTCGTCTTTAAGCGTCACCGTGCGGTTGAATACCTTACGACCTGCCGACGTATCCGGATCGACGCAATAGTATCCAAGACGCTCGAACTGGTAAACCTCGCCGGGACGCGCCGCAGCCAATGCCGGTTCAGCCTTGGCCTCCGGCACAACCGTCAACGACGCAGTATTGAGCGTGTCCTTGTAATCTTTGCCATCCTCAATACGGGCCGGATCCTCTAGCGTAAAGAGCCTGTCGTACAGCCTAGCTTCGATGCTCATAGCATGCACGGCCGACACCCAGTGGATGGTGGCCTTGACCTTGCGACCGTCGGGCGCGTTACCGCCGCGGGTGGCCGGGTCGTAGGTACAGCGCAGTTCCAGGATCTCGCCAGTCGCCGGATCCTTGACCACGCGTTCACAACGGAGGAAATAGGCATAGCGCAGGCGCACCTCGCGTCCCGGCGCCAGGCGGAAGAACTCCTTGGGCGGATCCTCGCGGAAATCGTCTTGCTCTATGTAAAGCTCGCGCCCGAACGGCACCTTGCGGGTCCCGGCCGACGGGTCTTCCGGATTGTTGACCGCGTCCAACTCCTCAGACTGTCCTTCAGGATAGTTCTCAATGACCACCTTGAGCGGTTTCAGGACCGTCATCACGCGCAGAGCAGTGCGGTTCAGCTCCTCGCGGATACAGAACTCGAGAAGCGACAGCTCGATCATGTTCTCCACCTTGCCGACTCCAATGCGACGGCAGAACTCGCGGATAGCGGCCGCGGGATAACCGCGCCGGCGCATTCCGGAGATCGTAGGCATGCGCGGATCGTCCCAGCCGCTCACCAGCCCCTTCTGCACCAGCTCCAGCAGCTTGCGCTTGCTCATCACCGTGTAGGTCAGGTTCAATCGGGCGAACTCGTACTGGTGCGGCAAGGGCCGCGGCAGGTCCAGCGCCTCCAGGATCCAGTCGTAAAGCGGGCGGTGCACCTCGAACTCCAGCGTGCAGATGCTGTGGGTTATGCCCTCGATATAGTCACTCAGGCAATGCGCGAAGTCGTACATCGGATAAATGCACCAGGTCTTGCCGGTGTGGTGATGCTCGGCGTGGCGGATGCGGTAGAGGACGGGATCGCGCAGCCAGACGTTGGGCGCGGCCATGTCGATCTTGGCCCTGAGGATGCGTGTACCGTCGGGGAATTCACCTTCCTTCATCCGGCGGAACAGATCCAGACTCTCTTCAACGGAACGGTTCCGGAACGGGCTTTCGATACCGGGCTTGTCCGGGGCGCCGCGAAAACGGTCGGTCTCCTCCGGACTCAGATCGCAAACGTAGGCCTTGCCTTTCTTGATCAGCTCGACGGCGAATTCGTAAAGCGGGCCGAAGTAGTCACTGGCGAAGAAAGGCTCAATAGCGCCCGTGGTCGCCGGGCCACGGAAGAAATCACGCACGCCACCGACCTCCCGGGCCTCCGGCAACCCGTCTTTGGGTTTGAACCCCAGACAGTGGCCGGCCCAGCCGTCGATCAGCCAGCGGACGTCCGCGGTGATCGAATCGACGTACTCGACGTCTTCCTTGGTCGGATTGGTATCGTCCATCCGGAGGTTGCAGCGCCCCTGGTTCTCCCGGGCGATGCCGAAGTTAAGACAAATTGACTTGGCGTGGCCGATGTGCAGATAGCCATTCGGTTCCGGCGGGAAACGCGTGACAATGCCGCTTTTGTACTTGCCGACCGCCACGTCTGCGGCCACGATATCGCGGATAAAATCCGACGGCTTGTTCTCTTCTGTGTTCTCCATGACGACCCTTCCAGTGCGAAAAAGTTTCCGGTTATTATATTGGAACAGAGGCAAATAGCAAGCGGCCGACGTCCGTTTAAACCCCCAGCCGGTAGATCACCAGATACGCCGCAATGCCGGCGAAATATCCCAGCAAGGCCGGCAGGCTGACCTTCCGCAAATACCACATAAAATTTATCTTCTCTAACCCCATCACCACCACACCTGCCGCCGAACCTATGATCAGGATGCTTCCTCCGGTACCGACGGAAAATGCCAGAAGCTCCCACAGCTTGGAATCCATCGGATACCGCGCCAGGTCGTACATCCCCATGGTCGCCGCCGTGAGCGGCACATTGTCCACCACCGCCGATGCCAGCCCGATAAGCGTGGCGATGATATCTTTGTTGCCGACGTGCACGTCCATCCAACCCGCCAGCTGCGCCAATATGCCGGCCGACTCCAGGGCCGCGATGGCCAGCAATATGCCCAGGAAAAACAGAACGCTCGCAAGGTCGATCCTGGAAAACGCCTCCGGGACTTTCAAATGAACCCGCTGCTCTCCGTGCATCAGATCCGTCACCAGCCACATCACGCCCAGCCCCAACAACATGCCCGCAACCGGCGGCAAGCCTGTCAGCAATTTAAATATCGGTACAAACACCAGCGCGGCCAATCCCAGTCCAAAAACCCTCTTGGCACCCGGCTGCACACTATCCCGGGCCCCTTCGACAGGGCTGACCGGCCCGTTTTGCATTGTCAGGGAGAAATACACAAGCGGCACCAGCATGGCGCAGAGACTGGAAACAATAACTTTGCCCGCCAGACCAAAAGCGCTCACCCGGCCGCCGATCCAAAGCATGGTCGTCGTTACATCCCCGATCGGCGACCATGCTCCGCCGGCATTGGCCGAAATAATTATCATGCTGGCCAGAACAAGCCGGTCCTCTTTGTCCTCCAACATGCGGGGAAAGATAGCAGCCATTACGATCGCCGTGGGCAAGAGCCCCAATACCGACGACAGCACAAAAGTCATGAACGATACGATCCACAACAATTGCTTCTTGTCGCGGGCCCGTATCCCTTTGGTCACGACCTGAAACCCGCCATGAGTATCCATGAGCTGAACCACTGTCATGGCGCCGATCAGAAAGAAAACAACCTCGGACGTTTCCTGCAGATGAAGGCCAAAGCTGCCGGTCACCCCGGCAATATTGCCGGAAGAGCGCAACGCTAACAAAACCCAGCAGGCCACCGCAGCCAACAAGGCTGTCGCGGTCTTGTTGACCCCAACCTTATGCTCCATAGCGATCGCCGCATAACCCGCCATAAAGACAATAACGATCAACAGTTCGAACATAATCCTCCCCGGTTATAATCATCTGCCGGCAATGAAACTGCCGCCGCTTGTGCAATGTGTTATATTATCATCCAACGCAGCCTTACGTCAGGCCGCTTTCATTTATTCTACGCAACAGACGCCATGACACTAAGACAGCTACTAAAAGCCACTGTAAACCGCTGTCGCCCGAGCAAGAGCGCCGCGATCCTTTTCACCGGCGGACTGGACTCGACCACGCTGGCGCTGCTAACACGCCACCTCGATCCGCTCCTGGTCTTCGGCGCCATCGACGCACCGGAATGCCGCGACTACAACCACCGGTCAATAACTCGCAGCGAAAAGATCGCCCGTCAACTCAACCTGCGCTTCCTGGCGGTCAATATTGGCCGGCGCGATTATCTGCGCCATCTGCCAACGGTTTGCAAAATACTGGGCGGCTCGCTATCCGACCTGGACTTGCCGGCTGCGGCATTTCTCTTGG
>JAAXVU010000004.1 GCA_013335325.1 Candidatus Omnitrophota bacterium | reverse complement strand
GGCGGGCCACGCGCCCGGTCAGCTTGACCCTGTCGTCATCCCCAAAAGTCCGGCGTAGAGCAGCCAATTCCGGCCCCTCGCCGCAAATTATCAGGTTGACTGTGACGCCGCGGCGGCGCAGCTCGCGATAAACATCCGCCAGAAACCATATGCTCTTGTCCTTGCTCACGCGTCCCGTGTAAAGCAGCGTCATCTGCTCATCTAACGCATACCTTCTGCGCAGTGAGGCTTGCGGCTCCTCCAGCGGCGCGAAGAACGATGTGTCGATACCCCGACGGAAAAGCGCCAGCCGCGATTCCTCGTAACCCGCCTGCGCCAGCGCCCGGAGGCTCTCCCGGGTGGGCACGCGGACCTCATCGACACAGGAATAGAACCAGTGCACGTAGGCCTGGACGAAGCTGGCGAAAGCTCCGCCGCTCACTCCCAGTTCGGCCATGCGGGTAAAATCCGAATGATAAATGCCCCGGCAAGGCACACCCAGCAGCCTGGCCGCCAAGATACCGATAAGTCCGGCCGGCCCGGGGGTCGACACCACTATCTCCGTCGGTGACTGAGCATAGATCAACTCGAGCGATTTAAGCAACGATGGAAAACGCAAAGTATACGAAGGATAGAAGTCGGGGGAATATTCGTAAACAGTCGGCAGTTCCAGCTGGTATTCCTCCACGGCCGGCCCGTTTTCCCTGGCCGACGCCACCCGTACCGTCAGCCCGCGGCGGATGGACTCGGTCGCAAAGCTCCGCAGAGTGACCGAGACGCCGTTAAGGTCGTTTAGCGTATCAGTAAACCACAGTATCCGGCGTTCCGACGGCGACCGCGCCCCCAGAAAGCGCTGGCGGAACTCTTCCATCACCGCGCTGGACTGGTGCAGATGCCGAAAGGTCCCCAGGAAAGGTAGCGACAAGAATAGCGAACGGAACAAAGCCGTCAAAGCACTCATGAGCTTGAAGACATCACGCTGACCAAAGGCCTCCCGTAAAGCTTCGGCGTTCAGCACAAAGAACGCGTCCTCGATCTCGGCCATAGTTTCGTAGATAGCATCCACCCGCTCGGGCCAGGGTAAAGGCGGCGTTCTCGTAAGACGGGCCACCAGGCCTGACACCCTGCCCGCGACCGCCCGGTCCTTCTCCTTGCGGCTGCGGCTCATCTGCGCGAGCTTGAGCCTGACGCGCCAGCCAGGCGGCTTACCGTCGAAGACCGTCGCGCACAGGTCGTTCCACAGCCCGCCCCGGCGATCTTTGCGGGACGCCTCGTAGGCCACCTTCAAGAAAGTGAAGACCTGCGTCTTGTAATGGTTGCTCCGGCCGGCCGGCTCCGTGGTCTTGCGGCGCAGGGAGGCCAGGAAGTCGGCCTTGGTCATGCCTTCCGCCGACGTATAGCTATCGCCGATAAAAAGGCCCGCGTGCTCGTCGGAACCTCCGGTAAGCCCCTTGATCCAGGGCGTATCCGATATCGGCTCGATCAGATGCCGACGGTGCAATTCTTCGATCTTCTGCGGGGTCAGGCCGCGCAAGACCTTCCGCAAAAGGTCGTTGTATGTCGCCACGCGGGTGCCGTTGATGCACTCGAATACATCGAATAAAAGTATCAGCTTCTCGATATGCAGGACATTCAGCTTGCCGTTCACACTGTAGGTCGCATGCGCCACCGAATAAGGCAAACCCTCCTGGCGGATATAATCGCGCAAAGCATAGATGTCCGGACGCAGGCGGTCCATGGCCTCGAACTGGGCGGGCGTGAAATCAAAAACCAAAAGGTGGATCGCGCAGCCGTCTTCAGGGAAACAGGTAGTTAGCTCGACGCCGGTAAAGGCCACGTCGGGATAACGGGAAACCAGCCGGCAGGCACCGGCGATCGTGTTGTGGTCGGTCACGGTCACGAGCGACATGCCGCGCGCCATGGCCTGGCGGTAGACCGCTTCCACCGTGGTATACGATTCCTGCGTCCCGAACCGCTTAAGCAGCAGGTCCGCCGGGTTGGCGGAATATTCAGTATGTACGTGCAGGTCGACTTTGATCATGGCTCTTTACCGATCGCATCACTAAGGATCACCAGCCCTCACCCGGCGGGAAGGAAACAGGACTGGCTATCGCGTCAATTCTTCCTTGAGCGGAACATGGACCTGGGCAATTCGAACCGGTCGATCACTGACTGGTTCACCCCGCCGCGCCGTGCCAGGATGATCGTCCAGGCATCCACGAAGACCGGTGCCCAGCGCGGGTCTGCCAGCCGCCGGATCAGGAACGGCTGGCCCCAGGTCGTCATATCGTGACGATAAAAATATATCACCTCGAAGCCGTACTGCCGGGAAATATCTTCCCAGACCTTGTCGTCCTCCTGCATCGGCCCGTAGGTCTTGCTGAAGAAGTCGACCGGATAGGCCTCCGGGCGGTTGTCCACGAAAGGCCGCTCGCCGGGGAAAAGGTGAAAGATAAAATAGCCGCCGATGTCATAATTGTTAAAGACCGGCCCGCGAAGACCGTTGCCGCGGAAGAATTCCGCGGAACCGTTCACGCCGTCCTCCAGACCGGCCCACAATGCCGGACGGGCCAGGACGTAGAAAAGCGAATTGGCGTACTGCGGGTCGCCGACCAGGCGGGAATATTTACGCAACGGTGACAGATAAAAAGACGGCACCACCGCGGCCATCAGGATCAACGCGCCGCAGGCCAGCGCGGTCAGCCGCCGCCAGGCGCCGGCCCATCTTCCGGCGTACCCCGCTACGACGCTCTCCCAGTTCTCCGCCGCCAGCGGGATGAAAAACAGGCCGAACATGGCGATAGCGCGCACTGCCTTGACGGCCATCAAACCGAAGAAAACGAGCAGCGCTAAGTGCAGAAAGCTGTCGCGCCAGTTGCGCTCGCGGACAACGCGCAGGATCCACAAGGCCGCAGCCACTCCTAACAGTATCAAAAAATACTCGTATATCGTCCGTCCCGGGAACCGCTTCATCATAAAGAATACTGTCTGGTTCTCGGCCAGCTTGTAACCGTACACGTTGAATATGTTCAAAGGCTGCAGGACGCCTTCCAGGCCAAACGGGTTCAAGCAGGACGCCGCCACCGACGCCAGCCCCACCCCGAAGAGCAGACGGAAACTCCGGCTGAACCCTTCCCGCACCAGTGCATCCAGAATAAATATGCCTGTCAGACACAATCCCACAGCAAAGAGGATGTGCACGTTCACCCACAAAAGATGTACGACCGGGACCAGCCAAAGCCAGCGGCCGTCGAGCTTGCCCCGGCGGTAAGAGTCCAGCAAGAGGAAGTTCAGCCCCAGGAACAATGTGGTCAGGCCTTCCGGCCGGATCTCGATGCGGTAGGCTAAAAGCGGCAAGACCAGTGCGGCTGCCGTGAGCGCAGAACGACACGACGCAGACCTGGCCGCGGTCCAGATAAAAAAGGCAAAGGTAATAAGCAAAACACCGCCGTAGAAGGAAGACAGTCCCACAAAGCCCCAGGCTTTCCAAACCAGAAATAAGAGAACACCGGCCGCCCAATGGTGGCAGACGGTATGGAAGTCGGGATAGGTATATGCGTAATAATTGGTGGAAATGATGTGGTGTCCGGTCAGTGCCAGCTCGCCGTTACGTATATGCCGGCCCAGGTCCTGGGTCGTCAGGCTGATCCTTCCGACGAAATGCAACCAGGCCACCGAACACAAAAGCACTACCAGAAGAATGCAGGCTGTCCGCTTAAGCGCCAGCCTCATTGCTGCTCTCCCGCCGCCGGGAAGCACTCCATGGCCCTGGCGGTCTCGCCAAGAGTGGCGCCGCGCAGCAGGCCGGCGGCAAAAGCCTCCGCCTCCCTTGTGTCCAGCGCCGTGATGCACGCCTGCACCTTGGCCAGGTAGCGGGCGTCCAGGCTGAACTTGCGTACCCCGATGCCCACCAGGAACGGCACATAACGCGGGTCATGCGCCATATCTCCGCAGACCGACAGGTCGCGCCCGTGGCGCAAAGCCGCCTCCGCTACACGCTTGAGGGACCGCAACACCGCCGGGTGATGCGGCAGATACAGGTCCGCCACCTTCTCATTCGTGCGGTCCACGGCCAGCATGTACTGGATCAGGTCGTTGGTACCTACCGAAAAGAACTCCGCCTGCACTGCCAGCTCATCTATCACTTCCAGCACGGACGGCAGCTCTACCATCATGCCGATGACCGGGTGCGACTGGTGCGGCTTGCCCTCGGCCTTAAGCGCCGCCAGACATTCGCGCACCACGGTGCGCGCCGCCTCAAACTCGTCGAGCGAAGAGATCATCGGGAACATGATGCGCACCCCGGAATCGAAGCCGGCCCTAAGGATAGCGCGCAGCTGCTGCACAAAGATCTCCCGGTGCCGCAAGGAGAAACGGATCGAGCGCAGCCCCAGGAAAGGATTGGCTTCCTTGCTGTAGTCGTAATACGAAAGCATCTTGTCGCCGCCGATATCCAGAGTGCGGAAAGTTATCTCGCGGCCCTTCATCCCCTCCACCAGGCGGCGGTAGATCAGATATTGCTCCTCCTCCGTGGGGAAAGTGCTGCGCACCATGAACGGGAACTCCGTACGATAAAGGCCGATGCCTTCGGCCTTGAAGTCCCGGGCGATGGCGATATCCCCCAAAAGGTTGATGTTGGCCAGGAGCGTGACCCGGACACCGTCCCGGGTACGCGTCTGGTCGAGCATCTTGGCGCGAACCTGGGCGACATTGGCGCGCAGCTCTTCCTTCTCCCGGAACTTCTGCACAACCTCGTCGTCGGGATCGATAAAGATATTCCCCTGCGAACCGTCCAGCATTATCCGCGTACCGTTAGGCAGCGCCAAGAGCCGCGACTCATCGGCGATGACCAGCGGGATGTTGAGCGAACGGGACAGGACCGCCACGTGCGACGTCACACCGCCGGACAAAAGGACCACTCCGGCCACGTTCTGCAGGCTCAGCTTGAGGACATCCGACGGCAACAGTTCACGGATAATGACCACCTTGGCCGCGTGATGTCCGCCGCCGTCCTGGTGCCCGGCCAAATGCTGCAGTATCCGCCGGCCGACATCCATCACGTCGTAACGCTTCTCGCGTACGTATTCGTTGCTCATGCGGTCGAACCGCGCCACGTACTGGCCCACCACCTGGCGCACCGCTTCCGGCGGAGTCCGGCCCTGGGAAATCAGCGACTCCATGGCTCCCAGCATGCCCTGGTCCTTGAGCATCAATATCTGCGCTGAAAAAATAAACGACGATACGTCCTGCAGCTTCTTCTCCACCGCCAGCTGCATCTCCATGAGCTCCTTCTCGGCGGCAACTACAGCCCGATGCAGGTCTTCAGCCGTCAAATCATCCCGGAAATCACTGTCGCCGAAATCGTCCAGCGAAAGCGGGGTCACCACCAGGGATTCCCCCAAAGCAAAGCCTTCCGCGCCCACCAGGCCCTTGACGAACTTGAGACCAGCCGCATCCGTCGCAGTGGCGGCAGCCGACTCCGGCGTGCGCCCGAGCGATAAAAGCAGGCGGGCCATCTCGATGACGGTCGCCAACTGCGAGGTGATGGCGCGAAACACATTAATGTCGTCGGGAGAGAAATAGTTCTTGCGCACACTCTGCAGGGTCATGACACCGATGCTGTTACGGCCGCGCAAGATCGGGACCGCCAGGAAAGAGCAATACTGCTCCTCGCCGATGCCGGGGAAGAACCGGTAGCCGGGATGCCGGGCAGCGTCGCCTTCACAAACCGCCCTGAGCTCGCTGAAGGCCGTGCCGGTGAGCCCTTCGCCGACCCTGAGCCGGACCTGTCCGACCGAACCCGGCAAAAGGCCGTGGGTAGCTTTCAGGACCAGTTCGCGGGACTGTTCTTCAAAGAGGTACACGGAACAAACGTCGGCCGCCATGTGCAGGGCCGCCATGTCCACGATGTTCTGCAATAGGGTGTCCAGGTTAGCAGCGTCGGTAAACAGAGCGGTCAGTTCGCCGATGTCGCAGATAAGTTTGGAATGGTCTCGTTTCATAAAGATCCGCCGGAGGAAGGCCCTCGCCCGGACCGGCCTTGTTCGGCCCAGAGATCGGCAGGCGGTGCCTGAGAATCCTGTACTTCTTGCCCTGCGGACCCCGACGGCCTGTTGGGCCGTCAGGTGGTCCTTAGGGCGATTTCTTTAGGATCCTTCTGACCGCCCCAATGCCGCGTACCTCTCGGCACCCAGTCATCTTGGGGTCGATCTTGCAAGGACCCTGTACTTCTTGCCCTGCGGACCCCGACGGCCTGTTGGGCCGTCAGGTGGTCCTTAGGGCGATTTCTTTAGGATCCTAAAGAAATCGGGAAGCCGGGATTTGAACCCGGGACCCCTTGCTCCCAAAGCAAGTGCGCTAGCCAGCTGCGCTACTTCCCGTTAAAATTATCAAAGCGACTGCACGCCTTAACGCCACCCCGGCTCGCGGTCCTTGTTCCTCCCGCTTCGCGGTTCGGAACCATCTCGCCGGGGCTTCGGCCCGCTATCGCGGACCTCGGCTGCGCTACTTCCCGTTTAAAGCTTGTTTCCCAAAAGATCAATAACAACCGGGATCTTCGCCAGGCCCGCGGTCGGTGCCGCGGGCACTCCCTCGGACATTCCGTCCTCGGTCGCTGCGCTACTTCCCGTTTAAATTATTAAAACGACTGCACACCTTAGCGCCACCCCGGCTCGCGGTCCTTCTTCCTCCCGCTTCGCGGTTCGGAACAGATCTCGCCGGGGCTTCGGTCCGCCGTAGCGGACCTCGGCTGCGCTACTTCCCGAACGGTCAAGGATCCTTGGCCGTTCGCTCCGAAGTCAACGCTGGCAGCCAACAGGCGACCGTCTCTTCGGAGCGTTTATGTTCTTTACTCAAAAGACCGATTTCAGCGGGGTTAGTTATACCAGACTTGCCTTTGCCTGTCGAGCAAGACTTGCACGCAAATAAATAAACACCAATGTCCCGGTCTGCCGCAACCGGCACTACCGTATCCATGCTATTGGTACTTGAACTTCCGCGCCTGCTCGGCCATCTTGCGGGCCTTGGCGGCGTAATGCTCCGCCAAGCGGGCGCTCTTGCTAGTTCCCGACGCGATACTTTCCCATATAGCAGCCGCGCTCTCCAAAGCATCGCTGGCCGCGTCCCAGTCATTGTTATTGAAAGCTGTCACGCCGCGGTTGTATTCGCTCGCCGCCTGATTGTAGGTGTCCGCCTCCGCCGCTTCCCGGTTCACGGCATCCACCTTCTCCATGCCCTGCTGGATCTTACTGGCGTTGCTACGACATATACCTACATTATGCGCGGCAATGACGCCGATCTGCGGGCTCTGACAGTCAGACATGGCCGCCACTCTCTTGTAGACCTGCTCGGCCTCGCCGTAAAGCTTGACCGCCGCTACGAAATCACGCCGCTGGCCAGCGGCCAGCGCGGCATCGAACTTGGCCGCCCCCTCGGAGAAGATCTTGTCGCACTGGTCCGCGTAAAGAACTCCCGGCCATACCGCAAACCCCGCCAGCATCACAGCCCACACAGCCCTGTTGATAGCCATGCACCCTCCTGTATACCTGAATTAGGCGACTTCGCACGGGCCGCAGACCGCGACTTCCGCCGACGGGCCCTTTTCACATAGATAATATATATTCTGTCCGGCCCTTGCTCAAGAAAGATTCTCCCGTATTTACTATTACAAAATTCATAGTTAATAATCCGGACCTGACATTTATCGACGGCGATGCGCCCTCCCCAAAGAAAAAGACCGGACCGCGGAGATCTGACCGCAGTCCGGTCCTGGGCTATTCCATAATTACCACGGATTTAGCGTTAGCAAAATCCGGGATACCTCGCAAAGCCAGCCAAATTCCTATGGAATTTGGCTGCGCGCCCACTCGCTTCGTTCGTTGCGGATTTTTCAATAGAAAAATCCGGGATTACCAGCGCCTTATTTGCCAAAATACGCCTCCACACCTTTCTGGTCGGGCTTCATCGCCTTTTCGCCCTTCTTCCAGTTGGCCGGGCACACCTCGCCATTGGCCTCGAAGAATTGCAAGGCATCGACCATGCGCAAGGCCTCATCCACATTGCGCCCCAAGGGCAGGTCATTAACTAGCTGGTGGCGCACCACGCCGTCCTTGTCGATCAAAAAAAGTCCGCGGTAGGCTACACCGCGGCCCTCAACCAGCACGTCGTAATCCCGGGAGATGGTCTTGGTGATATCCGACACGATCGGATACCCAATACCCTCGATACCGCCCTGGTTACGCGGTATCCTAAGCCAGGCCAGATGACTGAAATGCGAATCCACGCTTACCGCCACCACATCCACGTTACGCTTCCTGAACTCCGCCAGGCTATCTGCAAAGGCGTGCAACTCCGTCGGGCAGACAAAGGTGAAATCCAGCGGATAAAAGAACAGAACGACATACTTCCCTTTAAGTGCCGACAGGCTGAACCCGTCCAGCACACGATCACCCTGAACCGCAGTGGCCCTGAAATCCGGCGCCGGCTTTCCCACCAATACTGACATACGTCCTCCTTGATTAATAAAATTATTATCTTGAGCAAGTCCGCACCAAGGCGGCCCTGACCGCAGAACAGCTATTGGTCGACTAAACCCTTGCCGGATTACAGATAATTTATTATCTTTAGAGGAGTATGGACAACGCAAACCAGCCTTCCGGAGCGTTCCGGTGGCAGTTATTGAGGAAAAATCTGCTATGGTGAAAAAGATACTGCTCTCCCCGGCGATCATACTGGTATTAATCTGCGCCGGGCTTTTCTATGTCAACAAGGTATTCTTACCAATACATCTCAAAGGAATGATCGTTCAGTACGCCGAAGAACAGCTGCACCGCCAGGTCACCCTGGACAAACTGTACTTTAACCCCTTGAAGGGACTGGTTTTTTCCGGACTCACCGTGTATGAAGCAGCCAGCCCCTCCGAACACTTCCTGACAGTGCGGGAAGCCTCGGCGTGGATCATGTTCTTTCCGCTCCTGCAAAAGAAATTTGCCGTTTCTTCGGTCCGCATCGAATCGCCGAAATTGCACCTCATCCGGTCCGGACGGGAACAATGGAACTTCTCCGATCTGTTCGCACAACCGACCGGCCCCGGCAAGCAGTCTGCGCCGCTGTTCACCCTGGTCATAAGCGGCCTCACTATCACCGACGGACAGGCCCAGGTCACAGACCTGTTATATAGCGACGGTTTTACGGAAAATATCCAGGCTATCAATCTGCAGGGAGATGTGGCGCTGAACGCCGAGGCCAAATTATCCGGCAGCCTGTCGCTCCCATCGACGCAAGGCAACCTAAAGGTCGACATACATTACCTTTTCCGGGACGGCTCCTTCAAAAGCCGGCTTATAACCCAAAACATCCCGGTGACGCGCTACCTGCGTTTCGCCCCCCGGCTACCGCTGACGATACGCGAGTTCGACATCGCCAACACCGACCTGACGCTCACCGGTTCAGGACAAAACTTTACCATATCGGGCAAGGGTACTTTCCCCGTAGTGGACCTCGACCCAACCGACGATACTTCGCTTAAGACCGCACTGGAGCTGAATAATTTCAACCTGTCCGTTGGCCGCGACAGCGCCTTGTCTTTACAGGGAGAGATCCGCGCGACCGGACTGTCGGCCACGTCCGGCTACAACCGTTCATGCTCGGGAGACTTCTCTGCTTCAGTCGAGCGACTGACCTACGCTAAAGACAGGATCGATTTCGCCGGCAGCCTGGAAGCCTCCGACCTTAAGCTGGAGCTCGAACAAAAGCAGTCTGTCGAGGGCACGTTGCGACTGACTGCAGCCGCTTTCAATATGCAAAACGGCAGCTACTCCGCCTCCGGCGATCTGGAAGGAAAGGACCTGTCCATCCGTAAAGGCAATAACCTTTCCTTTACAGGCGACCTGGCTGTCCAGGGCTTCTCCCTCGACACCACCGGACAGGATATGAACGCCAAAGGCGAGATCCGTCTCTCCCAGGCCACTTTCTCTGCCGCTGAAGGACAAACTGTATCTGTCGACACCGCCACCTCTCATCCGACCATTACCATCTCCGGGGCCAACGTGGTCAGTCGAGGAGACCTGGCTGTTTCGGGTCTAAACATCACCACCTCCGGCCTTAAGGCTGGCAGTGATATCGACGCGCCCAGTTTCTCTTTCTCCCTGCAGGACGGGGTCAGCGAGCTGGCCACTCGTCTGGAAATAAACAAACTTCACGCTGAAGTCAACCCGTCCATGACTCTCACCGCCCCGGCGCCTACGACCTTGGCCTGCAAGCTCACGTACAACCCGGCCGCCCAGCAGCCGCTGTCCTATGCCGGGACCATCGACCTTCACGGGGTCGCGTTGGCAGGACTGGAGACGATCGACAAGATCACCGACATGGACGCCCACATCATATTCGAAACCGACAAGGCCACCACCAAGGCCATGACCTTATCGATCATGGATGCCGCTCTCAAGGTTTCCGGCGAGATATCTTCCTTTGCAGCGCCGAACATCAAAGTCAACATAAGCTCGGACAACATCAACCTGGCGCTGCTGGAGAAATTCATACCGGACATCGTCAAGGCACAAGGTCTCAAGATAGACGGCACTTCCACCCTCAACGCCTTTGTGGATGGCAGCCTCGCTGCTCTGTCCAACGCCACCATCCATGCCCAGGCCGAACTCCGCGACATTTCAGTGTCGAGCAGTAAGCTGGGCCAAAAGATCGAACAAGGGACTGGCCTGCTGACCTACGAACCTCCTACTCTCTTTTGGAAGGACCTGCAATTCAAATACCAGGGCAGCAACTATGTTCTAAACGGATACCTGCAGGATTTCGCCAACCCGATGATCGCCGGCTCGTTCAAAGGCGCCGGCCTGACTGCCGACTATGAGTTCAAGAAACGTGGCGACCGCATCTCCATCGACCGGCTAAGCGGTTCCTTCGCCGGCTCATCTTTTGGCCTGACCGGCTCGGCCATCGTAGCGGCTGACGCCCAGCCGACCTTTACTTTGACCGGCGAAGGCAAACTCGCGCTCGAGGACCTGGCCAAGATCCTGCCGCCACAACAAACCAAGCAGCTGGAACCGCTGCGTCTTGCCGGCGTACTCAAACTCAAGGCGGATATCCAGGGTAATCCTGCGGACTGGATGAACTGGACCAGCAACGTCATCGTCGATACTGCCTCCCTGCACGTCATGGGCTACGAATTGGGCAACCTGCGTGTAAGTGCAGAACAAAAGAACGGCCTGCTTGACCCGCTCACTGTCGACGCCGATCTCTACGATGGAGTACTACGCGCCACCTCCAGCCTGGAACTGCAGAAGACCGGCTTCCCGTTCCATCTGACTTGCAAGCTGGATTCCACCAACCTGGCAAAACTTAAAGCGGTCACACCGCTCAAGGACCGACGGCTGGAAGGGCTCTTGACCTTCTCGGCCAATATCGACGGCAAGCTGACCGATACCGCCAGCCTGAACGGCAACGGTGATCTCAATATTAAGGAAGGCTACCTGTTTGATGTGCCCGGACTGTCGCTACTGGGCGGCGTCCTCCAGACCTCAGCCAAGACCGGCGATCTCGCCAGCCTGAGGACTGCCTCGGCGACTATGCAATTCGGCCACTCCCGAGTTAGCACCGAAGACCTGCACATCAAGGGTCCGGCGGTGGACATCCTGGGGCAGGGCTGGATCGGCTTGGACCAGACCATGGATATGACCTTTAAGACCAGCTTCTTAAGCGCGGCACCCGGCAGCGGCTCCGCCATGAATGTCATCGCGGCTATCGACCCGACCGGTGAATTGACCGCCGTGCGCCTTTACGGGCCTATCAACAATCCAAAGAAGGATTTCCAGGCCACCAACCTGCCGAAAACCTTGCCCAATGTTATCAAGAACACCGCAGACAGCATCCTGAAGCTTTTTCAGTGATCGCTCATTGGGAAACGAATAAACCTGTCTGTTGCCTTATAATGAATAATATTGTATATTTTATACATAGTTATTCATTAATTACGTCCAACCAGTCAAAAACGGCCGATGCTGGGAACCATCTGCAACAACCCAAAAACTGATCGCCAGCCTCATTTATCTACCAGCAGGCACAGGACCTCCCGCCAGCTTATTAAGCACACACGCAAAGCTTTGAACGTGTTGACCTTGCTGGCCTTTCTGGCCAGTGGCAATGCGCTACCGCTAAGCTATGCTTTTGCGCAAGAAGCCCTCCTGCTTCCTCCAGCCAATTCCCGGCTGGAGCTAAGCACCTCCTTTGCGCCACCACTGCTCAGGGGGATAAAAGTCTACCCGGACGACCCTCTGCATTTGGCCTTCATATTGGATCAGGGGGACAGTTCGCAAGAGTCCAAAGTCAAGGCCCCAGCGCCTGACGCTCTCAAATCAGAATCCACCCGCATGCTCAAATATTTCCTGGCGGCACTGACCGTCCCGGAAAAAGATATCTGGGTCAACCTTTCACCTTATGAACAAGACCGCATCGTACCGGACGGGTTTGGCCAGACCGAAATGGGCCGCGACCTGCTGGCCCAAGATTACGTACTGAAACAGATAACCGCCTCGGTCATCTACCCGGAAAACAAGGTCGGACAAGCCTTCTGGGACAAGGTCTACTCAGAGGCACAGAAGCGGTTCGGCACCACGGATATGCCGGTCGACACGTTCAACAAGGTCTGGATCGTGCCCGAGAAAGCTGAGATCTACGAGAACGGCGGCGCGGCGTTTGTGGTGGAGTCGAGATTGAAGGTAATGCTGGAGTCAGATTATTTGGCCGAAAGCAAGACGTCAGCGGTCAACGGTCAGCAGAATAATCACCGGAACCTTAATGACACCCTGCCCCGGAGCGGCGCAGCCGCGACAGATGGGAGGACCTGGGAGGGGGCATCTTCCGACGACCGCCCACCGCTGACCGCCGACTTATCCAAGCAGATCCTACGTGAGATCGTCATCCCCACTCTGGAAAAAGAAGTCAACGAAGGCCAAAACTTCGCTACGCTCAGGCAGGTCTACCATTCCCTGATACTGGCCACCTGGTACAAGCGCAAGGTCAAGGACAGCCTACTCAAGCAGGCCTACGTCGCGCAAAACAAAACCGCCGGGATCGACATCGCCGACAAGGACGAGAAAGACAAGATCTGGCAGAGATACGTTGAGGCCTTCCGCCAGGGCGCCTACAACCTGATAAAGGAAGAATACGACCCGGCGACGCAGTCGGTCATCCCGCGCAAATACTTCTCCGGCGGTATCGTGGCCGATGCCGAAACCATGGACCACGCCATGCGCTCGACCAGTGAACGGCCGTCTGATTCTGTCGTCACCGACCCGCTGGTAGTGGACACCAGACTGGCGGCTTACGACGCGGCGATGGCGCTTGATATTGCGGCTACTCCATGGAACATTGAATCAGTCCGGCCCATAGTGAATAAATTAATGGAAGGATCCGTAACAAGCAAACGATTGAAATACCTCAAACTGACTAGCGATAAAGTAACCAACATCACTGACTGGTTACTTGCACCAGAATTGCTGCCAGACAAAGCGTTGCTTAAACAACTGATATATAACATATATTTTCAATATAAAAACGGCGGTAAAACAACTGCCGAAGGCTGGCTTTCTCTATTAGCACAAAAATGGGATCTAAATAAAGATGTCCTCGGCCGACTCATGACATGGTTTATAAAAAACAACATTTTTATGACGGAAATAACCGAGGACACCCTCCACGATTTCATGAAGATCTTTGTTAGCAGCTATCAAAAGCTACCGGATTTAAGAAAATCTTTTATATATAATCTGCCCAACACTATCCCCGGAGATATGCAACTATCCTTGGCCTCCGCCAACATGAACCGGATGCAAGATCTCTCCACGCCTGACTTCTTAGCAAACCGTACTGTATTAAAAGCGCCTATCGCAGGGACGCCGTACTTTATTGCTTTTCAATATGGACTAGCCGAAAGCACCCACGGATTATATCTAGTCTTAGGCAAAGAAAACCACTCCCCAAACCCACTCAGTGGCACCTTCTTCAGAATAGGACTGGACTCCCAGGGTGACACCCTGCGGATCATCATGATGCAAGGGGTCAGCAATGCTACCAAAGAGATCAACGAAGACTTCCCGAACGCAGTGGGGTTGCATCCCGGCATAGCGCTTATGTATGTGGCCGCAGAGTTAGCTGCTTTGGGACATCTACGCTATAACCAAGCCGGACTGGACATGGAGCATAAAGAGCCGTTTGCACGCCTGGCAGGCATACGCCCTGAATTCATCCCAACAATGAAGAACGGCACTCCTTCCATGCAACTTATGATCAACTATTCACGATTCGGATTGAGAAAGTCGACCGACTTCTTCCGCTGGCAGGACACTATGTACTTAACGCAAGAACTGGTGCCTAAGCGGCTTAAACAAAACGACGCCCGCGCAAATGCGATCCAGGCCATGTTGACGGCCTTCCGCAATCTACAGCCTTCCTCAAAGAATCCGACAACCGATGAATACGCCGACAAGGCTATGATCCATATACCGGCAATGATGCCCGCTGAAATAACGCAATTTATCAAAGCTTCCCGACAGCCGGGACATGAGCCCAAACGGATCCTGTTGCTCTCCGATGATTATCACGGACAACTACGCTGGGGAGATGCCATCATATCATTGCGCCAGCTGGTAGCTTCTCTCCTAAAGACTTGGCCAGACAAATTATCCGAGATCGTAGTCGTGTCAGACATGCCCGACGTCTTCCGTGGCATGGACAGGGTGCGGGTGGTGCCCACTAAAGAAGCCCCGGAGTCAAGCTTAGGACGCTTTGATTTAACATTTGCTTACCTCAATCAATATGACGAGGAACCGCTTTTCCCTGACTCCTTCCTTAAGCAATATCTAAATGACGAAACGCCTGTGATCAACTATTCGGAAACCATCTACTTGTGTCACTTGTTATCCAAAACCATGCCTTTCCCCCGGGCCCTGCAAAATCAAATCCAAGGCTTCGGGATAGACGTGGCTAACCGACGGGAATACACTCTACACACCGCCAGAAACGCTGAATTAAAGAAAATATTTGTGAATTTTCATGCGTTAACTCAAGACAAAACTTCGCGCGCAGCCAAACAACAATGGGCAACGATCATTAACTCCCTGCTAGATAAAGGCTATCAGGTAGTAATAAATCAAGGCGCAACCAGCGACGTCCTGACCGCTGCCTTTACACAAGAAGTTCTGGCATTGATTAATAAACCCAATAATCCCGCCGCTCTCGAAAGCCGAGCGTTTCAATCACGCGATCAACTGTTGGATTATTTGGACAGCAAGATCGACCTGGTCCTAACGATCGACACTGGCCTTTTCTGGGCAGCGAAAGACATAATTGGTTTACCGTCTATCGTAATCCTTCCACCTAAAGGAAACTATGTCACGCCCCAAGACAAGGATGGCTTTCGTGCCATCGGTTATCAAGACTTTCAGGATAATCCACTGAAAGCGCTGGATGCCATCCAGGACATCGCCATATCAATTAAAGAGCAGATCAACGGTGGTATCAACCTGCAGGCGGACAGGCCAGCGTTCCAGAAGCAGTATACTGCTGCCGATCGATGGACTCACGAGACTTCAGCTGATATGGCCCAAAGCAATAGCCATATCAACAATGTTACCTGCGCATTTTTGGGCAACATACCTAACTTCTATCGCGCCGCCATCGAGATCGCATTCGAAGATACGCCGATAGTCATTAATACGCTCCGCAAACTACTTGCTACAGAAGCAATCACTGAAGATAAAATTGAGAAAGTTGTTGTGACCAAAGAACCCTTCTCCGACGCAGGGGACAATAAAATAGTGTACCAAGTCAAAACGTCTCTTAGCGACGGCAGAAATGTTGTTTTCCTGGTGAAACTGCCCAATCTTGAGGAAGCCGAGCTAACTTCTCTCTGGCCGGAATGGACTTGGCGACACAGCATCAATATCGCGGAACCCAAAAACGGCCTATTCCAGCAAGAAGGTGATGTCCAAACAATATCAGTGCGTAATAATACGCGCCAGACCACCCATCAAGTTGTTATCTACACTGAGGAGTTACTTAATGGCTCTGAAGATTTAGACAGGATCTGGGCTTCCGATCTAGTCATACAAGAACGGCAGCAGATCATACATGCCTTTATCGACTGGTATGTACATTTATGGTTAATAACCGATGGCCATTTGCTTCCGGTTGAGAAAATGCGAAAAAATATACTGTTTGAGAGCGGCCCGCAAGGCAAGCTCGATTTAACACATATGAAAATCTTTGATACGGGTTTCGCATATCAAGACCTCCCGTTCAACCAACTTATAGATTTCATCAGACAAGAATTCGGCAATGACTGGCGTGCCCTCGTGGAGCAAGAACTGTCTGGCGTACTGCGATCTTATGATATCGCTACCGAAGATGGATTCCAGCGAACTGCTACCCGCTTCCCTAGACTGCGGCTTAATGTTTTGGATGATACCGGGCGGCCCACAGGAGCAGTGGCTACTTATAAAGAAGTCCACGAGCAAGGACAATTTCACCAAGTCCTCTGGATACTGCCCGTCGATACTCAAGGGGGGTTGCTCCTGCAAAAACGACCAATGGGCATCCAGGATCATCCAGGACTTTGGGATATATACGGTGGGCATATCCCTAGCGGCATGACAGCCACTGAGGCAGCAACCCAGCTCATACAACGCGAAACCGGAATTATGAGTCCGGTCACATTTGTCCCGCTAAACGATGAACAGTTAATAAAACGCTCAGTAACCGGTGAAAATGGTTTCCGTGAGAACGTTTTTGCCTCAGTCTTGATAGCACAGCTTACGCCGGAACAACTAGCCGAAATTAAACCTACTCCAGAAGTATCAACCTATACAAGAACGCCACTGTCGAGACTCAGAACAGAACTCCAGGCCAAGCCCGTAACTGCCAACATAAAATACCTGCTTTCTCCTGAGGGACAAAACATACTTCGAAAGGTTCCTGGGGCCACTGCCGACTCCGCCCAGATCAACGGTGGTATCAACCTGCAGGCGGATAAGATCGACCTGAAGACCCAAAATAGCGGACAGGGCGCAACCCTTAACTTCGACCCGGCCCTGCTTACCCGTCTGCAACAGTCCGCCGGATTAACTCCGGTCATCGTAGACATCCTGCCTATCTCCAGCCTCTCGCAGTTCCTGGGGCCTGAAAAGCCGTAAGCCCGCTTAACCGGCCCAGCGATCCATACATCCGTCGCAATAGCCGCGCTCGCCCCAGAACCACAACGAAGACCACAGCCCCATTGTGTAACGCCGCCGGCTCGTGTTATTATTGCTCCTGTATGGTCGACTTAAGCGGACTTCTCCGCATGCTATCAGACAAATTTAACGCCGCCGGCATACGCTACGCGCTTATTGGCGGCTTCGCGCTGCACGCCGCCGGATACGTGCGGGCGACCAACGACATCGACCTGCTGCTTAATGCCGAGGACACTGCGGCCGCGAAAGAACTCCTGGCCGCCTCCGGGTACCGCCTGATCCATGAAGACACGAACGTACTGCATTTCGAAGCGCCGCCTCAGCTCTTCGGCGGGCTGGACATCGTCCTGGCGCAGCGCAAATACACTCTTAACATGCTGGCCCGCGCCTCCGCCGGCCCGCACGGCATACCGGCGGTCCGCCCCGAGGATATCATCGGACTCAAGGTCCAGGCGATCGCCAATGCGCCTTCCCGCCGCAGCCGCGACCTGGCCGACATCGAATGGCTGATCGTGACCCACCGCGCCAGCCTGGACCTGGCGCTGGTCAGGGAATATTTCGAGCTCTTCGGCATGTCCGATGAATTAAACAGGCTTCTAGGCGAGGAACATCATGCTTAGCGACGAAGAAAAACGCGAGATGCTTAACGACGCGGCCTGCGCCCAGAGGCGCGAATCCTTCCGGCGTCTGAGGGCCCTGCAGGACAAACGCAAACTTTCCCTCGAGGAATACTGCGCGTTCTGCGAAGAGGCCGCCGGCCTTTTCCCCGGCCAGCCCAAAAGCAATACCCCTGCTCCCGGCAAGAAATATCTCCTTTGAGATCCGGCCTTTCCGACTAAGAAACCAAGTCAGCTCCCGGAGCTGCGCAGGTATAAAGGCAGGGAGGTTATCCTGAATGCGCGACTAGATAGCGCTCTAGAAGCAGGAGGAATTGACGGAGTGCGACGGCGCGGTGGCTCATGGTCTGCTTGACCGACAGGTCCAGCTCGCCGAAGGTTTTCTGTCTGGCAGGGATGTAGAACAAAGGGTCGTACCCGAAACCGTTGGTGCCGCGCCGCTCAGTCGCGATCAGGCCTTCGCAGCTGCCTTCCAACACGTCGATGAGCGCGTCTTTGTCGGCCAGGGCCATGGCGCAGCGGTAGCGGGCCGTGCGCTTCTCGACCGGAACACCGGACAGCTCTTTAATCAGCAGGTCGTTGTTGGACTCGTCGGTAGCGTTCTCTCCGGAATAACGGGCCGAGTACACGCCCGGACGTCCGCCCAGGGCATCCACCTCCAGGCCGGAATCTTCCCCCATTACCAGGACACCGGCGTGTTGGGCGATGACCACCGCCTTCTTGGCCGCATTGGCCCGGAAAGTCTGGCCGTCCTCGACGATATCCGGCATGCCGGGATGGTCGTTAAGCGACGTCACCTTGATCCCCAGAGGCGAGAGGATGTCGGCGATCTCGCGCACCTTGCCTTTATTTCTGGTCGCTATCAGCAGTTCTTTCATATTTCCTCCGGCATCCGGCTTCGCAATCGAACGCCAGTACTGGTTCTTTGATCCTTTCGCATTCCTGCACGCAAGACTGGCAGACGGCGAACTCCGGCGCCTTGACCAGCCGGCATTCTCCGTCGACACGTTCACATCCGGCGAACTGCCGGCAGAAATCGCCCAGCCGGTACATGGCGGTACAGGCCTGTGGAGCGCTCTCTATGCAGGACAGCTCCAGCCCCTGGCAGGGCTGCATCAGGCAGCTATCCGCTGCGAAAGCCGTAGACGACAAGACACAAAACATGAGCAGCACGGCAGCCGCCCGGAGGTTACTTGCCATAGCCGCAGGCCTTCTTCTGCACGGCAAAAAGTTCGCGGATGCCTTTCTCGGCGAGCTTGACCATGGAGTCCATATCCTGGCGGGAAAAGGCCTTTCCTTCGGCCGTGCCTTGCACCTCGACGAACTTACCTGAGCCCACCATCACGATATTCATGTCCACTTCGGCGGAAGAATCTTCCGCGTAGTTCAGGTCCAGGATCGCCGCGCCGTCTTTCATGCCCACGCTGACCGCCGCCACCTGCTCCTTCAAAGGCAGCACGGTGATCAGCCCGGCTTTCCTGATCTTGTTAAGGGCCAGCACAAGCGCGATGAACCCGCCAGTGATGGAGGCGGTACGCGTGCCCCCGTCGCCCTGGATCACGTCGCAATCGATCTTTATCGTCCGCTCGCCCAAAGCCTGCATGTCGACGACCGCGCGCAAGGACCGCCCGATCAGCCGCTGGATCTCCTGCGTGCGCCCGGAGCCGCCGCCTTTCTCGCGGTTGATGCGCTGGGCGCAGGAGCGGGGCAGCATGCCGTACTCGGCCGTGACCCAGCCCTGGCCCTTGCCTTTAAGGAAAGGCGGCACGCCGTCCTCGACGGAGGCCGAGCAGACCACCTTGGTATCGCCGAAGGATATCAGGCACGAACCTTCGGCGTGTTTCAGATAGTTCTTCTGCACGGAAACTTGTCTGAGCTGGTTGGCCTTGCGACCGTCGATACGCGACATAAAAACTCCTTTGAATGAAGACCTGTGAATGAATCTGCGTTGTGCCTACGAATTGCCAAAAGCTGACGGGTGAACTGTGGACAGCAATTACGCTATCCACCTTTGCGCTCTTTACCGGATCGCTGCCGGTATTTTCCCTGCCAGCAATTTCCCGGCCGGCCGGGAAATTGGATCCGGCAGACGCCTGACCGATCCGGCCTTGCGCCCGCGGCTGACACGTCCGTCTACTTCTTCCCCCGGTACTCCGCCTCCACGGCAGTGTAGATGCCTCCGCGGGGATTCATCTCGACGGAGATCTTCATCCAGCGCGGACGGCAGGCCTGGACACAGTCATCCAGAAGCTTGTTGACCAGATGTTCGTGAAATATCCCCACGTCGCGGTAAAAGATGGTGTACATCTTAAGCGACTTCAACTCCAGGCAGACCTTGCCCGGACGGTAGTCGATCTTCACGATGGCAAAGTCCGGCAGCCCGGTCTTGGGGCAGATACAGGTGAACTCCGGGATCTCCAGGTGGATCAGATAATCCCGGTCAGCGTACTGGTTCTCCCACACTTCGATCTCCGGCGTCTTCAGCGTGCGGATCTTTTTTTGTAATCCTTCGTAAGAACTGATCTTGTTCATGCTTCCTCCGGCATCACTAATTGGTAAAAGCTAAAAGGTAAAAGGTGAACGGTGAAAACCTTACTTAAGCGACCTGATCAAATTATTGAGCAAGCCTGCCACTTCGTTACAATTTCCCATTAAAAGCTCTGCACCCTGATCATCCAAGAAAGCCAGCCGATGACTTAATTTTACCAAAGCAATAACTTCATATAACGAACCCCGGGCTTGATACAAGAACTGCACATAGATCTTGCTATAATACCTACCCTTACCTTCCGCAATGTTCAAGGAAACAGATACCGCGGCCCTGCGCATTTGGGATACAGTGCCGTATATCTCCGCCGCCGGAAAAGAAGCAGTCGACCGATATACCAGCTCCGCCAAATCCAGCGCCCGTTGATATACCGTCAGCTTCTCAAAGTCATATGCAAAATCTTTCACCCTTCACCCTTTACCATTCACCAATACAATATTACCTAAGGTCCATAAACTTGTGCATCTGCGGAACGATCCGTACATCCGACAAATAATTCAGACAATATTCCTGGAACTCCCGACACTTGTCCATCGCACCGGTCTTGATCTCGAAATGATTGGGCTGCAGGAAAAGCGGGATGGTGGGATCCCCGCGCGAGATCATCTCCACGGCCTGCACGATATCTTCCATCGTGGTGCCGCAGGATATGACAGTCTTTATGAATACGTCCTTGCCCCAGGCGGCATGAAGGAACTGCACATGCTCATCCCAGTAGGGCCTCAGCCCCGTCGAGCTGGGCAGCTTGATGTCCATCGAGACGATATCGATATAATCGATAACCTCTTTCAGGTTTTCAGGCAGGGTGCCGTTGGTCTCCAGATAGGTGGTGATCTTGTAGACGCTTACTATCTCCAGGAACTCTTTCAGGAAATCCTTCTGCAAAAGCGGCTCGCCGCCGGTCAGGCTAACCGAATGCGCTCCGCGAAAGATATCTTCCACGATGGCCCACAACTGCAGCGCGTCCAGTTCCGTGTAATGCCCGGGCAGAATGTCGCGCGCATGCGTAGTATCGCACCACTGGCAGTTCAGGTTGCATCCGGCCAGACGCACGAATACCTGGGGAACACCGACGTATTTCCCTTCACCCTGGATGGACCGGAAAACCTCGACAACTTTGGCTGTTATTGGCATACCCGACGTGAACTCGCGCCCTTCTGCCGGACTCCCGACAGCGGGTCAGGTTCTCCCGCCTCCTTGAAACCCCTGGCCCGCAAACGACAGCTGTCGCAAGTACCGCAGGGTTTATCGAAGTTATTGTAACACGACCAGGTTTTATCATACGGGACTTTAAGCCGCGTCCCCAGCCGGACGATCTCAGCCTTGGTCAGATGAACTAGCGGAGTGCGGATACTTACGCCCCGTTTTTCCACCCCGGCCTTCAGTCCCTTGTCGAACGCTTTCTGCAAGGCCGCGAAGAATTCCGGCCGGCAGTCGGGGTAACCTGAGTAGTCGATGGCGTTGGCGCCGATGAATATCTCCCGGGCGCCGACCGCCTCGGCAAAAGAGGCCGCGAAGCTGACAAAGATGATGTTCCGGGCTGGCACATAAGTTGAAGGGATGGCATCCTTGCCTATCTTAAGCCGCGTAGGCACCTTCTGCGAACTGTCCAGCAGGGCGGAGCCCTTCCAGGGAAAAGCGATCCTCACCACCTGGCACGGCACGCCGGCTGCTCGCGCCACGGCCCGGGCTGCGCGGATCTCCCGTCGATGCCGCTGACCGTAGTCGAATACCAGCGCCCGCACCTCGAACCCGCGGTCCAGGGCATAATAAAGTGTCGTGGCGGAATCCAGTCCGCCGGAAAGAAGCACAATGGCTTTAGGCATAAAAGCTTGCCGGCCCTCCAGGCGCTTCCACGCCCGGCTGACAGCTTAAAATTATTTATTCGTAATAAACCACGTCCGTCCGGTCCGACTCCCAGACCTGGACCTTCACCAGCCTGAGCGGAGCGATCAGCTGCCGGTATTCCTGAAAAATAAAACGCGCCAGATTTTCCGCTGTTGGGTTGTTCACCTTAAAGAATTCCTGGTCGTTTAGACAGGTATGGTCCAGCCTGACCAGAATCGAGTTTAAATGTTGTTTCAAACCGACAAAATCCGCCATGACGCCGATAGCGTTAAGCTCGTTGCCGGCCACGGTCACCGCCACCTGCCAGGTGTGTCCGTGCAGGTTGCGGCACTTGCCCTCGTAATCCCGCAGGAAATGGGCGGAAGAAAAATCGCTGCGGACCGTCAGTTCAAACATGACCACTCCTTAAGTTAAAACAGCACCCGCCGGACGCGGGGCAGGTCGTGCCCCAGGAAGCGCTTGGCCACCACCCGGAAATGCTCCGGCTCGTCGGAAACAAGAAACTCGTGCCGCGGCGGACGCCGGCTGCAGCGCAAAAGCTGCCTGTCTTCCAGCAGCATCTTTACCTCGCGCGCCGTCTCGGTGCCGGAATCGATCAGCGCTACATTCCGCCCCACGACCTTCTGCAATACCGGCTTAAGCAGCGGATAATGCGTACATCCCAGGATCAACGTATCTACCCCGAACTTGCGGATATCTGCCAGATACTCCTGGGCGATCTGTTCCGTCACGTGATGGTCGAGCCAGCCTTCCTCGACCAGTTGCACAAACAACGGACAGGCCCGCTGTATCACCTCGGCGCCGGGACGCATACGCCGGATAGTCTCCTCATACTTGCGGCTGGCCACTGTGGAGCGAGTGGCGATGACACCGATGCGCCCCTTGTCCGAAACCTCCACCGCCCGGCGGGAACCCGGCTCGATCACGCCCACTACCGGCAGGGCATATTCCCGGCGCAAGATGCCCAGCGCCCAGCTGGTGGAAGTGTTACAGGCAACCACCACTACTTTCACGTTGTACTTCAAAAGCACGTTCATGTTGTCCCGGGAAAACCGGACCACCGATTCGCGCGACTTGGTGCCGTATGGCACCCTGGCGGTGTCGCCGAAATATACGATCTGCTCGTTGGGTAGAAGCCGTGTGATCTCCTGGGCCACTGTGAGCCCGCCGATGCCGGAATCAAACACGCCGATCGGACGATCCCCCGGCAACAGATCCAGTCGCGCCGACAAGCCACCTTCTTCGGCAGACACCTTACCTCCGCGCGACCGCATCGTCAAACCGGCCCGACCCGACGCACTTGCCCTGACCTTACTTGCCTGTGGCATACAAATACTCCGATATGCTGCGACTGATGGCCACGGCCATCTTCTGACGGTAGGATGGCTCCTTGAGCCGGCGTTCTTCCCCCGGGTTAGAGAGGAAGCCCACCTCGATCAATATGGCCGGCACCAGCGTGTTACGCAGAACAAAATAGCGCTGCGACTTGGCACCCCGGGAATGCTCCTCCACCGCCCTGGACAGGTTGCGGGCCATACGCTCGGCCATGCCCGGCGCCTCGCTCATCTTGTAATTGTAAAGCATGCTAAGCACGATCTTGCGGGCCTCTTCCGACGATCCCTGCATCTTGAATTCTCCACACAGCTTCTTGGCGTTGAGCTGCCGCTGCTGCTCGTCCAGATCGTCAGCGTTGAGCGCCCCGATATAGTACACCTCTATGCCGTGCGCCAGGCTGATGCTTCTTTTATGGTCAGGCGTAGTGCTGTTGGCATGGATACTGACAAACAGCTCCACATCCGGACGACTGGCGATCTCCGTCCGGCGGTCCAGCGCCAGCGCTTCATCCTTCTCGCGCGTAATGACGACGTCGACCCCGGCCTTGACCAGCTCGTCGCGCAAACGCCGTACGATATCCAGGGTAATGTCCTTCTCTTTCAGTCCGCTATAGCCGATCGCGCCGGGATCCTTGCCGCCGTGCCCCGGGTCCAGTACGACCTTTCCAATACGCGACGGGACCTTTGGAAGCTCGCCAGCCATGTTCTCCACTGTCGGCAAGATCACCACCCTCTCGAAGTCCGACGGTAACATAATGGAGCCGGACTTGCGTCGCAAAGGCGAGCTAAGTGAAAACCTCGTACTGTCTACCAGGACCAAGCTGCTGCCGACCATCGCCCGGACCAGCTTGCCCTTGTAATTCATGCTGACGGTATGCGTCACCCCATCCCAGGAGCAGTCCAGGGAGTATTTCTGGCATATAGTGGAAACAGGGACCCCGCCTGTCGAAGGCTGCCCCGGACGCGGCATGGTAGCGCATCCGCCGTAACAAAAAAGCATCAGCATCAGGAATACCGCGCGCAGCAACATCACTGTTTCCCCTTGGTTAGGCCGGACGAGGCCGCTGCCTTGCCGGCGGCTGGCAGGCCTTCTTGTTCAGAATCGCTGCCCGGCGTTGCGGCGTTAACTATTTTGGGCGTCAAAAAAATTACGAATTCTTCCCGCCGTACCGAACTATCATGAAAGCGAAAGGCAAAACCCAACAACGGCAGGTCACCCATCAAAGGTATCTTCCGGGTGGTTGCGACCTTCTCGGTAGCGATCAGCCCGCCCATCACCGCCGATTTGCCCGCTCCGGCCAGCAAAGTAGTCTTGTGCGCGGAGATCTTAGTAAGCTTGCGGGCCGGTCGCGGCTCACGCGGAATGACACCCAGATTCACCTTTTCATCCTCATCGATATCCAGCTTGATATAAAACTCGAACGCGGCACTACCGGGACGCACGCCGCTGTCGCCTTCCACCGCTTCTTCGGCGCGGACGCGATTCAGATCCAGGCCCAGCTCATCCATACGCACCACGACCCTCACCGCTTCCGACTGCGTCAGCACTATTTCAGCCGACGGATATTCTTTAACCACGCCAACGGTGTCCAACGCATCCAGCAGGGTTGAAAAGTCGTCCTCCGCGATCACGCCCAGGCCAAGGACACGATCTGTTTCCTCGCCATCCAGAAAATCATAGGAACCCCACAAGCGGATATTACGAAAATCTTCCAGTATGCCCGACCAGTCGACCCCGCCCAGATGCTCTCTGTTCAGGACCACATGAACCAGCTGGGCCTCCAGGGATATCTTGCGTCCGCGCGCATCCAGCCGGGCGATCGCCTGCTTGATCCGGCCCGCTTTGGCCGGAGTGTCGGTGACGATCAAGCTGTTCGCCGCCGGGTCGCAGGTGATAATGCCGATGCTGCGGGTCAGCATACCCTGCAAGCTTTCCACCAGGTCTTGAGCCTGGGCATATTGAAGCGGCACCGACAAGGTCACTGTCTGCACATCCACATC
This sequence comes from Candidatus Omnitrophota bacterium, assembly GCA_013335325.1. Lineage (GTDB taxonomy): Bacteria > Omnitrophota > Gorgyraeia > Zapsychrales > Fredricksoniimonadaceae > JAAXVU01. Next base: position 9,363 of record JAAXVU010000004.1, on the reverse strand, counting down.
CCGCACCAGGTTCTCCATCTCTCTGACCTTCTGCGCAGTGTCGACCGCCACCACGTTCCGGCCCTCCGCGTTCGCAATGACCTTGCCCTGCTCGCTTTTAATTTCATTAAGGAGAGTAACCACATCCGCCACCGAAGCAAAATGCACCCGGATCATCCTGGTCACTTTTTCCTGGCCAAAGGCGTGTCCGTAGCGTGCCTGATACTCACCGGCCGTCATGATCAGAACTATCCCGCCCTCGTCGGCAAACGCCAGGCCGTTAGCTTCCAGCACCATCCGGAGGGCGTCGCGGGCGTCGACTTCCTTTAGAAAGATCGTAACGCGCCCCTGCACGTTCTGGCCGGTGACGATATTGAGGCCGCTCTTGCGGGCGATAAGCTCGATCGCCTCGCGGATATCCATGTCCTTAATAGCCAGGACATCGATCGTATGCCCCAAGCCGACGGCGTCCGAATTCTCCGCGGACAACGCGGCCTCTTCGGCAGATCCCTCCGCACGGGTGACTCCGCAGAGGCCAGCGTTCAGAAGCAGAAACAAAAGAAAGGCAGGGATCGTAGATCGCATCAAACCTCGACGAAAAAATGGATTATGGTCAGAAAAACGTAAGTATTGTTATTGATTTTAAATAGACTGTCAATCTCAAATCCGGCTTTCGACGGACTCCCGGGTTATCAATGCCAGTGTCGTCCAATCTTACCACAGTACCGCCAGGCCCAGGCTCAAGTCCGCAGGAACTGCCGGTCCAGGAAGCTCGACTTAAGCTCTATGAAGACCGGACGGCCGTGCGGGCAGGTGTAAGGATCATCACAGGCCAACAGAGCTTGCAACTGATGCGCGGCCTGAGCGGCGTCCATCTTGTCCCCGGCCATTACTGAGGCGCGGCAGGCCCGGCTGGCCAAGACATCGACGTCGATGCGTGTCAGCTCGCCTTCAGCCAAAAGCACCCTCAGCGCCTGCTGCGGGTTCGGCATAACCGCCGGATGCGCCCGCAGGGCCAGGGCCGCCGGACCAAATTGTTCCACCTCAAAACCAAAACTGCTTAAACGCTCGCCCGAATTCTCCCAGGACAACATTTCCTGCGGCGTCACGTTCATGACCAGAGGCGTCAACAGATGCTGCACCTCCACCTTGCCGGCGTGGATCTGCCGGCGGAACTTCTCAAAAAGGATCCGCTCCTGGGCCGCGTGCTGGTCGACCACAAAGAGCGACTCGCCGGACTCGAAGAGATGATATTTACGGACGAACGTCCCCACAAGACGGGCTGTCGCCAGCCGGTCCTTTAAAGTTACGGACGTCTCGGTTATGAACGGTGCGGTCAACTGCTCGGACGGGGTCGCCAGGGTCGTTAAATCGTTGACGACTGCTGGACGCACGGACTCATCACTGGCGATAAATACCGGCACCACACTGCGCTGGTTGGGCGCGAATACCAACTTTGCCGCCGGCACGCCTTCAGCCCTACCATCGGCAGCTCCGGGAGCTGCCGAGGTCAAGGAGAACGCCTCCGGCCTATCTGCCGTCACTTCCCGCGCCGAAGTCCCGGACATGAGCGCCTGCTCCACGACCCGGCGCAGGAAACCTGCCAGCCGCGACTCGTCGCGCAGCCGCACCTCGCGCTTGGTGGGGTGCACGTTAACATCGACGTCTCCAGCCGGCACGGTAAGCATGACAGCGAAGAAAGGATGCACGGCCGGCGGAAATATCAGCTTGTAGACTTCGTTCAGATGGAAAGACAGGTTGCGGCTCTGCACCGGCCGGCCGTTTATGAAAAGGTACTGCAGGTCGCGCCTAGGACGCTGGATATTGATATCACCCAGAAGCATGCGCAACTGGCAGACGCTGTCCTCTATCGGTTTCGGCGCTATGATATGACGGCTCTCCAGCCCCAGAGCCTCGGCAGCGCGCCCGGCCGGACTGGCGGCCACCCCCAAATCCAGCACGGTACGCCCGTTGTGCGTCACCAGAAAGGCGCGTTCGGGATAAAGCAAGGCATAAGGAATGACGACGTTCAGGATCTGTTCGAATTCGGCGGCATCAGACTTGAGGAATTTCTTGCGGGCCGGCGTGTTAAAGAAGATCTCGCCGACGCGGATGTCCGTGCCATGTGACGGCATGGTAGCCGGGACCGGCCGGGCCTTCTCGCCGCCCTTGACCGCGATCTCCCAGGCCTCAGCCGAGCCTTGCGCGCGGCTGCGTAACGCGACCTCCGCCACCGAGCCGACCGAATACAACGCCTCACCACGAAAACCCAGCGACAGTATCGCCTCCAGGTCGGAAGCGGCGGCCACCTTGCTGGTCGCATGGCGGGTAAAAAGCGCGTCCAGGTCGTCCCGGGCAATGCCGCTACCGTCATCCTTTATGTGCACCAGCGACTTGCCGCCCTCCTTAAGATGCAGCTCGATGCGCTTAGCTCCAGCGTCGAGAGAATTCTCCAAAAGCTCTTTCACGACCGAAGCCGGACGTTCGACGACCTCGCCGGCCGCTATCTTGCTTATGACATCCGCCGGTAAAACATGGACTTTAGACATTGGGACATCCTTCGTTGAAATTCAGACCGGTGATCATTTTCCACAGTGCCCGCTTTGGCCCGGAATCAGATAGAGCAGGACGAACAAACCTTCTGTGATCATGGAAGCCAGACCCAAAGGCTCCAGCCAGGCGTCCGGTTCCGCCGGAAGCAGCGGCAAGCCGACGGTACGGCTGGCAATGTACACGGCCAGCGACCCTGCCGCCACCAAAAAGCCCAGATGCCATCCCCGACAATCCCGGCGGTAGATCCCGAAAGCCGCGACTAGCGCGGCCAAACCGTTGGCATAAAAGAGCCAGCCCTTGTAGGCCGCTTCCTGAAAACTGTCCGGGGCCTCGATAACGTGGATAAGCCCGACGGCCAGTATCAGCACTATTCCAAACCACATTTTTAACTTTGCCATATCTCGCATATGGTCTCCCGTTATCAAGCGGCCCCGCTGCTCCAGCGCTAGCGCAAGTATCCGCCCCGATATTGTCCACACGCCAGAAAGTGGCAGGTATTCTAACATTGCAGCCGTCCTTTGCAATCACGCAGATACGACAGGTTCCGGCTACAATATATCCAGCTTCTCCAGCCACAGGACCTCACAGGCCCCGTCGCCGGTGTCGAAACGGCTCAATGACGTCGCGATTTGTGAACCGTCCGGAAAAGCGATATCCACCAGGTTTCCGGACATATCCACGATATCCCCGACGCGCACCTGGCGCAACCGGCCGGCGACAACGTCATCGGCAGGGATAATGTGCACGTTGGCGACATGTGCGTTGATAAGACCGGCCCCGCCTCCCGCCCACGAGACCGTCCACAACAGCTGACGCGCTATCGGCACATGGTGTATCTTGATGACCGAAGCGTTACCGGTCTCGGCCATAAAACCCCAGCCCAGGGCTATATCCATCGGCGACAAACGTGCGAAATCATTGATCGGCAGGCGCCAGGCCAGGCTCAAGACCCTGGCCTCGACGGAAAATTCCGCCACCTTGGCTATTCTCACTTCACCCTTGTTTAATACGACCGGAGATAAGATTAACGACTGCGACGGAGGGTCCAGGACCGCCCGAACCGGTTCGGCACGGTCACGAGGCGTATAAATGTAATAGTTGTAGACGATGAAGACGGATACAGCGGCCAGCAGGAAGTAGCGCGCGTAGAAGAGCGCCAAAAGGATCCTGGAAAGTGACAGCACTTGCCAAAATTTACGGGCTGACCTCTTGAATACCGAAGCATTGGCCCTGGTCTTTCCGCAAGACGGGCACACTTCTCTGCCGGGGGCCTGGTCTTCGAACGAGAAAAATCCGCAATGTGGACATTCGTAGAATTCTTTCACCGGCACCGGTCTCTTGTAGATCCATAAGGTGGCCCCTGATCCCGGCTCTCAAAGAGAAGCATCCGGGGTAACAGCCTATTCCCAAACCAGGCAGTCAGAACGATGCGCCTGACCCGTCACCCTGGACGCCAATACAGCCTCTCGTTACAAAAACTTTATCACCGGCAGCTGCCGAGTAGCCGGTTAATGTCCCGTCATGAAGACTGTGCCTGGCTCCGCTCCGAGCCCAGCGCCTTGAGGACCACGGCCAATATCTCGCCCTTAGCAAATGGCTTATATAAATAGTATGTCACGCCGCCAGGCTCCACAAATTGCTGCTCCAGGAGTACGTTTTCTTTACTAAAAAGACCCGTAATATAGACTGTCTTTATTTCCGGATCGATCTTCTTTAATGCCTGACAAGTCTCTATTCCACTCATCCCCGGCATATTCTGGTCTATAAATGCCATTGCATAACGCTTCTTCTTTACGGCTTCCACGGCCGCCGCTCCGCTCAATACACTATCCACATTATGTCCAGTGACCGCAAGCGTCCTTTGGAAGGCCCTCCCCATGAGCGGCTCATCGTCAACGACCAGTATATTTTCGACCCCCACGAACCCCCCTTAGTCTTTTAGGCAGCGACTATCGCCGGCAACCTGACCTTAAATGAAGCCCCCTGCCCCTGACCGGCGGTTGGACTTTCGACTATAATATCTCCCGCCAATTGCTTGACCATAGAATGCACGACCGCAAGCCCCAGGCCAGTGCCTTTTCCAGGACTTTTGGTTGTAAAAAACGGCGTGAATATCCGATGCAGATCCTTCTTTGCTATACCGCATCCGTTATCTGTGAATTCCATTTCCACAAAACGGTTATGATTAACCGTCACAGCCCTGGTAGCTATTCTTAGCACGCCTTTCCTGTCCATGGCGTCTACGGCATTGCTAACAATGTTAACAATGATCTGCATGATCCTGGTTTTATCTGCCCGGACCATAGGCAAGCCTTGAGCAAAATCCTTCCGAACTTCAATATGATCTCCGATCAATGCCCCCTGACTAAAACTCAAAGCCACATCGATCGTGTCATTGCAGTTAACCTCGGTCACGTCTCCTGCAGAATGCCTGGAAAAATCCAGCAAGCCTCGAATGATCCTTGTCATCCTTTCCCCGGCCTCCAGGACTTGCTTTAGATCATCCACTTCCTTGTCGTTCGGGTCTTTATTGGAGACATAATACCTGATGATCTCCATTATCCCGGCAAGCGGATTATTCAACTCATGCGCCACACCGGCACTCATCACCCCCAAGGCGCCCATCTTTTCAGACTGGATCAACATGTCCTGCGCTTCTTTCAATTTCTGGTAAGCCGCCTTGATCTCCGTCGCATTCTCCTTTTCTGCAGCAGCAACCGCCTTGGCGGTGGCCGCTTCCGAGGCGTACTTCTCGGCCTTCTTGTTCTGGGTGATATCCATGCAGACCATAACGACTCCGTCGATCCTGTCGTCAGTCGTCCGGTACGGCTTGAGATGTACCAGATACCAGTTTGCCTCCCGGTCCCTGATCTCGAACATCTGCGGCTGCAGTGAATCCATGACCCGGGCGATCTTCTCATCCAGGTCCGGGATATCGGGATTAAGCTTGACCCTGCTTATCGCACGGCCGATATCTGCAGGGATCACATTCAGGACCTTTTCCGCTTGCGGATTCACCCGGCGTATGACATGCCCCTTGTCGACCATGATGATCGGCAAGTTGATACTGCCAAAAAGATTCACGAGATCATTGTTAAGCCGTGACTTCTCCACGAGATTGTTCTGCAATTCCTCATTGGTCGTGATCAGCTCTTCATTGGAAGACTGCAATTCCTCCTTGGAGGTTTCCAGCTCCTCGTTGGTGCTCTGCAATTCTTCATTGCTGGAGAGGATCTCCTCATTGGCCGTCGTAAGCTCCTCTTTGACAGTCTCGGCCTCTTCCGTCACCGTGCGCAGACAGCTCTTTAGATCCGCGATCTCTGTATGCAACGCCTCGAGATAATCTCCATCCTTTAGCGTATTAGCCGAAACTTTCGCCCTGCCCTTTGTCCCTCTGGCCATGACAATTTCCTGAAAAAGGACCAGAAAACAATTTTCCTTGAGCGCCTTGGGGTTAGTTCTATCCGACGATAAGGGGATGGGAATGACGGTAATGAACACGCCTTTCCTGCGACCGTTATCCGATATTATCCCTTCTTTCTTGACCCGATGTCCGGTCTTTCCGGCTTCGTTGATGGCCACGCGCAAAGAAGACGCCAGGCCTTCCCGCACCAGCTTAAAGATGTCATGCGTAGGCTTACCCGAAGCAGATTCCAGGAAACGGCCGGTCTTCCCCCGGAAAGAGATGACTTCCATATCGCTGTCGATAAGTACGCCGCAAGGCGCATATTCCCGCTCCACCGCTCGCCCGATAACCGCATCGATATCGATACCTTCACCCGATCTCGGCAGCTTGTGATCAAGCGTCGCGACCGCATCCTTCAGAACGCCAGACCGCTGCGGTGCCAGATATCTCTGGCCGACGTCCAGCATGGGACCGGCCAATGAGTACTTCTTTTCAAATATCTTGTTTTTCTGGTCAACCGCGCGAAACAAGTTGGCATAACCACCCACCGACTCCGATACTCCCAACAGCAAAAAGCCTCCGGTCTTTAAACTATAGTGGAAACAATTAAACGCCTTCTTCTGCAAGACCGGCTGCAGGTAAATTAACAGGTTGCGGCAGCTAATAAGATCCAAGTTGGAGAACGGCGGGTCGGCACAGAGGTTTTGCCTGGAAAAAACACACATTTCTCTAAGGCTCTTGGCGACCTTGTAAGAATCGCCGTCTTTCAGAAAAAAACGTTTCAGGCGCTCGGCGGAAACACTTTCCTTGATGTTCTTCCCATAAATGCCTCGCCGGGCTTTATTGATACTATTGTCGCTAAGATCCGTAGCAAATATCTTGACCGGCACTTCTTTGGCACGGCTTCCCAGCGCTTCTGCAAAGCATATGGCAATGGAATAAGCCTCCTCACCGCTGGAACAACCCGGGACCCACACGCGGACTTCCTGATCCTTGGCCCTATTCTTAAGGATACTAGGCAGGACATTCTTCTGTAATGCCTGAAAAGGTCTTTCGTCACGAAAAAACTCCGTAACATTTATCAGCAGGTCATCGCACAGGCTCGCCACCTCATCACTGTGCCTTTTGAGAAAATTGGTATAATCTTTAAGCTTCTTTATCTTCAGCAAGACCATCCGGCGCTGAACACGTCTTGTTATGGTAGCAGATTTGTAGTGGGAAAAATCCACTCCGCTGACCTGGCGCAATACTGCACAGACGCTTTCCAGCCCTTTGCCCTGCGCCACTATTTCGTTGATCTTGGCCTCATGTTTATTAACCGAAGCAATAAAAGGATGCCGGGCGATCTTGCACAATTCCTGGGCGATCTTCCGGGGAGAAAGCACAAAATCGATGCAGCCTGCCGCTATCGCACTTTGCGGCATACCATCATATTGAGCGCTTACGGGGTCCTGGGCAAAGGTGATGCCGCCTTCTGCCTTGATAGCCTCAGCCCCAAGAGTCCCATCACTAGCGGTGCCCGAAAGGATAACGCCGATAGCTCGGCCGCCTCGCGTCTGCGCCAGCGAACGAAAAAGAGAATCGACAGGAAGACGGCGAAAACCAGACTCTTTGGCTCGATGAAGGATCAGTCTCCCTCCCGATACAAGCATATCCCTATCCGGCGGGATAACATAAACATGGTTTGCCTCCAAAAGCATCCGGTTTTGGGCTTCGCAAACCGACATGCGCGTCTTCCTGGCGAGCAGTTCCGATAAAACGCTTTTATGATCCGGAGATAAATGCATAACAAAGATAAATGCCATGCCCGTATTGTGCGGCAGATATTTGAAGAGCTCCTGCACCGCCTCGAACCCACCCGCTGAAGCACCAATGGCCACGACAGGAAACATCTCATTCTTCTGTGTTTTTCTCACAATTAGTTCCCCCAGGTATAAGCCTCTCGAATGCTGACCACCCCGTCTTGCACACCACAAATGGAGTGCAAAATTCAAGGACCATCAAACTTGATAGTAAAGATTGTAATACGTCTCTACATATTCCTATATATTTATTTTCGCGTTATTAAGGCCATGCATTCTCCCGTCAGGCCGATCATCCGGCCCCAAAAGGAAGCGTCTGACGGATGCCTGACGGCATTCGTCAGCCTCAATATTATGGCATCTATGTTGGAGAAAGCTCAATCCCAGAACGCCAGCCGGTAATTATCCAATATCACCCGGTCGCTGGTTATCAGTCTGGCCTCCTCTGACGCTGCCTGGGCCACGATCAGGCGGTCGAAAGGGTCTCGTGTCCAAGAAATTCTGTTAGACGCCAGAACCACGGACACGAACGGAGCCTCACATATCTTTAGTCCCATCTCCGCGCGCATGTCCCGGATAAAGGCATCCACCTTGAACTCAACCTGGCCGGATTCGCGCAGAAACTGCATCTCCAGCAAGACCATGGGCGACACAAAGACCCGGCTTTCTTCCAGGCACTGCAGCGTGCGTTCAGGAAATAGCTCCAACTGTCCGGCATAAACCCGGATTTTTCATTAGAAAAATCCGCCCCGAAGGGGTCGCGTGGCAAATCCGACGAGGATTTGCCAGCTTTGTGAGGTAATCCCGGAATTTGCTCGGCATCATTTTGTATTGCGTTGCAATAGAATATCTCTTTATATGCCAATATGTTGCGGTAGGCCTAAAGTCCTATTGCAAATTCCGGGATAAAGCCAGATAGCGGCATGGGTATCTAACTAAACGGTTTCCATTCCTTGGACCAGTTCAGGTAAACAAGCTCTTTGGAGGGGCACTGGATAATATTACGCTTCTTGAGGTTGGCTAATTTGGAACGTTTACTAGCAGGGACCAGTAAGAACGACTGCCCTTGCGGGTGATCTCTACCGGGACACCGGTTCTATTGACCTGGTCAATGACTGTGTATATCTGTTTTCTAAGTTGCGTTGCGGTCATGATCATCTTGCAGCCTCCAAAGAAACTATAGCCTCATTGGCGTACGCTATCAATATCAGGCGTACGCCAGTCTCAGCGTCAGTCATCCCGCGCCACCGCCGACTTAAGTTCGCTCAGCTTGGCCAGCGCCTGCACCGGGGTGAGATTATTGACGTCGAGGGCTTCCAGCGTCAGGCGGATCTCTTCTGCCACAGGATCGGCCTTGACCGGGCCGAAAAGCTCGGACTGGAGCTCGCCGCCCTGCCGAGCCTTGAGCCGTTCCTTCAAGTTGCCGCCCAGCTCCAGTTCGGAGAGGACCTTCTTCGCGCGGCGGATGACCGGCGCCGGCATCCCGGCCAGCTTGGCCACGTAGATGCCGTAACTGTCGTCGGAGCCGCCGGGGATTATCTTGTGCAGGAAGATGACCTTGTCCTCCCACTCCTTGACCGCCACGTTGTAATTCTTGACCCCGGAACGTTCATCCGCCAAAAG
>JAAXVU010000109.1 GCA_013335325.1 Candidatus Omnitrophota bacterium | reverse complement strand
TATAAAAGATACGCGCACCCAAAATGCCGGCAAGCACCACCCAGAAAGCCAGGTCGTAGACGTCGTCTTTCCGTACGCCCAGTTTCGCATTGGCCTGCCGTGCCACCAGCCAACCGGAGGTCATGACAGCAATGGCCAGCATAAATCCGTAGGAATAAACTGAAACAGGCCCTATCTTGCAGATTACGGGAAACATGGGCTTGACCTCGTTGATTGCGACGTGTACCAGTTGCCAAAACAGAAACCGAACGTTACATCCAGGCAACTTTACGGCTGTTTTTCTTGCCGGTCAAAGGCAGACAACGCCAGAAGACAATAAGCGCTCCGACGGTTATAGCACTGTCGGCGAAATTGAAGACCGGCCAGACCCGCAGGTCAATAAAGTCGATGACATGCCCGAGCAGGATGCGGTCGGTCAGGTTGCCGATGGCGCCACCCAATATCAGCGATACTGCGGCTATGTACCAGCGGTCCAACTCGCCCAGTTTGTGGTAGTAGTACAGATTATAGACCAGAAGCCCCAAAGCTATGACCGGTATCACCAGATACACGAAGCCGTTGTCCCTAAACATTCCAAAAGCTATGCCCGTATTATGCACCAGAGTGAAATGAAAGACGTTGCGAATCACCGGAAGCGATTCGCGGGGAGCCAATAGGTCGGAAAAGAAAACCTTGGTCATCCGATCGATGAGAATAACGAAAGAGCCCGTCGAAAGAAATATGACTATATCGACCCAGGAACGCTGCTTGTTTAACATAAACAGACTTGCCCGCCCAACCTGCGCTCACCGTCTGCCAGAAAACACGACCGCATATGGTCAGCAGGCCTTATGCCCACATTTTTTCAAACAATCTAGCGATTACCCTTACCGCGATCCATCTCTTCCTGGACTTCAAGGCAGTACTCGGCGTAAGGAATGGCGCGCAGGCGAGGCTCAGGGATCTTCTTGCCGGACTTCAAACAAAAGCCGTAAGTACCCTTGTCGATCCTGGCTATTGCCGCATCCACACGCTGCAGGATCTCACGGTCAGAGGAGGCCAGTGACAAATTGAACTCCCGGTCGTACATGTCGGTCGCCACATCCGCCATATGCATGGCGTGTCCGGAAAGATCGCCCTTGTCGGACTGATCACCGGCATTCTCGTCGGACATGCTGCGGATATCTCCCAGTATCTGGGACTTGATCTTTAAAAGGAGCTTCTTGAAGAAATCCAGCTTCTTGGCGTCCATTTTGTCTGGCATGAAACGATACTCCTTGTAAAGTTCAGATTGAAGATATCCGATGAATATCGCGCAATCAAACGTCCAGGGTATCCTCTGACTTGACCGCCCTGGCGCAACGCACACATATCTCGGGATGATCCCTATCCTGCCCTATATCAAGCTTATAGTTCCAGCAGCGCGGGCATTTGGTGCCGGCCGCCTTCTCTATAATAACTTCGGTCTGACTGAAGGTTCCGCCCAGCGGGGCCTTGACCTCGGTTGCCGCCTCCACTGTGACCTGGGAAACGATGAAAAGCATCGCCAATTCCCTCTGCAAACCATTCAAATATTCCCTGTCACGGCTGCTGGCTGTCCGAATAATGACCTGCGCCTCCAACGAAGCGCCGATCATACCTTCCGCCCGTTTGGTCTCCAGCGCCTTTAGTACATACGGCCTAAGCTCTAAAAGTAAAGCGTAACGCTCTCTTGATGCCGTATCCTGCCAGCTCTGGCCAGCCACCGGCCAGTCGGCCGTATGAATGCTTGTGCCGGCATTCTCCCCTGGCAGGGAAGCGTAGATCTCGTCGGCAGTGAAGCTCAAAACCGGTGCCGTCAAGCGGGCTAAACTGGAGGCGATATAGTAAAGAACCGTCTGTGCTGAACGTCTTTTCAGCGATTTAGCGGAGTGAGTATATAGTCTGTCTTTTAGGATGTCAAGATAAAAGCCCGACAAATCCTCGTTACAAAACGCATAAATTTCCTTATAAACAACAGCGAATTCATAGGCTTCGTAAGCGGCGGTAACGCGCTCCAAGAGACCGGCCAAACGGTCAAGGGCCCAGCGGTCCGCTGGCAACAAACGCGCCACCTCCACCAGGTCGCTTTCCGGGTTAAAACCGTCCAGATTGGCCAAAAGGTACCGCGCGGTATTACGTATCTTGCGGTAAGCGTCTATGAGCCGCTCCGTGATCTCCTTCGAAAGGCGAATATCATCGTTATAGCTGGAAGATGCTACCCACAGCCGCAGGATATCCGCTCCATTGGTCTTTATAATATCGTCCGGAGCCACCACATTGCCCAGCGACTTTGACATTTTACGGCCTTCACCATCCACCACGAAGCCGTGGGTCAAGACCTGGCGGTACGGAGGACGACCGTCCAGCGCCACCGAAGGGATCAAGGACGACTGGAACCAGCCGCGGTGCTGGTCCGAGCCTTCCAGATACAGGTCCGCCGGCAAAGGCAGATTGAGCATTTCGTGGAATACCGCCCGGTGGCTTACGCCCGAATCAAACCAGACGTCCAGAATGTCCCCGGCCTTCTCCATATCTTCCACCTTGCCGTCCGGACAGCTGAAACCCGGCGGCAACAGATCCTTAAGCTCTTTCTCAAACCACACGTTCGATCCGTGCGCCCGGGCCAGGCCGGCCACGTGCTCTATCACCTCCGGATACAAGAACTGCGCGTCGCGCCCCTTGAAACGTATGGCGGGAATAGGCACGCCCCAATAACGCTGACGCGACAGGCACCAATCAGGACGCGTCTCCACCATGGCCTTGATGCGCTCCTCGCCTGCTTCCGGGAACCATTTCACATCCTTCTGAATGGATTCCTTGAGACGGGTGCGCAGGCCGTCGTGGTCGATCTTAAGGAACCACTGATACGTTGCCCGGAAAATGATCGGCTTTTTGCAGCGCCAGCAATGCGGATACGAGTGCTGAACCTTTTCGGTATGGAACAAAAGCCCGCGGGACTGCAGATCAGCGATGATCGGTTCGTTGGCCTTTAGCACGTGCTGGCCGGCGAAAGCCCCACCTTCCTCGGTATAAACACCACGGTCATTGACCGGCATCAGGATGGGCAATTTATACTTAAGCCCGGTCTGATAGTCTTCCTGACCATGACCCGGCGCTGTATGAACCAAACCAGTGCCGTCCTCTTTGGTGACGTAATCGACAGTCACGACTTTGCAATCAGTAAACTTACCGAAAGGATGCGTATAAACGAGCTTGGCAAGCTCAGCGCCTTTGACCTCTTTGACCGTTCTCCAGGCTGTGCCCGGCACCTTGTCCAGAACAGCGGCGGACAAAGTCTTCTCTACGATCACAAAGCTGTCCCCCGTCTCTGCCACGATATAATCAAAGACCGGACTGACCGCTACCGCCACATTGGCCAGAAGCGTCCAGGGCGTAGTCGTCCAGATCAAAAGGTGAACTTTCTTGCCACCGGGCAAGCCCAGCACTTCCGGATTATTTACCGGAAACTTCACATACACCGTCGGTGACGTGTGATTCTCATATTCGATCTCGGCCTCGGCCAGTGCGGTCTCGCAGTCGAAACACCAGTTAACCGGTTTTAGGCTGCGATAGACATAGCCCTTGCGCGTCAGCTCGGCCAGTGTCTTCAGTATCCAATATTCGTATTGCGGGGCCAGGGTCAGGTACGGCTTGTCCCATTCGCCAAAAACGCCCAGGCGCTTGAACTGTTCGCGCTGGGTGCCGACGAACTTCATGGCATAGTCGTGGGCCTTCCGCCGGATATCCAGGCAGTCAACTTCCGACTTCTTTACCTTAAGCTCTTTCAAAAGCGCGTGCTCGATGGGCAGACCATGGCAGTCCCAGCCCGGTATGTACAGGCTGTCAAAGCCGCGCATGGTCTTGTATTTGACGATGATATCCTTCAGCACCTTGTTCAGGGCGTGCCCGATGTGGATATTGCCGTTGGCGTACGGCGGCCCGTCGTGCAGTATAAAAGTTTTCTTGCCTTTGGATTTGGCTCGGATGGCGGCGTAAAGCCCGGACTTCTCCCAGGCGGCCAGCATTCCCGGCTCTTTCTGGGCCAGTCCGGCCTTCATGGAGAAATCGGTCTTGGGCAGATTCAGTGTTTTCTGATAATCAACTGGCATGGCATCCTGTCAAAATTGACCCGGACCTTTTATCAAGGCCCCGTAGAATCCCGCTCCGAAGCCGGCCTACCCCGGCCTGGCGTCGAGCGTTGCAATACTTTAGCCGAAAACATTATTTTGTCAAGCGAAGCGCCCCGGACTACTTGGCATACTTACCGATGATGATCTCCAGGTCCTTCCGCTTCTGTTCCGGAACGAGCTTAAGGTCGGTCAGGATCGCATTCTGCAGGGCACCGGCAGCCGAGAATTTCTTCAGCTTGCCGACCTTGGGGATGCTGAGCTTGAGGATCTTGCGGGCGTTCTCGACGTTCCGAGTAAGACATTCAATGATCATCTCCACCGTCACCGTGCCGTGCGAATGGTGCCAGCAGTCATAATCAGTCACTGCCGCCAGCGTAGCGTAAGATATCTCGGCCTCGCGCGCCAGCTTGGCTTCCGGCAGATTGGTCATGCCGATGATGTCGCAACCCCAGGCCCGGTACAGCTCTGACTCGGCCTTGGTGGAGAACTGCGGGCCTTCCATATTGAGATATATCCCGTTCTTGTGCGCCGTGAGCTTTAGCTTCTCGCAGGAGCGGTACAGGATATCCGCCACTTCGGATGAAATAGGCTCGGCAAAGGCCACGTGCGCCACGATACCGTCGGTAAAGAAAGTTGAATGCCGCCTGGGAGCCGTGCGGTCGATGAACTGGTCCGGGATCACGAAGTCCATCGGCTTGTACTCCAGCTTGAGACTGCCCACCGCGGAGATCGAAATGATGGCCTCTACCCCCAGCTTCTTCATCGCCCAGATATTGGCCCGGTTGTTGATCTCCGTGGGCGAGATCCGGTGACCGCGACCGTGACGCGGCAGGAACACCACCGGCGTACCTTCCAGCGTGCCGGTCATTAACTTGTCCGACGGAGCGCCAAACGGCGTTTGCACTTCCACTTCCTTTACATCCTGTATACCTTCGATCTGATAGAGGCCGCTGCCTCCGATAACACCCACTGTGGCCATATTATGCTCCTTAATTAGAATTGATATTTTATTGGTAAAAGGTGAACGCTGAAAGATGAACTACCGATCCATCCTCCACCGTTCACCTTTCACCTTTCAGCTTTTTTACCGATTATCGTATAGATAACTTCTCCCCGCCTACTTGGACAACTCCCGGGCCCGACGGCAGGCAGCCTGCAGGGCTTCCTCAAATATCGACTGCATATCCTTACCGAAGAACACGTCCATCGCCGCCTGGGTCGTGCCGCCTTTCGACGTCACACGCTCGCGCAATACCGATGCCGGCTCCGGACTTTGCTCCAAAAGACTCACACTGCCAGACAACGTACGATATACCAGCTGACGCGCCTCTGCCTCGCTGAACCCCAGCTTGCGCGCAGACGCCAACCAGCACTCGACAAAAAGAAAGACATACGCCGGACCACTTCCGGAGACCGCCGTCAGCGCATCCAACATGGCTTCCTTGACCACTACTGTCGAACCCACCGACTGGAAGACATCTTCCGCCAACCGTCCGTCACGCGGTGTTGCAAAACGCCCGCTCGCGATCCCCGACATGCCTTGACCGACCAGGGCCGGTAAATTGGGCATCACCCTGACCACCCGCGGCTTCGCTGCCAGAGCCGCCGAACGCGCCAGCGCCTTCTCGATAAAACGCGTGGTGATACCAGCCGCGATCGAGATAAACAGCTTATCCTTAATCTGCTGAGAGGCCAGCTCAGCCAACAACTCCGGAAAATCCTGCGGCTTGACGGCCAGAACGACTGCCTGCGCCGCCTGCACCACTTCGGCCAAGGGACCTACAGTCACCCGATATTTCTTGCGCAAATACTTCTGGCGGTCCAGACGCGGTTCACACACCAGGCATTCGTGCTTTTTATGTATCCCGGCCAGGATGGCCTCGCCCATATTCCCGGCGCCGATCAGTGCAATTCGCATGCGCACTCCTTATTTATGGTTCAACGGAACAAAGCACTACCGATACGCACCAGCGTAGCGCCCTCTTCCACCGCTATCTCATAATCGTGGCTCATCCCCATCGACAGGTGCCTTAGACAAATGCTTCCGGAGGCAGGATGCTTCCGCTGCTCCTCCTGAAAAAGCTCACGGCAGCGCCGGAACACATCCCTGATCGTCTCGCGGTCCTCCGTTAAAGGCGCCATGGTCATCAGTCCCAGTGTACGGATATTGGGACAACTCGCCAGATGCGCCATAAGCCCGGCGAGCTCGTCCTCCGGGAGACCAAACTTGGTCTCTTCCCTGGCAATATCTACCTGCACGAGGATCTCCGCCACCTTGCCGACGGCCGCGGAACGCTTCTGGATCTCATCCGCCAGCTTACCGCTGTCGACCGAATGGATCAGGTCAAAAATCGGCAGGACATCCCGGACCTTATTGGT
This sequence comes from Candidatus Omnitrophota bacterium, assembly GCA_013335325.1. Lineage (GTDB taxonomy): Bacteria > Omnitrophota > Gorgyraeia > Zapsychrales > Fredricksoniimonadaceae > JAAXVU01. The sequence goes on along the minus strand of JAAXVU010000109.1, from coordinate 495 downwards.
CTGCAAGTGACCGATCATATGTCGGGTGATATTAACGCCGGCAGTCTCCAGGAGCGGGAACTTGGCCTGGGCCAGTTGCAGCCGGTTCTCCGCCACATGGCGCAGACCGGCGCGGATAGCCTCGTTTATCGCCGGGACCTCCGCGGACTTGGTGACCCCGACCAGCGTGATTTCGTTCGGATCGCGTCCGACGCGCAAAGCAGCGGCGCGGATGTTCGAAAGTACTGCCTCCAGATTATCCCTGATCATAACTCTCGCTTACCGGCCCAGTGAAGACCCGGACCGCAACCGCTACACACCGCCAGACCCTGCTGACAGCTTCAAACAACCGCCGATTCGTCTTTAAGAACACCCCGGATCTTTTCCAGCAGATCCTGAAAACGGATGGGCTTGGTAAGGTAATCGCTTACTCCGTGACGACGAAAAATAGGCTCCATCGTATTGTACGCCGTCAGTACTATGACCGGTATCTTGTCGGCGCCGGGTATTTTCTGG
>JAAXVU010000108.1 GCA_013335325.1 Candidatus Omnitrophota bacterium | reverse complement strand
CGGTGGAGCGTTTTATAGTCGAGTTCTTCCGCGACGACCACGACCTGTATTATGGCTTGAGCATTTTTCAGTACATTTGTATCGGTATTTTTTTCGCTGCATTGGTACTGGCCTTGCGTCTGCGGAATAACAGTAAACCAGTCTAGGACGCTGATGCGTCGGATATGCCGCGGGAACGATGCCCTGCGGCCGGGGATCAGACATGTCGATCCATTCACTTTCAGTTGATGAAGCTTCCCGGGACGTCCGTGTGGATGTCTACGTGGCCCGTGCTTTGCCGGACGATATACCGTCGAGGATGTTCGTCAAAAAGATGATCGAGGCCGGACAGTTGACCGTAAACGGTCGGCCGGTTAAGGCGCAGTACAGGGTGGTGCCGGGTGATCAAGTGGTGGTGGATATTAAGCCGCAGGATTATCCGGACGCCCGCATAAAGCCGGAAGATGTGCCGTTGGACATTCTTTGGGAAGACGACGACCTGATAGCTGTCAATAAGCCATCGGGCATGTCGGTGCATCCGGCGGCGGGTAATTACGGCGGTACACTGGCGAACGCGCTCGTGCACCGGCTGCAGGGAGACTTGTCTGACATTAACGGGGAGAAGCGTCCAGGTATTGTGCACCGGCTGGACAAGGAAACCTCAGGTATTATCTTGGTGGCCAAGACTAATTTTGCGCACGCTCGCCTGGCCAAGCAATTTGAGGAGCATACGCTGGAAAAAAAGTATATCGCCCTGGTGGAGGGCGAGGTGCAGTTTGATGAGGGGATCGTTGAGGCCGAGATCGGACAGCATCGCAAGTATCACGACATGCGGTGTATTGTTGAGGCTGGCGAAGGCAAGGCTGCTGAAACTTATTATCAAGTGTTGAAGCGTGTGGGCCGGATCACCTCCGTCGCACTTTTCCCGCGCACGGGACGCACGCACCAGCTCAGGTTGCATATGCGGCATATCGGGCATCCGATACTGGGGGATGAAAAGTATGGCAATAAAGGTAACTTCCCGCGCCTGGCACTGCACGCCCAGGCGATCTTTTTCCAGCACCCCCGTAACGGAAAGCCATTAGAATTTTCCGTGCCCGTGCCGGCCGAATTTATGCCATACTTATAGCTGTCGTGGAGGTAGTGTTCCGTAAATACGCCTCGGGCCGTTAGTGACTAAATGTTTACCTGTTTTACAAATCAGCCCTTTACTTTGTTACGGGCTTTTTTATAATAACAGTATCTTTAACCTAGGAGGAGTTGTTATGAAAGGCACAGGGAGAACGGTTTTTATCTTTTTGGTTCTCGTGGTCATTATCTTGATCTCCGGCGTATCCATAAGTTTGTATCTTTTGAACCAGGAGACGCAGGGGCGTAAGACTGTCGAGGCGGCTTTTGCAGAACTGCGCGGCAAGGCCTCCAAGCTGGAAGCTAATCTGAAAGAAGCGCAAAAACAGATCGAGGTCCTGCAGGGTAAGAACAAGGACGCCGATGACAAGATAAACAGCTTGTTGGATGACATGGAAGTGGAGAAAGGCCTGCGCGAAGAGGTAAAGAAAGAGAACCAGAAGCTGAAAGATAGTCTGGAAGCCGAGGCCAAGAGCAAGATCGAGTTACGCGAGAAGATGACCCGGGAGCTTGAAGACGCCAAGAAGCAGTTGGGTGAGCTTTCTAAGCAGGATGCCAGTCACCAAGGTGAGGCTGAAGCCCTGCAGAAGAAACTTGCGGATATAGAGGAAAAGAACCGCAACTTGGAGAAGCAGATAAAGAGCCTGAACGATGACATCGCCACTCGTGACGCTAAGGCCAAGGAGGCTGCTGCCGCCGCTGCTAAAGAAGCTTCGCAGGTTCCAGCCATGGCCGAGAAAGTGGACCTGGACCGTATCGTGGTAACTCCTGGAGCTGCTAAGGTCGGCAAAGTCCTGAATGTGGATCCCGAGACTGAGTTTTTGATCTTCGACCTGGGAGCCAAGAACGGTATCAAGCAGGGAGATATATTGTCGGTTAACCGCGGAACCGCCTATCTAGGTGATGTACGGGTGACCCGCGTGCAAGAGGAGATGTCTGCCGCGGATTTCATCCCTCCGTTCTCTAGTCGTAAAGTACGCAAGAACGATCAGGTTGTGCCTAAGAAATAAAACGCTATCCCGGGTCTCGCTGTTCGGCGGGGCCCGGGATTATTTTTACTTTCCCCATGCTTCTGCCGGTGCCAAATACCTCCAGGTTACAAGGCGTTATCCAACTGCCGGCGTCTAAATCTTATTCCATACGTGCTTTTTTTGTAGCAGCTTGCGGCGGTGATTCACGCATTCTGGGGCCGTCGGACTGCGATGATGCCAAGGCGGCCATGGCGATAGCCCGGTCTTTGGGGGCCGAAGTTGAAGGCATCGACGGCGGTTTCCGCATTCAGGTCCCGCGTGATAATATCCGTCGCGATCAGCTCAAGATCGATGTGAATGAATCCGGCACTTCGCTGCGGTTTTTACTGCCCTTGTTGCCGTTCTATTGCCGGACAGCCCGGGTGCTGGGACGGGGGACGCTTCTGGGTCGGCCCAACCGGCATCTTTTGGAAAGCTTGCGACGCTGCGGTATGGCGATTGCTGGTGACGGTCCGCAGGAATCCATCCCGATCTCTTATCACGGCGGCGAACTGCCGGGCGGCAAGGTCGAGGTCGACGGTTCGGTCAGTTCCCAGTTTATTTCAGCCCTGCTTATTGCCTGTCCACGGTCGGCGAACAACACGCGTTTGCTGGTTAAGGGTAAGTCGCTAGTTTCCCGGGAATATATCACCATGACCCGGCAGATATTGGAGAGGGCGGGCATCCGGGTCTTGGCGCGTTCTCAGCGGGAATTCGTAATTGCCGGAGGACAGGTTTTTAAAGGTCTGCGCACGTTCCGGGTGCCGTCGGACTGGGGTCTGGCAGCTTTCTTTCTGGTGGCGGCCGCGCTGGTGCAGTCGGATATTCAGCTTAAAGGTTATTTCGATGATAGTCTGGTGCAGTCGGACGGCGCTATTCTGGATTTGTTGCGTCGGATGGGCTTGCGCTTGAACAGAACTGCGCGGTCGCTTCGGGTCCGCGGTCCGGTCCTCCTTAAAGGCGGGACCTTTTCGCTCAAGGATTCTCCGGACCTGGTGCCGATCATGGCAGTGGCCGCCATGTTCGCCCGGGGCGAGACCCGGTTGAAAGATATAGCCCACGCCAGGGTCAAGGAATCGGATCGTATCGGCGACTTACGCCGGGAGTTGTGCAAGGTGGGGGCCGATATCGTGGAGAAGCCGGATGAGCTGGTTATCCGTCCGAAGTCTTCCTATCTGGGCGGGGTGGAATTGGATCCGCACCGCGACCATCGTCTGGCCATGGCCTTCGCAGTATTGGGGCTGCGGGTGGGGGTGTCCATACGGGACATGGAATGTACCGCCAAGTCGTATCCAGGTTTTGTGAAGGATTTTCAGTCTCTCTCCAGGGTTTAGAGCAGCAAGATTGCCATTCCTGCCTCTTTATTGGATGAAACCGTTTGACACTAATTTTCTTTTCGTATAGTATGACACCATATTTTCAGAAAAATATTGGGCGATAAGAACTTTTCTCCCGCTCACCTTACAAGGGACATCCATGATCCAAAATATTCTTAAGTTCTTGAAGGCGCTTTATTTCAACATCACCGGTTTCTTTTCCAACGACATGGGTATCGACCTGGGTACGGCCACTACGCTCGTTTACGTCAAGGGCGAAGGGGTGGTTCTGTGCGAACCTTCGGTCGTAGCCATCGAGCGCGAGAGTAACCGTGTGGTGGCGGTCGGGGAAGAGGCCAAGAAGATGCTGGGACGCACTCCCGGATCCGTGGTGGCCATCCGTCCCATGCGTGACGGCGTCATATCTGACCCGGAAGTGACAGAGGCGATGTTGAAACATTTTATCCAAAAGGTACAGCCCCGCCGTTTCATGGCCCATCCTTCGGTAGTCATTGCCATTCCGCCGGCGATCACGGAAGTCGAGAAACGCGCGGTCATCGATGCTGCCGAGCACGCCGGTGCCCGCAACGTCATTCTGATAGAACAGCCCAAGGCAGCCGCTATCGGCGTAGGTCTGCCGGTGCAGGAGCCGGGCGGTAACATGATCATAGATATCGGCGGCGGCACGACCGATTTTGCCGTCATTTCGCTGGACGGCATAGTTTACGCCAAGTCGATCAAGATCGCGGGGGACGAGATGGACACCGCGATCATGGAATACCTCCGCAAGACCTACAACCTGATGATCGGGGAGCGCACTGCGGAAGAGATCAAGATCCGCATCGGCTCAGCCTATCCGCTGGATGAAGAGCTGACCATGGACGTGCGCGGGCGCGACCTGATCGCCGGTCTGCCTAAAACCATTTCTATTACCTCCGTGGAGATCCGCGAAGCTCTGGCCGATACAGTCCAGCAGATCGTGGACGCGTCCAAATCCACCCTGGAGCACACTCCGCCGGAACTGGCGGCCGACCTCATTGACCGCGGAATTGTTATGGCCGGCGGTGGCTCGCTTTTACGCGGCCTGGACCGGCGTATAGCCGAGGAGACCGGCCTGCCGGTCCATGTGGCTGAGGACCCGACCACCGCTGTTGTCATGGGGGCGGGCGAGACTCTAAACATGCCGCAGGGGATACGCCGGCGTCTTATGATGCGTTCCAAGCTGGATTTTTAGTACCGAGTCAGTCGGCTTGTTGGATTTTGTTTTCCTGGAAAAGTTTGTTCAAAAAGTATAGCGCCCGGCCCTCTTGATTTGGGCTAGATCGTTTCACTCCGGCTATGCCTCCGAAACTGCCCAAACAGTTGGCTTATGTTCTGATCTTTCTGATTCCCTTCTGGCTTCTTTTTTTCAATTCTCCTTTTTTTCACAATATTAAGATGACATTGATGGGTACGGCGACCTCGTCGGTGGCAGTGGTGCGCTGGCCACTGCTTGAGCTGGAGAAGATGCTTTCCTATCGCAAAAGCTGGGAGGAGAATCGCCGGCTTAAGAGCGAGATGCGAGATCTAAAGTCGCGCGCCATTCAACTGGAGGAGCTCGCCCGTCAGAACGGCCGTTACGAAAAGCTGGTCAGCTTCCGTGACCGTCGGGGTTTTAACGCAGTGATGGCTTCGGTGATCGCACGTGATCCGGCCAACTGGAATTCTTCCCTGATGATCAATCGCGGTAAGTCGGACGGGATCCGGCCGGGCATGGCGGTGGTGAATGCAGACGGCGTGGTGGGTAAGGTGGCCGAGACAGCGGGCCATGTGTCCAAAGTCATCCTGGTAAACGATACCGGATTCAGCGTGGCGGCCGTTGACCGTCGGTCGCGCGAGAGTGGCTTGGTGACGGGTTCATTGTCGGGTAAGTGCCGCATGTTGTATCTTCCGGAAAATGCTGATCTGGAGCAGGGTGACGAGGTGATCACTTCTGAGCTTAGTTCCGACTTCCCGCCGGGGATACTGGTTGGCAGTATTTCCCGGTTGATGCCTGCGGGCGACGTCGGCGGCTACCGTGCCGAAATATCTCCGTCGGTAGAGGTCTCGAGGATCGAGGAAGTTCTGGTCATAAAATGATTCCGTAGTGGACGGGTGCCTGGGCAGGCTGTTTTCTGTCTGTAGTCGTCTCGACGGTGTAAACTTTCCCTTTGCAGGTATTATGCGTCAAGTCCTGGTCATACCTGTTATATGTTACCTGGCGTTGCTCGGCGAGTTTGTGCTGTTTAATATCTTCGGCCGCTGGGGCGATCCGCATCTGCTTTTATTGGTGGTAATCTTTTTTAACCTTTATTCCGGCATCCGTTTCTGCCTGTGGGCGGCGTTGTGGGCGGGGGCGTTCCAGGACTGTTTTAGCACCATGCCGTTCGGGACACATATTTTTGCCTACGTGGCTTGCGCCTATCTTTCCACGTTTATCCGGCGAACATACTACGAGCGCGGCAGCGATGTGTCGAAGTTGCTGATGGTCTTCATGGTCGTGACGGCGCATGCGTTCATCCTGGGTCTGGTGCACCAGATGGTTTTTTGTGAGGTGCGCTGGATAGAGGTGTGGTTTGATATATGGATCCCGGAGATGGTGACCACTGTGGCGGTGGCATTGTATATATTCGGCAAGCTGCTGGGCGTGGCTCGTGCCCTGAAGTTTTGACTCTACCCGTCGGGTAAGACGTTGGACGTCTGAAGTGAGACGTCGTGCTTCTAGCCGACCGCACTATTTACTGCTGACCTGATATTTATGCGCGTTAACGTCTTACGCAACATTATTTTTCTTATGTTCCTGGCGATCGTGCTAAACCTGTTCTACCTGCAGGTTATTCGCGGCCGTTATTTCTTTCGTCTTAGCCAGAACAATTCATTGCGGGTAGTCGCCATCGACGGTCCGCGGGGCAGTATACTGGATCGTAACGGACAGGTTCTCGCCGAGAGTGTGCAGACTTATGAGGCGGCGGTCATGCCGCAGGATGTGACCAACAAACCGGCCTTGTTCCGGTTTCTGGCCGGCGTCCTGCAGGCAGAATCCGCCGGGCTGCAACGAAAGTTCGAGCGGAACCGTGCCAACCCCTTCTCTCCGGTGGTTATCGCGGACGGGCTTAGCCGTGAGCAGGCCATCGCGCTGGCCGAAGGGGCCTACCTGTACCCGGGGCTGATGGTAGGGGAGCGTTTCCGACGACGATATCCGAATTCATCGGTCGGTGCGCATGTGTTGGGTTATGTAGGCCGCATTGACCCTGATAAGCTCCAGGAGTTGCTGAACAATGGCATCAGCGTGCCCGACACTGTCGGATACACCGGTGTCGAGGAGGCCCTGGATGAGGAGTTACGCGGCATCCCCGGCGGCAGGGAAGTCGAGGTCAACAGCCGTGGCCGCGAGGTGCGGGTAGTAGGTTTGCGTGAGCCTGGCCGCGGCAGGGATGTGGTTCTCACTATCGACCAGAGGATCCAGTCAGCGGCCTACGATGTGCTGGCGGAGCGGCGTGGCGGATTTGTCATGATGGACACATCGACGGGAGAAGTGCTGGCGTTGGTCAGTTCACCAGCCTATGACCCTAACGTTTTCTCGGG
>JAAXVU010000107.1 GCA_013335325.1 Candidatus Omnitrophota bacterium | reverse complement strand
CAAAATCGTATTCCGCGTGCCCAGCATAATGCAGGATGTCGCAACCGTGAATATTCCGCACCACGTATCGACTAAGCACATTGCTGGTCTTGCTGGTCACCACTATCGACTTGGCTTCGGCCAGCTCTTGGCGGATCCGGCTGGCCTCGCGGGCCGCAGCAGGCAGATCGTTCTTGGGGTCGCCGATGATCAGCATCCGTAACGGTGAGGCCGGCGGCCTGGTGGACGTTCGGGCGAAGGGCTGACGCGTCTTCACACAGCGTCCCAGGTTGAAACGCAGACATAGAAAATCTTCGCCGTCAAAAAGCATCTCCCAGGGAACGAACACCAATTGCTCGTCTATCTGCAGCGTAAGGTCGACAGGAGATGCCGTGGCCAGCCGGCGTTTTATATCGACGGGCAGGATCTTCTCGAAGAGCAGGCGTCCGCTCTTCTTCAGGTCTGCTCCGGCACCAGCCGAGAGCGGCCCCAGCTGACCGGACTTCTCCACCAAGCCTATTAGCGAATAAGAAATGGCGGATATCTCTGCCCAGTTGACCTCTGTACTGGAGTAATGCTGCACAGTGGCGCCGGTCTCGGATAGCCCTGCCGTCACCTGACCTTGCGTCCTGGAAACATCCAATATAAGCGCAGGCTGTCCGTTCATCCCGTCACCAGGCTGAAAGTAAGCGCCCGCGGCGTTCTTCCGGGTACCTGCCACAGTTCCAGCCGGTAATTCCCCGGGAGAAGATCCTCGAACACAGCTCGGCCGCCCTGGCTCACCTGCGACTCCACCTCTCTGCCGTCGATATAAAGCACGCACGCCACACCATTGATCGGCTTATCCGCAGCGACATCCCTTAGCGCAACGCTAACGGTATGCCTTCCGCCGTCCTGCCGGCAGAACTCCAGCCGGCAGCACAGGCCTTCTTTCTCTCCTTCGACAACCAACGCGTCGGGCGAAATATTATCGGACCCGCGCAATACCGCGCCAGCAGGAAGCCACGGCGCAACTAGCACATTACCGGTGGTCTCCGCGGCCTGGTACAGTCCGTCGGCTACTCTCACGATCACATCCAGCATCTTTTCAATGAAGCTCTCTTGAACAAGCTGCCTGGCCCTTTCCGCCACAGCGGCCGGCGTTTTATTTAGGACGCTTCTGTCCTGCTCTGCGGAGACTTCCTCCAGGATATTCAAAAGCTCGCGGCAGCTGACGCATTGCCTTAAATGGCCCTCAATACGCGCTGACTGCTCCTGAGAAGCCAGGCCGGCCTGCCAGATCGTCAAATCCTCGTCGGATATACAAGCATTGACATGCGCATGCTTTTCATTTGTCATATTTTCGTGCCTCCTCTCCGAAGGCCGTGATGCCCTGTGCCGCCGCCATTGACCGCAGCCTCTCGAGGAGACGGCTCTTGCGGACATAAAGATGGTCCTGGGTTATCCCCAAGCGCCCGGCCACTACTGCCGTCGGGAGTTGTTCCAGGAAAAGCAGACGGCAGAGCTCCCGCTCCTGGCCGCTCAGTTCACTTATAAGCTGCCTGGCCTGCGCGATCTCCTCCTGGATAAAAAGCGCTGAAACCCCGTCGGAATCAGTCAAGGATGCGGTTGCATTCCCGGCCAGCTCACTTTCCTCCTCATAGGGTAGCGACGGCCGAAGCTTGCGCAGATGATCCACGGTCCGCCTTACGGTGATAGTCCGAAGATAATGCCCCAGCTGACAGCCGTTACGCCCTTCAAAAATCCTTAGGACGCGCCCGTCCTCCTCGAGGATCTGTACAAAGATATCGTTATGGATATCGGCCTCGACGCCCTGGCCGGAATAACCGTACTTGCGGAAAGTTCGAAGGATGGAGTCGTAGATCAGGTCAGAATAACGCAGGATGAAGCGGTCCCAGGCATCCTTGCTGCCGGAGAGGCACTCCTGGATAAGGCAATGGTCAACGTGGTTCATTGCGCTTGGCGACCTCCATGCCGGCCAAGCGCCGCTCTGCCCTAGTTTGCCAGGCATCCAGGATCAAAGCCGCGTCCTGATCGAAAACCGTATCGCAATGCTGACCTTTTAACTGGGCGATGCCGGGGATATTCCGCGCTCCGCGACTTGGGAGAGCCGCGCCGGCATCCTGAGCGGAAGCGCCTGCCTCCGGCGCTTCAGTGCAGGTAAGATACATCTGGGCCGTCAGGCATTCCAGGTCCTGCCCCAGCGTGGAAGGCGACGCTATCACAATGTCGTCGTAGTAATAAGTGCCGTCCCAGTAATTAGAAAATTCGAGCTTGTCGACCCTATGCCAGTTAAAGTCCGACGGGAGCTGAGTGAACGGTATGGTAAGTTGGGTCCACTGATGGTAGATCGCCTGGTCTACGGTCCAGACACTCACGCCCTTTTCCTTGTAGGCTTCCTGGTCGAAGAATTTCACCATGACGGTGTGGTTACCAGCCTGGGCCGGATCAGACCAGACCCAGAAGGTCAGCCGGTCGTGACATTCCGGGACAAAGTTGGTATTAAAAACCCCAAACTGCGCCGGAATCCCTGAGCCGGCCTGCAGCGGCTTTCCGGCGGGAAGCGTCACCTTGAAGGAATGCTTTCCGCCGTGTACCGGGTCGCCTTCGTCGTTCAGGCCCACCGCGGCCTGGCCAAAGCCCCAGCCGTATTCCGGAGGCGTGCCGGCCGGACTGCCGTAAGGCGTAAGTGTCCCGTTATCGGGTTCAAAGTCCTGGTAAACCAACGCGGCCTGCGCCGGACAGGAAAGAAGAAAAAGGAAAAGGAAGGAAAGAAACGTTTTTCGCATACCGCCAGAATATACCAAAATTCCGGAAAATGGACACGAACTTTTCTGATATGACCCGGGCAGGATAATGAAAGCTAGGGCATGAATAAAATATCCCGCCGCGCTCCGTCGTCAGAACAACCAACAGACCGGAAGCTGTCTGGCCGCATAACACATCGCCGGGCAAGCCCGCTTACTTACGGAAGAACAAGACATACACGATGTAGGCATACGCCAAGAGGAAGATGGTCAGGTACCATCCCCAGGACAGCGAGAGTATCGCCGGCCAGAACTTGGCGACCATAAGGGTGAAGGCGAAAACCCCCACCTTCATGACCGCGGCTTCCCGGATGCTGATGTTCTTGATCTTTTCCAGCAGGTTCTTGCAGCACATGGCGCACCTACCCTTTCCGCAACAGGTTCGACCATTCCGCCGCCGGCTTATGCGGCAGTCTTCATTAACATATTACCACCGACACAAGCAACGGGACAGTCACTTAAAGTCACTTAAGTATCTCTTTCATCAGAACAACACATTGGCCAACCAGCCGAAGAACATGATGAACGGCACGCCCACGACCGGCAGCCACAGCGCCGTGCGGCGTCCGGCATTGACCCACAAAAGCCCGATCTCGGTGTAATCCGTGGCTACCCCGGCCATCAGGAATACCAAAGCATTGCCCAACGCTCCGCTCTGGCGATAGATCTCGAAGGCCAAAGGCGACGAGCCTTCCGAGCAGGTCTCGATCACCGTCGCCAGGCCCAGCGTCACCAGCATGCCCAGTAAAGTCTTCCCCATGAAACGGTGAAAGAATTGCTGCGGGATGTACGCCCCGGCCGCCGCGGCCATCGACATGCCTATCATGATCCACCACAGGCTCATCCCGGCCAATTCCTTAACGCCCCGCGCGACACCCTTGAGGTCCCGGGCCAGATCAAAACGATATTCTGCCGCCCGCCGGCGGATATCCTGCGCCAGGTCAAAGTCCGCGTCGACCTCCACCGTATGCGGATTGGACTCGATCAAGCCCCGGCGCTCCAGGATCTGGAATATCCAGCCGGTAAAAAGCGCGGTCAGTATCGCCGATAGGATGATGTAAGCGGCGCGGGCCGGGCCGAAGAATCCGACGAGAAGCAAGGTCAGGGGAAAATTCGCCCAGGGGCTCGCCAGAAGGAACGCCACCACCGAGGCCGGCGAGGCGCCTTTCTTGTAAAGCTGTACCGCCAGCGCCAGGATGCCGTGGCTGCAGAGCGTCATGAGGAATCCCCACATGACGGCATATACGATGCTGCGCTTGCGCCGGCCCGCCAGGACCAGCGAGACATATTCCCGCGGGATGTAATAATCCACGATCCCGCCTATGACCAGACCCAGTGCCAGCGGCCAGGCCACCATCTGCAAGTACCCGATAAAGGCGTGGCGGAACGGTACCAAAAGCGGCAGAAAATACGACAACGCCAGCACCGACGAGATAGCCGCCGCGACCAAGACCAGGCGGTTCTTCCATATCGGCTCAGGGTTGGACTTTACTGCGCAACAGTCAGACATCGCAATTCTCCTTTGGATCCAATAAAATTAACTTCCTTCAGGCGGCAATGCTAGTACTTTGTCAGACATGGCGTGCCTGAGGCCCAGCAACGTCCAGGTGCATGCCCAACGTAATACCCAAGCTCATAACTGCAAAGAACCAATGCTCAAGTCATCAAGTCAATAATTGACATAACTATACCTTTCCATTATCGTTAATGCCATGCAGAAATCATTTGCATCTTCTCAACTCGCCCAACTGCTTAAGGAGCGCATCCTGATCCTGGATGGCGCCATGGGGACCATGGTCCAGCGCCACCGGCCGACCGAGGCCGACTACCGCGGGACACGCTTCCGCGACTGGCCCGTCGACCTTAAAGGAAATAACGACCTTTTGTCCCTAACCCGCCCCGACATCATCTCTGACATTCACCGCCAGTACCTGGCGGCCGGCGCGGATATTATCGAGACCAACACCTTCAACGCCAACCGCGTGAGCCTGGCTGATTACCGGATGGAAACGCTGGTGGAGGAACTGAACCTGGCCTCGGCCCGGCTGGCCCGCGCCGCTGCCGAGGAATTCACCCGGGAGAACCCGGAGCGACCGCGCTTTGTGGCTGGCTCCATCGGGCCGACCAACAAGACCGCCTCGCTTTCACCGGACGTCAACGACCCCGGTTTCCGGGCGGTCACCTTTGACGAGCTGGTCACAGCCTACGGCGAACAGGTCCGTGCGCTCGCTGCCGGCGGCGTAGACGTCTTCCTCATCGAAACGATCTTCGACACCCTGAACGCCAAGGCCGCGGTCTTTGCCGTACTTACGTACAATGAGTCGGCCGCACGCCCGGTTCCTGTCATGCTTTCCGGCACCATCACAGACGCCTCGGGCCGTACCTTGTCCGGTCAGACCGCGGAAGCGCTGTGGATATCGCTCCGTCACGCCCGGCCGCTCGCCTTCGGGTTCAACTGTGCTTTGGGCGCCCGCGACATGAAGCCGCACCTGGAGACCATTTCCGGCCTGGCCGACACCTTTGTGAGCGCCTACCCCAACGCGGGGCTGCCCAACCAGTTCGGTCAATACGACCAGACACCCACCGAAATGGCCGCGCTGGTGCGCGAATTCGCCACTGACGGGCTGGTCAATATCGTGGGCGGCTGCTGCGGCTCTACTCCGGACCACATCCGGGCGATCGCCCAGGCGGTCGCCGGTCTAAAACCTCGGCAGCTCCCGGAGCTGACGGCGGTCTCGGCTTACAGCGGGCTGGAAGCGCTGGTCTTGCGGGAAGGGCTCAATTTCGTGAACATCGGCGAGCGCACCAACGTCACCGGTTCCAAGAAATTTGCCAAACTTATAATCGACGGAAATTTCGACGAAGCCCTAAGCGTGGCCCGCCAGCAGGTCGAGGCCGGCGCGCAAGCCATCGACGTCAACATGGATGAAGGGATGCTGGATTCCCAAGCCGCCATGGTCCGCTTCCTGCGTTTGTCAGCGGCCGAGCCCGACATCGCCCGCGTGCCGGTCGTGGTCGATTCCTCCCGCTGGGAGGTCATCGAATCCGCGCTTAAATGCCTGCAGGGCAAATCTATCGTCAACTCCATCAGCCTTAAAGAAGGCGAAGACCTGTTCCGGCAGCGCGCCCGCCTGCTCCTTAAGTACGGCGCCGCCGTGGTCGTAATGGCCTTTGACGAACAGGGCCAGGCCGACACCCGCCAGCGCAAGTTCGAGATCTGCCAAAGGGCCTACCGGATACTGACCGAGGAAGTCGGCTTCCCGCCGGAAGACATCATATTCGACCCCAACGTCTTTGCGGTCGCGACCGGCATCGAAGCGCACAACAACTACGCGCTCGACTTCATCGGCGCGGTAAACGATATCAAAAAAAACCTGCCGCACTGCCGCGTTTCCGGCGGGATCAGCAACGTCTCCTTCTCCTTCCGCGGCAATGACGCTGTGCGCGAGGCCATGCACTCGGCCTTCCTCTACCACGCCATCCGCTCCGGGCTGGACATGGGAATAGTGAATGCCGGCATGATCGCCATCTACGACGAAGTCCCGCGCGAGCTTCTGACCCTGGTGGAAGACGTGCTCCTAAACCGTCGGCCGGATGCCACCGAAAGACTGGTGGCCTTTGCCGAGAACGTGCGCGCCGCCGGCAAGAAAGAGACCAAAAGCCTGGCCTGGCGCAGCGAGCCGGTCAACAAACGTCTCTCCTACGCTCTCGTGCAGGGCATCACGGATTTTCTGGAAGCCGACCTGGCCGAGGCGCTTAAAGCTTCGCCGACGGCTATCTCGCTTATCGAAGGCCCGCTCATGGACGGGATGAATACCGTCGGCGACCTCTTCGGCGCCGGCAAGATGTTCCTGCCGCAGGTGGTCAAAAGCGCCCGCGTCATGAAAAAGGCCGTGAGCTGGCTGCAGCCTTACATCGAGAAAGACCGCGCGGGCAGCGTCCGCAGCGCCGGGCGTGTGCTTCTGGCGACGGTCAAGGGCGATGTCCACGACATCGGCAAAAACATCGCCGGCGTGGTTTTGGCCTGCAATAATTTTGAAGTCATCGAAATGGGCGTCATGGTCCCGGCCCGGGAGATACTGGAGAAAGCGCGCGCGGTCAAGGCCGACATCATCGGGCTTTCCGGACTCATCACGCCGTCGCTGGATGAGATGGTGCACGTGGCCGCCGAGATGGAACGCGAAGGCTTCAACATCCCGCTTATTATCGGCGGAGCCACCACGTCCCCTGCCCACACCGCGCTTAAGATCGCGCCGGCCTACCGCGGCCCGGTGGTGCACGTCAAGGACGCTTCCCGCGGCGTCGGCATCTGCCGCA
>JAAXVU010000216.1 GCA_013335325.1 Candidatus Omnitrophota bacterium | reverse complement strand
CCCAGCAAATCCTCAAAAGCATTGTTTAGAATGCTGCGGATACCGATCTTTTCCAAGAGAAACGCCAAAACCTTGCCCGACGCTTCATCCAGCTCACCGGCCAGCAGCCTGTCCTGGTCCGAAGTAACCAGCACGTCCTTGCCCTGTTCCCTCAAGGCCAGCGCGGCCTCCAGGCCCTGCAGGCTGCGCACCTCCACCACCACGGTCTCGACAAAGGGCAGGTATCTTACCAGCCCTTTCACCGACTCCAGACGCGCCAGGTGAAAAACGCCCGAACGGCGGATGCCCTTTAGTCCCGGCAGACGAACCTGCGGTGCGTCGGCCATTACCAGCACGTCATAATCCAGGTTTTGCTTTTCTGATAAAAATATACGCCGGCGGTTAAAATTGATGCGGGAAATCTCCCGGTCCACGACCAGGCTGACACCGGAGGACCGCACAAACTCTTCCGCTTCCGCGAACAGTTCTTTCTCTTTAACCCGCCTTGATATCAGCCGCGGCAATAAACCGCGGTCGTAGGGCAACTTGCCGTCGCAACTAATTATGACTATCTCTCCCTCCGCGGCGCTGCTGCGGATAACCCGCGCTGCAGCCAATACTGCCGGAGACTGTCCGATCAGAACAAATTTCATATACCAACACCTGTTTGCTGTCTAAAGGCTTCAATACCATTCTTCATAAGCATGACCGCGGTGACCGGCCCCACTCCGCCGGGAACCGGCGTAATAAAGGAAGCGCGTTCCGCCGCCGGTGCGAACTCGACGTCACCTACCAGCTTTCCATCCACCTCGTTTATACCAACGTCGACCACGACCGCACCTTCCCGGACCCATTCGCCCCGGATAAAACCAGGCCGGCCTACGGCCACCACCAGGATCTCCGCCCTCTTCACGTGTTCAGCCAGGCGCCCCGCCTTACTCGTTCCACTGTGACAAACGGTGACGGTGGCATTGCGTTCCAAAAGGAGCAATTCTACCGGCTTGCCCACGATCTCGCTCCTGCCGACGACCACCGCGTCCTTACCCGAGAGGTCCAGTCCGGTAGAATCGAGATGCGCCATCACGGATGCCGGTGTGCAGGGGATGATCCGGGTGCGTCCAGTGAGCAATTTACCCAGGTTGACATCGTTCAGGCCTTCCAGGTCCTTGCCCGGGCTGACCAGGTTGGCAGCCAGCTGGAAATCTATACCCGACGGAACCGGCTTGTGGATCATAATGCCGTGTACCGCCGGATCGTTATTTAGAAAATGGATCTGGTCCAGCAGCTCTTCCTGCGTGACCGTATGCGGCAACTGCGCGAAACGGTAATCGATACCGACCGCCTCGGCCACGCGTTTCTGGGAACGACCGTAAGAGCCAGAGCCGGCGTCCTGACCGATGACAATATTGACAAAACGCGGCGCCAGTCCGGTCTTCGCGCGTAAGGCGTCCACCTCGGCCTTCAGTCCGGCCTGCAAATTCTGCGCCAAAAGTTTTCCATCCAGAAGTTTTGCGCTCATTGGTTGGCCTCGATCATTGCTCCGGCGGCCGCGGCTCCCGCCTCCAGGAACTTCTCCGCTGCGACCACATCGCTTAACAGATGCGGGTTGCCTTCCCGGTGCAGATACGGCGCAAGCTGTACCATCTCCCGGCACAAACGTACGATCTCGACCGGCACCCCGACCGCCCGCTCCGTAGCCTGCCGGTAAGCCGCCTCGCCGACCTTCTTGGCTTCCCGCATGGCCAGGTAGGCTTCCGAATCATGGCTGACCAGCTCCAGAAGACGCAGCCGACCCTGTCCGGCTTTCTCCAATAACAATGCCAGCTCCCGTTCCACTTCCGGAGGCTTGCCCTTGCCCAGCGAATAACGTGTCACCATTTCAAGCAAGCCAGCCCCCAGCGCGCCACAGAGCGCAGCTGCAGAACCGCCGCCGGGAACGGGCTCGCGGGCAGCCAGCTGTTCCAGATATTGTTCAAGAGTGGAGTTCTTATAACGGATCATGCCGAAGGAATAAGAATGCAATAATAAAGAGGTTAAAAATCCGGCGGTTTATGGTCCAAACCCGAAAACATTAATTGGCTGAAAGTCTCGAAATGAAATAAATGAAGGACAGTTCCTGTGAATCAGTTTGTATATTAACCGAAGC
>JAAXVU010000106.1 GCA_013335325.1 Candidatus Omnitrophota bacterium | reverse complement strand
GGCCAATAATACAATCCGCATATCGTCTTTTTCGTAACCCCAGGATACCGGCGTACAACAGTTATTAGGACTTGGTCTCTGCCGTCTCTCGGCCCGAAGCTTTTCGCCCTTTAACGTAAAACATAACTGCAGAAAAGATTTCTTCAGGAGATATACTAAACATGCAGGCATGCCGGTGAATATGACATTGCGACTTGTAACAACCGACGCATTCCATTTGTTTTCGCACCACCGTCAACTTTTGCGCCGGCGGGACATGCCTCTCCGGCTTAGTCGGACCGAACAATGCGACAGTCGGACAATTCATAGCCGCCGCCAGATGCAGCGGAGCCGAATCGGAAGTAACGTAACAACGGAAGAAACTCAATAAAGCTCCCAGTTGCAGAATATTGGTCTTGCCGACCATGATAGCCGGCTTTGATCTCGCCGCCAGAGCCAGCTGTCGGACAAACTCGCGGTCTTTATCCATGCCAGTAATCACGACCCGAATACCTTCGGCAGCCAGCATGTCGCAAAGCTTGGCCAGATGCGACATCGGCCAGTTCTTGGTCATCCAGCGCTCAGAGGCGGCTATGTTTATCCCTACGATCAGATGAGTCTTCTCATCGATCCACTCAGAATGCAGCAATTCACGGGCGTACTCGTAGTCATCCTGACGCGGCCAGAACTCCAGGCGCACACTGTCATCGTATTTTATACCCATCGCCTCCAGCAGACGGAACTGATGCTGTACCGGCGGCAGATCCGGCTTATCGTCAAGTATGCCGCTGGTCAACAACATACCAGACTTGCTGTTCTTGTATCCGTAGCTTATTCTCGGCATGCAAAGAAAAGACACAAGATGGCTGCGGTGATTGTTCTGAAAATCAATGATCTTGTCGAAACGATAATGCCTAAGCTTCTGCAAGGTCGACAGGAACCCTCTGATGCCTTTATGCTTGCCCTTGTAGTCATAAACAATAATATCGTCGAGATAAGGGCACCCCTGCAACAGCGACAGCCCCTCTCGACCGACCAGGCAACATATCCGCGCTTGCGGGAAACGCTGCCGTAAAGCCCTGAATGATGCGCTGGCCAGGATGATATCGCCGACCGCACCAAGCTTTACTACCAGTATGTTCATCGAACGTCGCAGCTCCTCGTATACCTCAACAGTACGGGATGCCATCTGCTCCAGCGTATAGCGCTCCTCTACACGCCGGCGGGCATTCCGAACCATTTCGCCAACAAGTTTAGGCTCGTTCATAATACGCAGAATCGCACCGGCCATTCCATCTGGATCCTTGGGCAATACTAAAAGACCAGTCTTCTCATGCTCCACGATATCCAACACCCCGCCGACCTTGGTAGCCACCACCGGCACGCCTACCGCCTGCGCCTCGATAAGGACACGCCCGAACGCCTCCTGGGTAACGGTAGAAAGCACCAAGGCATCGGCTTCCTGCAACAATTGCGGTATATCACTACGATTACCCATGAATTCGACCCTGTCCTCAATGCCGAGCCTCTTGGTCAAAAGCAGCAGACTGTCCTTGTAGGCATCCTTGCCTGCCGGAGAGTCACCGACAACCCGCACACGTATATAAGGACGCTGACGGATAACTTTGGCCATGGCTTTCAGGAAATAAACATGCCCTTTAAGCGGAGTGATCCTGCCAACAATGACCACCGTAAATGAAGACTGCCCAGGCTGGCGCTCACGAAAAGGGAACTTGTCCAAGTCGACGCTGCGATGGATCAGCCGGATATTCTCCGGCTGGACACCAAAATGCTCTATCATGTGCCGCCCAATGATCTCGCTTATCACAATGACGATCTTACCCCAGCCCATAACCCGGCTGAAAGGACTGGTCGAATAATAACCATGACAGGTGGTAACAAACTCAGCATTGCTATTCCGGGTGGCAAAATAGGCGATCCAAGCCGGGACCCGCGACCTGGCATGGACGATATCGATCTCTTCCTCTCGGATAATGCGCTCCAGTTCCTTAACGCAATTCCAGGCAGTAAATATATTCTTGAGATGCACTGGCAGCTGATAATGTTTGGTTCCTTGCGCCTCCAAGAGCGGCACCAGCGAGCCTCCATTGGAAACCACCACTGAGCGATGGCCTTGCGAAACCAGATAACGGGCCAGATCAAAAGTACCCCGTTCCACTCCACCGACATTAAGTTCCGGCAAAATCTGCAAAATTCTCATTGGATCATCTTCTCCAGCGCCGCCGAAATTACGGCGTTATCATTAACCGGCCTGGTCGGCAGCTTGTTTTTGAGCACCGCGCTAACAACTGCACCTACGGACTTGGTCTGCGCACAGGCGATATAACCGTTACTGGCCATATCGTCGACAAAGCTGGTGTATTTATTCTCCACCGGCTTCCTTTGCGGACCGTCCACCGGGAAAGCCACGACCTTCTTCCCCGAACAAGCCGCTTCGGACACCATAGAAATACTGTCACCAGACACAACAACAACCGATGAAAGACCAAGTATGCCACCGACAGCCTCTGGAACATTGGAATTATTAGCGATGATCAGCAGAGCACATCTTTCGTAATCGCGAAACTCGCTAAACAGCACCTGCTCCACCTCAGGAGATGTCCTCCGGGAAGTGGTCACGATAATATCCAGGTTGAACTGGGCCGCCACGTCTTTCAGTTGGTGCACTATGACACGAACCTGCTGGGGAGATAATATCACCCCTCTGGTATCTCCGCCGACAAGAAACCCCAACCTGTTCTTCAGATTCATTTTCAAATGCGAATAACGATGCAGTAGACCGCGTACATTTTCTTCCAGGTAATCTTTGCCGATAAGATTAGGCGCCACTTGAGTAACCACCACGTTGTCAGGCACCGCTTGTCCCGGAGTAAAATCGTGACGCGGCATGACCAGCAGTGAAAACTCCCGCATAGGCACTGAGCCTGGCCGCAATATAGCGATGCTTTTTGCCATATTCTCACGGGACAATATGAAGTTAAGCGGAGCAGCCTTACTTCCCGTCGATATAACGAAGTCCGGTGTTACGGAAAAGACCTTATTATAACAAGAACGTTCCAGGAACCATTTGAGCACATCGATACTATACCTGCCTGACAAGAAACCTCCGCCGGCCAGAAAACTATACAAGGCGGCATAAAATCCAGAGCGATACTGGATAGGGATCGTCACCCTTTTCGGAACATAACCTTTCCGTACCAACACCTGCTCCAGCAACTGCGCTGTGCTTTCGGACTGCCGCAAATGACCGGTGCGCCCGTCATCTAGAACTACCACCTGCCGTATACGCGAGTATTTCCATGTCTTGTAAAGCCATATATATTCATGTGGATGCTCAGCAAGCCATCTCTCGTAATGAGCCGCCAGGCACGCCAGGTTCTCCTGCACATCGCGCTCAGTGTCGCCTGTCTTGACAGGATCAAATAGCCGGGCCGTCAACCGGTGACGTTGAGAGTTCCCCATGCGGCAGATATCCACCATGACTATAGACACGTCATATTTGAGCGCCAGCCTTATAGCACCGGTAGACATCGACGACTCGCGTCCAAAGAAAGGCACCACCATCCCTTCCTTTCCGCCCTGGTCGACCACCAAAGTCACAATCTCATTACGCCGCAGGCATTTAATGATATCCCGCCCGCCGAGGCCAGGGTTTATGATGCGCGCGCCGCCGCATTGCCTGAGCTCGTTTATCAGGTCAGCCAGTTTATGTAAATGAGACATGTCGTTGGCGACCATATTGTATGGATAACCACACATACTGCCCACCAAGCTGGCCAACTCCCAATTCCCAGAATGCATGGAAAGGAAAATAACGCCACGCCCGCGCTTTATAGCCTCGTCCAAATGCTCCCGGCCGTCCACGGTAACATACTCTGCAAAGCCGCGACTGGCGACGCGCGGCAGCCAGGACAACTCGACTATGTTCATGCCGTAGGCATGGTAAAATCTCTTCAAGATACCACGGATCTCTTCCGGCGTCTTTTTACCGCCAAAAGCCAGACGAAGATTCTTGTAAGACTTCCGGCGATTCTTGACCGACAAATAGGCACAATCGCCGATCCGTCGGCCGATCCAAAGAGCCACCCCCTCCGGGACAGCCCTCACGAAGGCCGCAAACCCCTTAAGAATGTAATAGGCTATTGAGGCGTAAGTTGATTTCATTCTCACCTTTCAAAACTTGCACTGCAATAACGACCGCCATGAGCCGGATGTCACGGAACATCTCTCTAAAAGGTAATAGTTTAACAATATCCTTCTGCGTAGTCACCAGCCTGTCCACTTTTCTTAGACGGCATACATCAAGCATCTTTTGCACGTCGTCGGCAGTATAAACATGATGATCTATAAAGATCTCATGATGCACGAGTTCCGCCCCCATTGCGCGCAGGGTGACCGCAAAACCTTCCGGAGAACCTATGGCCGAACAGGCGCAAATACTACCGCTTACCAGACCTGGGTCGACCTCTCCCAACGTGCCTTCTTCCCATGACAGCTCTTCCACAGCAATAGGTGCCTGTGCTGACTCCACTATCCCCGCACGAGGATTAATTTTTCTAAGTTCCCGGTACATAGCCGGTATACGATCAGGCGCCATGTCAGCTCTATTGAGTACTAACAGATCAGCCCGTTTCAGCTGGGATTTAGACTCGCGTAGAATCCCAAATGGCAGAAGGCCTCCATTACCAAATGGGTTGACCAAATCCAGGATGACAATATCCAGATCCCGACGTATTTTCCAGTGTTGGAATCCATCATCCAGGATGAAAACGTCAGGGCCATCTCTAAATAAAGACTCTCTGGCGGACCGTACACGATCGGGAGATACCAAGACCGGGACATCGATAAGTTTGCGACGCAGCATTTCTGCCTCGTCGCTAACAGCACCCGACTCTGACATATAGCCGCGCATCAAAATAGCCGGCCGCTTTCCAGCTGCAGCGATCTTCTGCGCCAGATAGATCGTAAAAGGCGTCTTGCCGGTGCCGCCAGCAGTAATATTACCGACACTGATGACCGGCACGCCTGTAGAATAGGACTTACGAATTCCTGCAAAGTACGCCCACCGCCGGCAGGCTACGCCGAACGCATAGAGGAGGCTCAATACCCAAAGCAACGGTTTGAGAGCCAAGGCGGCTGGGCCCCGGTTCTGACCAGTTACTACATCATGCAAAAACTTGTTCATACATGAACACCATAAATTCTCGTAATGATCTTAATGGTCCTTTCCGTCGCGCCACGGTTCCTTTGTATCACATCCCGGGCCCGCTGTCCCAAAAGGCCGCGCTCTTCACTTGAGGCCAGCAAACGCTCCAGCTCCGACCTAAGAGCAGTAGCATCCGGTACTTGTACCACCGCCTGGCTATCCATAAAAGCACGGGTGATATCCATAAAATTCTGCATGTGCGGACCGACCAGAACCGGCTTTCCGAAGATTCCAGGCTCTATTATGTTATGCCCTCCACGGACGGTCAGGCTCTTACCGACAAATACTACTGTTGCCACGGAATAAAATTGAACCAGATGCCCGATCGTATCCACCACAAGTACCTCGCCGGCACCTAAAGGTTTCCTGTTCGCAGTGGAAAACAGGATCGGGATCAACCCGGACTTAGCGATCATCTGCACGATACCTGGCGCCCGTTCCGGATGCCGCGGGGCTACCACCAAACGCAAGTCAGGAAACTGTGTACACAAACTTTCATAAACACCCAGCACTAACTCCTCTTCTCCGGGGTGAGTACTGCCAGCAACCCATACTAACTTACCTGGTTCGAGCCCCAACTCGCCAGGGCTGGCCTGCGCCAAATCAGACGTCAGATCAAACTTTACATTGCCGACGTTGACGACCCGCTCGGACGGAGCGCCCAGCTCTACAATCCGGCGCACATCTAGATCGCTCTGCATGCAAAACAGGCTGACCTTGGCCAGTACCGACTTGAGCCACCCGCGCACCAGCCTGTAGCGGGGAAAGGCCGCATCGGATATGCGGCCGTTGACGATCAAAATCTTTACCCGCTCTTGCGCCAGCCTGGCAAACAAGTTGGGCCACAATTCAGTCTCAGCGGCAATGTATATTTCGGGACGAATGGCAGCGACAAAAATACGCACGGTCAGACTTAAATCCAGCGGCGACCATATTACCAGAGAAGTATCTGCATATCTACGACGGGCCAAAGCATGACCCGCTCGGGTGGTGACCGAAAGAATGATCTGGCGATCCGGGAACTGCTCCCGCAACCTGCGGATCATGCCTTCCACAGCCATCACCTCACCGACACTGACTGCATGCAGCCAGATATTGCGGCGGCCACGAAGACGGTCAAGTATGGGATCCGGTATAAATCCCAGTCGGGCCTTCATCCCGTTATGCCACTTGCCACGCAAAAGCATAATGGGTAAATAAAACAGGATGTAGATCAGGAAGCACAGATCAAATAAAAAAAACATTACCGCCCTTCCATCCGGATTCTGCCAGCACTTTATTCGAGAAGTTGTTCGACCCAGTACTAGGCTCTCGGATGCGCCTTGTCGTATACGCTCTTAAGCTTGTCCATGGTTAGATGCGTATATATTTGCGTCGTTGATAAATTCACATGACCCAAAAGTTCCTGCACTGAACGCAAGTCTGCCCCATGGTCCAAAAGATGCGTGGCAAAGGAATGCCGAAACATGTGCGGACTTACCTTTTGCTCCAGAGCCACCCTCTTAATATGCTTATTTATGATGTTGCGTACACTGCGATCCGTCAACCGACCGCCAGTACGGTTGAGAAAAAGGGCCTCGGCCCGGCCGCGACGGGCATCCAGATACGCCCCTAGCGCCTCGCAGGCCTTGTCGCCTATCGGCACGATCCGTTCTTTCTTGCCTTTTCCATAGACCTTAACAATATTGCCAATAAGGTCAGCATCGCCAACACTCATGCCTACCAGTTCACTAACGCGTATGCCAGTGGAATACAGCGTCTCAAATATCGCGCGGTCACGCAGACTCTCAACCGTATTATCCTCCGGGGCCTCAACCAGTCTGACAGCATCCGCCTCGGTCAGGAAATGCGGCAACCCCTTGTCGAGTTTGGGAGTGAGCACCAGCGCCGCCGGATTCTTTTGCACCAGACCTTCGCGCTGTAGGAATCGAAAAAAAGAGCGCAACGAAGAAAGCTTGCGAGCCACGCTGCGCGCCTTAAGCTGCCTGGCTTTTAGTTCTGCCA
>JAAXVU010000105.1 GCA_013335325.1 Candidatus Omnitrophota bacterium | reverse complement strand
CTGGGCGGCATCGCCGAGGCCATCCGCCAGATCCATTTCCCCGACGATGAGAAGGCGCAGGAAGAAGCCGTGCGCCGGGTAAGTTTCGAGGAGTTCTTCTTTTTCCAGGTGTCGATCATTTTGCGCCGGCAGAGCATTGTGCAGAAGAAAGGCTTTGCCCACGCCGTGCCGGAAGGTTTCTTTGAACGCTTTGCCCGCGCTTTTCCCTTCGAGTTCACCGCGGCCCAGAAGAAAGCCATGCTCGAAGTGTCCGCCGACATGTCCAAAGCCGCACCGATGCTGAGACTCCTGCAGGGTGACGTGGGCTCCGGCAAGACCGTGGTGGCGTTCTTTGGATGCCTCGCCGCCGTGACGAACGGCCGCCAGGCCGCCATCATGGCACCGACGGAGATCCTGGCCGAACAGCATTTCAGCGCGTTCTGCCGTTATTTCGCCGAAAGCCCGTTCGGCGAAGTTAGGGCCGTGCTTTTAAACAGCGCGCTTAAGAAAAAGGAACGTGCCGAGGCCCTGCACAAGGTCGCGGCCGGCGAGGTGGATGTGGTGGTCGGCACCCACGCGCTTCTGGAAGAGGAAGTCGCCTTCAAGGCCCTAAGCTTTGTCTGCGTCGACGAACAGCACAAGTTCGGCGTGCGCCAGCGGGCGCTCCTGTCGGCCAAGGGCGAGAACCCGGACGTCCTTGTCATGACCGCGACGCCTATCCCGCGCACGCTGTGTCTGACGCTTTACGGCGATCTGGACGTCTCGGTCTTAAACGAGAAACCGCGCGGCCGCGGCGAGATCCGGACGTACCATTTCACCGGCGAGCAGGCCGAAAGCTCCTACCGGAAAGTGGCCGAGTGGGTGAAGAAAGGCACGCAGGCCTACATCGTCTATCCAGTGATCGATGAAAGCGAGAAGAGCGACCTTAAGGCGGCGACCGAGATGTACGAACGTTTCCGCCGGGAGGAGTTTAAGGATCTGGGCGTGGGGCTGGTGCACGGACGGATGAAGCGCGCCGAAACGCGCGAGATCATGGAGCGCTTCCGCCGCGGCGAGATCCAGGTGCTGGTCACAACGACCGTGCTCGAGGTCGGCATCGACGTGCCCAACGCCAATGTGATGGTGATCGAGCACGCCGAGCGTTTCGGGTTGTCGCAGCTGCATCAGCTGCGCGGACGCATCGGCCGCAGCGAAAAAAGCGCGGTGTGCATCCTCCTGGGTGACCCGGAGACCGAGGAAGGGAAAATGCGCCTGGAGGCGGTTGAGAAGACCACCGACGGGTTCAAGATCGCCGAGCATGACCTGACGATCCGCGGGCCCGGCCAGTACTTCGGCCGGCATCAGCACGGTTTGAACGAACTGCGCGTGGTTAATCCGCTGACACAGATCCATGTGCTGGAGGCGGCGCGCAAGGAGGCGGTCGAGCTGGTGCGTGTTGACACGACGCTCAAGTCGCACCCGTCGGTCAAGTCCACCATCCGCCGGCGTTACCCCGGGTATCTCGACCGGGTCCTGGCGGGGTAAGAGGATCGTTACCAGGTCAACAAGTCAAAAGGTGATCGCAGATTATTTTTTTGGGCATTGCCTATTGACCTGTTGACCCCTTTGGTCTCTAATCTGTAATGTGTTAGATCGTTACGAACATTTTTCCAAGGCAGGCAAAGATGTCGATTAAGTTATTCAAATGGCTGGAACGGGAATTGTGGGTCGTGATCGGGCTGGCGGCGGCGGGACTGGCGTGGTTCGCGCTCATGTCCTGGGTGGTGCCGTTCCTCTACGAAGAGGTCAGCCGTTTTTACTGTCTGGATTATTCCTACCTCTGGGACGGGGTGCAGGGCCAGGTGCGGCGTTTTGCCGGGGCGGGGTTCCTTGCGGTGGCGGGTTGCTACGCGATCTTCCTGCTGGCGCGGCTGGTCAAGGCGGTGCCCCGGATATTTTTCGACGACAAAAAGCCGTTACGGACTTCCGGTCCTTTCCGCGCGCTGGCTGAAAGAGAACAGGTTTCGCCCGCGGCCATCCTGATCCGCGAACTGGCCACCGCCTTTGTCATTGTGCTCCTAAGCGCCGTGGCCTTGTATTTTGCCCGCTCCAAGTACACCGAGATGCGGCGGGCGTATTTCTCCGAGACAGTGTCCGCGAGGCCCGCCTTTCAGTACCTTTCCGACCGCGAGAAGCTCTCGGCCATCGAGCAGTACGAACGGCTGGCGCCCGATGCGCCGGTGGAAGGCATGCTCGAGGAGTACGGTCTTTGCGCCCGGGCGCTTTTTTACCTGCAGCGGCTGGCTTTCTGGTGTCTCATCTGGGGGTATCCCGTTGTCATGATCTTGCGGACGGTCCTGTGGGCCCGTCGTACATTAGCGGAGGAGCTTTGACATGAACCATCCTGACTTTACGCAACTGCGCCGGGACCTGGACCGGGCCATTACCTTCGGTGAGGAGACCCGCGCGCGGGATATCGCGACGCAGGGGCTGAAGCTGGCCCGGGAACGGGCGTGTCCCGGAGAGGAATGCTATTTTTCAGCGCAGTTCGACATCCTCTCCGGGGATTGCGCCAAGGCGCTCCTACGGCTGGAACAGGCCCTGGTGCACAACCCTGCCGACGGCGCGGCCTACAACGACATCGCTCTCTGCCGGCTGGAGCTGGGGCAAGTCGACGGAACTCTCGATGTGTTCGACCGCGGCATCGCGGTCGAGGAGGATTACGCCACCATCCATCACAACAAGGGCTGGTTCCTGCACAACCTGGGACAGGACGAGGCCGCCCTGCAGTGTTTCAGGCGGGCGCTGGAACTGGAGCCGGACCGGGCGGTCACCTGCGAGAATTTGGCCAGCGTCTGCGAGAACCTGGGCCGCTACAGCGAGGCTGTGGAGTATTACCGTCAGGCTGTCCGGCTTCTGGGCGACGGAGCGGATGACATCCGAAGCCAGCTGGAAGCGGCGATCCGCCGGCTGGATAAAAGTTAATTACGGAGGTGTTTTTGTGATCCCCAAGACCAAGATCATTGCGACTTTAGGGCCGGCGTCGGAAAAAGCCGGAGTGTTGCTCAAGATGTACCGCGCCGGGCTGGATGTGGTGCGGCTCAATTTCTCGCACGGCACGTTGGATGAGCATGCCCGGCGCATCGCGCTGGTGCGGCGGCTTAACCGCCAGTACCGCCGTCACGTCAGGATCCTGGGCGATCTGGAAGGCTACCGCATCCGCATCGGGAAATTGCAGGGCGCAAAGCCGCTGGAGTTAAAGAAAGGCCAGACACTGTGGCTTACGGCCGACGACTCTCCGGGGGCGGGCGACCGGGTCTCGTTTGATTACCGCGGGCCCATTCGGCAGATCAAAAAAGGCCAGCCGGTCTTCATCGACGACGGGAACATCGCTCTGGTGGTGGAAAGTGCTTCCCCAAAGGCGCTAAAGACCCGGGTGGCGGTGGGGGGCTTCCTCAAAGAACACAAGGGCGTCAACATGCCCGACCTTAAGCTAAGCTTCAAGGGGCTGACCGACAAGGACCGCGCCGCGCTGACCTTTTGTCTGGAAGAGCGGCTGGACTTCGTGGCGCAGTCTTTTGTGCGCACCGCCGCCGACATCACCGCTTTGCGTGACTTCATTGGAAAGGCCGCGACCGACCACCGGCCCCAAATGATCGCCAAGATCGAGAACCGCGAGGGCATCCGCAACCTGGGCGACATCCTCAAGGTGTCCGACGGCATCATGGTGGCCCGCGGCGACATGGGCGTGTCTTTGCCGGTCTACGAGGTGCCGGTGATGCAAAAGCGCATCATCCGTCAGTGCAAGGCGGCCGGCAGGTTCGTCATCACCGCGACCCAGATGCTCGAGAGCATGACCGAGAACCTTCGGCCTACCCGGGCGGAGGTGTCGGACGTGGCCAACGCCATCCTGGACGGCACCGATTACGTGATGCTCTCGGCCGAGACCGCGGCCGGCGCGCACCCGGTAGAAGCGGTGGACATGATGAACAGGGTGATCAAGTTCACCGAGGCCAACCGGTAGGGCGCTTTCGGCTTTGGCTGGCCCCGACCGGGTGCATTCGCCATCTGTCGGGTCTGTGGTATACTTGGGGCCAATGCAGGCGGCGGGTGTTTGACTTACGGTTGGCACAAGACTGTTTATCCCGCACTACGAGAGAAATGAACGACCGAAAGGTCCTGGAGAGTGGATGAAGATCATCAATGGTGAATATTCCGGCCGCAACATCTACATGCCGGCGCACATCCGGCCCACGCAGAACCTGGTCCGCAAGGCTGTTTTCGATATCATCGGCCACGACCTTACGGGCCTGAGCTTCCTTGAGCTTTTTGCCGGCAGCGGGGCGATCGGGTTCGAGGCTTTGTCCTGCGGGGCCAGCGAGGTGGTCTTTATTGAGCATGACCCCAAATGTGTGGAGGTGATCGAGGAAAATCTGCAGATATTGCAGCCAGCGGCCCGGGGTCTTTCCGCAACTTTGCTGCAGCAGGATTCCTTCTTTGCGATCAAGGAATTTGCCCGCCAGGGGAAGAAGTTTCACGTCGTGTTTTTCGACCCTCCGTACGGCCTTAAGCTGGCCAAAAAAACCTTGAAAACCCTGATGTCGCATGATATATTGCACCCTTCTTCTTACATTATTGCACAGTACGATACAGCTGAGCGTATGCCGGAAGTTGAAGGCAGTATTAGACTTATAAAAGATAAAGTTTACGGCAGTTCCCGTTTGACGGTCTACGAAAAAGACAGCTGACCGCAGGTATGCTGCAGGCGTTACGAGGAGCTGGAAGAAAGCGGGATTTGTTTTCCCGGTTTTCCGCGGTTTACACAGTAAGGCAATATCAAAGGTTGGAATCATGAGCCGTCTGGCGATCTACCCGGGCAGTTTTGATCCGGTCACATACGGGCATCTGGATGTGATCAAGCGCGCGCAGTCCATCTTCGGCACGGTTGTAGTGGCCGTCGCCAACAATGCCAGCAAGAAATATATTTTTTCAGTGGAGGAGCGGGTCGCCATGATGAAAGAGGTGACCCACGGCATGAAAGGCGTTCGGGTGGACGTTTTCCAGGGGCTGGTGACCGAGTACGCCAAGTCGAAAAAGACCAACGTGCTTATTCGCGGCCTGCGCATGATCTCCGACTTCGACTACGAGTTCCAGATGGCCCTGACCAACCGCCGGTTGGCCGAGTCGATCGAAACGGTCTTTCTGATGCCATCGGAAAGGTTTTCATTTTTGTCCGCCACGCTCATCAAGGAAGTTGCCCGGCTGGACGCTGACATCTCGTCTTTTGTCCCCAAACAGGTGGCCAAAAGGCTGAGGGAGCGTCTGAACAAGGGCACGGCATCCTGAGGCGCGGCGTTTTACGGCGCACGAGCGGCGCAGGTGGACATGAATATCAAGGTTCGCAGTATCCCGAGCAGCGGGCTCAGTTTTGAATCCAGCGTAATGCCGCGGGAGATCGGACTGACCGAAGATTTTATCAACCCGGAGCAGCCGGTCACCGTCAACGGGCTCTTTGAGCGAGTCGGCGAATTTGTCCTGGCGCGGGTGGAAATGACCTGCGGGATCGAGAACCATTGTGCCCGTTGCCTGGAAAGGCTGAGCCGCCGGGAAACGTTCAAATATTCCCTGGAGTTCGAGCTGGCCCCCGGCCAGGAATACATCGACGTGGGGGAAAGGCTCCGCGAGGAAATGATACTCGGGCACGTCCCGCGCACGTTGTGCCGGGAGGACTGCAAGGGGATCTGCCCCGGTTGCGGCGCCGAACTAAATACCGAACAGTGTGAATGTAAGGAAAAAAACAAGGAGTAGGGAGAAATGCCAAATCCAAAAAGACAACATTCCAAAGCGCGTTCCAGAAGACGCCGCACTCACCAGAAGTTGACCGTCACCACGGCCAGCATGACGGGCGCCGGCAGCAAGGCGGGCTATTCGCACCGCGTTTGCCCGATCACCGGCTGCTACAAGGGCCAGCAGATCGTCGAGACCAAGAAGAGCGCTTAAAAACCGTACCTGCTAGTAGTGTCCCGCCGAACATGGGCGGACAGCCTGTCGGATGCGACCGGTTTAGTCTACGGACGTGCCCGGGCTGTCCTGGGTTATCCGGTCAGCGGGACAGGCAACTGCCAAGGAGCCTATCTTGAGAATTGTCGTTGATGCCATGGGGGGCGATCACGCCCCGGCCTGCGTCGTTTCCGGAGTGGTAGAAGCGGTCAAAGAGCTTCCGGTGGAGATCACGCTGGTAGGTATTGAAGCGCAGGTCAAAAAAGAGCTTTCCCGTCATTCCTATCCCGAGGGCCGGATCACTGTCCTGCATGCCGCCGAAGTGGTGGACATGGAGGACAATCCGCTGGACGTCATCCGTCGCAAGAAGAACTGTTCCATCGTGGTGGGCGTCAATCTGCTCAAGCAGCCTGGCTACGACGCTTTCGTGTCGGCCGGCAACACCGGTGCGCTGGTGGCGGCCTCGACATTCTATTTGCGGATGATCGAAGGCGTGGACCGCCCCGGTATCGGACTGGTCATCCCGCAGGTGAGCGGCTGCGCGTTCCTCATCGACGTCGGGGCCAACCCCGACCCCAAACCTGAACATATTTACCAGTACGGACAGATGGCCGCGGTCTACATGCAGAGCGTGATAGGCGTGGCCAATCCCACCGTCGGTCTTATCAATATCGGCGAGGAAGCGGGCAAGGGTTCGGGCTTTGACAAGCAGACCTACCAGCTTCTGCAGGAGAAACTGCCGAACTTCGTCGGCAACGTCGAGCCCAACAAGCTTTTCGTCGGCAAGGCGGATTGCCTGGTCTGCACCGGGGTCGTCGGCAACGTCATCATCAAGCTTTCGGAAGGGTTGATGGAGGCGGCCGGCACGGTCTTGAAGCGCGGTATCATGAAAGACCCGCTGGCCATGCTGGGAGGGTTGATGATGAAAGGCTCGCTCAAAGGGCTTAAGAAGCATGTGGACTATTCCGAGTACGGCGGGGCACCGCTTTTGGGTGTCAACGGTGTGGTCATGAAGAGCCACGGGCGTTCTTCGCCCAAGGCCATCAAGAACGCCATCCGCGCGGCCATGCGCGAGGTGGAGCACAAGGTTATCGACCGGATGCGAACAGCGGTGGTCAGTTAGTGATCTTGCGACCCGGACAGTTATTCCGGGCTTTTTATCCCGGATTTTGCAGTGCAAAATTTTGCTATTGCAAAATTTGGGTTTAATAATCAGAAGAGGATTGCGATGAAAAAGGTTGGCATTGTTGCTTTGGGACGT
>JAAXVU010000215.1 GCA_013335325.1 Candidatus Omnitrophota bacterium | reverse complement strand
ACGGCACGCGAAACGCACCGTTCAGTAACAATCCGCTATTCTGGCTGAATTTTATCAAAAATTAGACTTGCCTATAATAAGACATCTTTGTTACTAATGCATATAAAATTTATATGATCACGGAAAATCGGGCTTCTTTGCCTAAGCCGTACAGTCATCTTCTCCTGCTTCCTGACTAATATGTTGCCTCCGGACATGCCACAACGGCTATTTCCTATCCGGCCGAGTTCCCGTCGTAGAGGCCTTCGCCCCCGCCGGCTTGGCTGACTGCGGCCTGGCCGGAGGATCGGGCAAATACTCCCACAAAGCCTTGATAGTACGCAACCCGACATGGCCGTCCGGGTCCAGCCCTTGAGCAAGCTGAAACGCTTTGACCGCGTCGCGGGTATTCTTGCCCATCTGGCCGTCAGCCTTGCCGGGATCAAAGCCGGCCTTGCGTAATGCCAGCTGGATGGCCTTGCCGCTTAGCTGGCCATTGTGAACAAACGGGCTGGAGGCGTAGGCCTGCAAATGCGCCCAGGTGGCCTTATCCACAAACCGCGTCACCTCCAGTCCTTCTTCCGCCTGGAACTTTGCCACAGCCTCCCGCGTGCCTGGCCCAAATCTTCCGTCGGCGCGGCCGATATTATATCCTAAAAGTTTTAACAGCTTTTGCAGCTCCTCCACCTTGGGAGAATATAGATTGAACGTGTAGTTACCCAGAACCTCGCGTTCCTCGCCACCCGGTTTATGTAAAAGTCCGTATATCCGGTCGCACCCGGATGCAGTGAGCAATACTGCTGCCATTAATATCCCGACAAAAATACGCGACACCTTGACCGCCTTTCCAAACTATCCATTAAATTTACAAGAGCCTGTTGTATTTTACAAAATTACCGGTATGCTTCCCAACAAATGCTTCTATAATATTGCCGTCTTTAAAAACGTCAACCCGCTTATGCATTTATCCGACCGCCTTAAACAATTCTTCTCCCGGGACACTGTCCTTATATGGACCCTGGTCCTCGCCGGGATCCTGATCTACCTGAACGCCCTGCCCAACGAGATGTTCTGGGACGACAACGATTTCATCCTGAACAACGCCTACATCAAAGATTGGCAGCACTGGCCCCATTTCTTCCGGGACAACATCATCGCCGGCACGCATCTTATCAGCAATTACTGGCGCCCGCTTTTGCAGATCGTCTTTGCCATAGAATGGCATCTATGGGCCGACTGGTTTCCGGGATGGCATGCTGTCAGCATCATCACCCACGCCATCGCCGCAGCCTTGCTTTTCGTACTGCTAAAAACGCTCTTTAGCAACCGCGCGCTGGCCTTCCTTACGGCAGCGATGTTCCTGGTGCATCCGGCGCAGAATGAAGCGGTCGTGTACCCCAACAGCCTGGGCGATTCCCTGGCCAACTGTTTTGTCTTCGTCGGGCTTATCTTGTTTGCCCGATTTCGCGCTTCTGGGCTGGCCGCGCCGCGCAGCCCCGACTGGTGGCTGGCGCTCTTGGCCTATCCGCTAGCCTTGCTGTCCAAGGAGACCGGCATACTTTTTCTGGCCTACCTGATACTGTGCGATTGGATCCTGCGACCTTCGCAAGAACCTTTGCGCCGTAAAGCCATTGTCCTGGCCCGGGCCCTCTGGCCTTTCTTGCTGGTCGCTGTAATTTATATGGCCCTGCGCGCGACCGTGCTGAATTTCAACAACTCCTTTAACTTCTACAAGGAAGAAAATATCCTGACGGCACATGCCTCCGTGCGTCTCATGACCTTCTTCCGTGTCCTGTCGATCTACGCCGGCGTACTGTTCATACCGTATGAACTGCGCGTGGAACGCCTGCTGGATCCCGCCACAAAATTCTTCCAGCCCGAAGTCATGTTCGGCGCCGGGCTATGCCTGACACTGCTCTGGCTGGCCTGGCACCACCGCCGGCGCTCGCCCATAGTCACGTTCGGAGTCCTCTGGTTCTTCGCCGGCATCCTGCCGACCTCCAATCTGTTCGTCATCATAAATGCGCTTGTTTACGAGCACTTCCTTTATACCGCGCTTGTCGGCATTTGGCTGGCGGTCTTTTGGTATCTGCTGCGCGTTTCCGACGGCAAAGCCCACCGGCGACGCATATTGTGGATCGGCTTGACCATCCTCTTCACGGCCTTCGCTGTCAGAGACA
>JAAXVU010000003.1 GCA_013335325.1 Candidatus Omnitrophota bacterium | reverse complement strand
CGATGAGGCTGCTCCGGTCTATGAACAGGCGCTGGCGCTTTACAAGCATAGGGAATTCGTAGAAGCCAATAAGAAATTCATGCAGGTCCAGGTGCTTTCGCCAGGTTTTCGCGATACAGCCGTTTACTTGTCGCGTCTCGAGCGGGACATTAAAATCCAGCAAGAACAAACAGCTCGGTTGGAACAGTTGCGCAAGGCTGATGAGCTGTATACTCAAGCCTTGAAGCTGTATGCTGAGCATAAGTTTACTGAGGCCAAGACTAAGCTGCTGGAGACCGCTGCGGTCGATTCCAATTACAAAGATCTGCATTCCTATCTTGGCCATATCGACAAGGATATCGGTTCTGAGGCAGGTTTGAAGGAGCGCCAGTCTGTCGAGCAGAGAGCTGAAGGACCATATTCACAGGCCGTTACGCTCTACCATGAGCGCAAGTTTGCTTTGGCCAAGGAAAAGTTTATAGAGACAGCCAAGATAATGCCGGACTATAAGAAAGTCCGTAGTTATATTGCTCGAATAGATCAGGATATTTCGGATGAAACCAGCAAGTCACAGCGGACCAGGATTGAGAAAGCAGCAGTCTTGTATCGGGATGCCCAGTCTTTACTGTCTGGTCATCAGTTTAAGGAGGCTTTTGTCAAGCTGGCTGAATTGGAGGTCGTGTGTCCTGATTACAAAGATACCCGTAAACGCACTGAGGAAGTTAAGGCGCTCTTGGTGTTAAACGGTATACCGGTGCCGGAGGTAACAGCGGCTCCGGTTAATACGGAAACGCCTTCTTCCGACGGTCTGTCCGAAGAGCAGATATTTGCGTTGTACAAGGAAGCTGTGAGCAGATATAAAGCGCAGGATTATCCGGAAGCCCGCAAATTGTTTGAAAAGATCTCAAAAGCAAGGCTGCAATATCGCTCTACAGCCAAGTATCTACAGAGTATTGATGCGATAGTAGGTACGCAAGAAAAACCAAACGCTGCGGAACAGCCAGCGGTTCGGGTTAAACAGGGTACTCCGGATGCTGCTGCGGGTGAAGCGAAGAAAGCGCAGGTTGTCCAGGCCGAAAAGTTGTATCGCGAGGCAGTCGAATTCTTCAAAGCCGGAAAATATACTGAAGCCAAGGTCAAGTTCGAAGAGGCAGAAGCTCTTGCGCCCGGATACAAGTCGGCCCGTCATTATATTGCTTTGTCGACAAAGGCCCAGGAGAAACTGGCTCAGCCCGCAGCCGTCCGATCACAAGAGAAGCCGGCAAGTGCTGCAGTGTCGAAGGCGCAGTCTGGCCAGAATTCAGATATGTTGCGCGCTTTGGCCAAGCGGTCAGAAGAGATTTATAATCAGATAAAGAAGCTGGCGCAGGATAAGGATATGGCCAGCACCCAGCAGACCTTTGAGCAGGTTGACCGTATCATAAGCCGTTTGGAGAAAGACCAGCAACGGATGGCGGCCGAGGTAGAGGCCAGACAGCGTCGTGAACAAGAAGAAGGTATACGGCAGAAGCAGGTGGAAAAGACAACTGAGATCAGGAATGCCCGCAAGGCCCAAGCTGAGACAAAGCAGCTTCTTGAAGCGGAGAAGCAAAAGATGACCGAAGCTGAGCATGTGCGTTTGGGTGATTTGAAGGACAAAGAGAAAGAGAAGGCCCGGCAGGAACAAAAAGCTTTTGATGACAAAGTGGAAGCTTTGTATCAGAAAGCCCTGGAGGCTGCCCGGAATAAGCAATATGCCGTAGCCAGAGAGGCCTTTACCGAGATCACCAGTGTACGGCCCAATTATAAAGACAGTATCAAAGTATTGACCAGGATCGATCGTGAGGAAGGTGAGGCCAGGCTGGTTGAGTATGAAAATAAGGATAGGGAGACTGTGACAGCCTTGGTGGAGCGCGCTACGGTAATTAATATGGAAAGTGTGCGCTTGATAGAAGCGGGTAATTATGACGAAGTACACAAGAAGTTTGATGAGTTAGGCGGGATCTTGCGGGAGGTCCAGAATATCAAGAAGACCATGTTGACCCGTCGACGGGAGTTCTCCGAGCGGTGGGAAAAGCGTATGGCTCAGACCAGAGCCTCCGGGGTCGCCTCCCAGCGTTCACCAGATAAGGTGGTAGCGGATGTGGACTCTGGCATTAACTCGGCTAAAGCACGGGCCGTATTTCAGGAAGGCGAGAAATTGTACGCAGCTCAGAATTATTCCGAAGCCAAAGCCAAGTTTGTGGAGGCTTCCTGCATCGATCCTAAGTTGCAGGCGGCTGTGACATATATCACCCGGATCAACCGGATACAGGAAAAACAGGATTTCGAGTCGCAAAAAGAGCGTAACAAAATGCAGGCACGCATTCTGGAGCGTAAGGAGGAGAGTCCTAAAGAGGCTGCTGCGGTTGATGCTTCTGCAAGCGTAAGTGCGGCGGCAGATCGCACTAAACATCTCTTAGATAGTGGTTTGGAACTTTATCGTACCAGACGTTATCGTGAAGCAAGGATCAAGTTTGAAGAGCTGCAGCAAATTGGCGATGCCAGGCAGTGCAAACAGGCCAAGCATTATTTGGCATCTATTGAAACTATTTTACAAAAAGAGAAGGCTGAAGCTGAAAAGGAACGTCAGGCGGAACATGAACGTTATTTGCGGGAACGCAGGGCCCAGGATATCGGGACAGGGCAGAAGCCCAAAACACCAGTTGCCACTGGCGTAACCCCGTCCTTGACTCGCGCTGAACGCGACCAAGAGATCCAACGGCAACAAGAATTGCGAGCTATTGAACAACAGAATGCGATAGAGCGTAAGCAAGCTTTGTCGGGCAGCATGGCACAGGAAGGCCAAACTGCTATGTCCACGAATGTGGAACAATCCCAAAAAGTTCAGAGTGTCGTAACAGATGTACAGCCTGTTTTAAATGGAGAAAAAAGTATTACTTGTACGAAATTTGAAGAAAATGCTGTTACGGTTCCGGTCAAAGGAACGAAGATTTGCAAGATAAGCTTTAAGTCACAAGGTGAAAAGACGCACGCTTCGGCGGCTCCTTGTCGTCCTCGGGCTTTGCGTACGGTGAAAGATAATGATGCTTTGGAAATGAATGCTTATAAGGCTCGTATTCAGAAAGAAAAAGTCAGATTGGAGAAACAGGAAGCAGTCCAGCGCAAGGCAGACGAAAAGAAGCGCGAACACCTAATGCAGGATACGAATGTTTTGGATAAGGTCCGTGTGGAAGAAGGACGTAAAAAGAAGGCGCAGATCGCAGCTATTGAGTCGCCAAGTGGAAGTAAGCCGACGGCTGTTGCAGTTCCGTTACAAAGTGGAGCTGCTGTAAAGCCTTTGTCTGCTTCAGATACGCAGGAAGCATCGTTAAGACTTTCCATAGAGAATGGTAAGCGTGCCCTTCAACAACAACGTGAAGCTATCCGTCGTGATTTTGAAGATGGTGTGGAGCGGCTTTATACTGATGCCGTGGATCTTTTCAAGAAACGCCTTTACGAAGAAGCGCGGCAGGAGTTCTTGCAGGTTGCGGATATGATACAGGGTTACAAGAAGACAGATTATTATTTGGGGCAAATTTCCAGGGTTCTGAAAGTCGATTCGCAAAATTTGGCCAGCCAGGCGCCCAATCCTATCCCGCACAGTTCACAGACCAGTTCGCAGGTTTTAGCAGAAGCTAAGCGTATACAGGCTATCTCTCGTGAACTTGATGCTGTGGAACAACAGGTTCATCGTTGAGACGTATGTTGCTTCATCATTAATGTTCCTTTAACAGGGCGATAACATGAGAGCTGTATTACGTTTACTAATTATCGGGGCCACCTTTATTGGTCTGCTTGCCTTCCTGTTGAATCATGAATTTGGTCAGCACATCATAGCTG
This sequence comes from Candidatus Omnitrophota bacterium, assembly GCA_013335325.1. Lineage (GTDB taxonomy): Bacteria > Omnitrophota > Gorgyraeia > Zapsychrales > Fredricksoniimonadaceae > JAAXVU01. The sequence goes on along the minus strand of JAAXVU010000003.1, from coordinate 32,672 downwards.
ATTTTTTCAGTATGTTTCATGCTAAAGAGATCCAGGCGCAGGCCAAGGACTTCACGCAGTCTTCCAAGCAGGCTGAAGCCTTGTTAGCCGAGAGTCGCAAGCAGCAAGAAGAGTTTCAGGAGTTGCTGCAGGAGAGACAGATACTATATTCTGCCAAGATTGAGCAGATGCATGCAGCTAGGGAAAAGCTGAATAATATTAAGGCCGGTGGCGGTGAATCTGATATTGAACGTTTGAAAGAAATGATTCGTCGCTACAAAGAGCTGGATAAACGTTGGTCTAGGATGGATAATGAAGTTGTTCTAAAGGCTGACGCCTTGCGGGATATTACCGAACGCACCCGCCGCTGGATGGATGTACAAAAGGCACAGCAGGCTAGAAATTTGGATAGAGCCAATACGTTGACAGAACAAAATCGCGACAGAGCGAACAATATAAGGGAAAAGATGATGGATAAGGCTCGCTCCCAACAGGACGAATTGCGAGACAAGATGGATGCATTAAGGGAAAGGATGCACAGGTAATTATGAAAGCCCTGAAGATTACAGTCATTGTATTGGTCACGCTGGTTTTGTTGGTCTTGACCGGTGCTTTTATATTCCTCAAAACTGTGGATGTAAATAAATACATGCCTATGGTGCAAGATCAGGTGCAAAAGGCAGTGGGAAGGGATTTGAAGATCGGTCGGGCTCATTTGCAGGTTTCCTTGTTACATGGCATAGCGTTGGAGGTCTCAGGCATAGCTCTTTCGGACGACCGTCGCTTTTCTGACCAGGCATTTTTATCAGTCGACAAAATACTGCTGGGGTTAAGCCTGAAACCTTTGATCATGGAGAGGAAGATACAGATTGCAGGTATCACGGTAGTGTCGCCCAAGATAGTTATTATTCGTAACAAGGAAGGCTTGATCAACGCGGCGATGATGGGCGCAGGGACGTCCGATGCTGGGGCGGATAATAAAGCGGACAGCTCTGGAAAGATGGCTGCCTTACCGGCTTTGCTGGTGGATCGCATCACGATCAGCAATGCCACTATCACCTATTTGGATGATATGTTCAGTCCCCGGCTGGCATTGAATGTAGAGCATCTGGATCTTGTCATGCAAGGGTTCTCTCTAACAGAATCTTTTTCATTTGTCATGAAAGCAGCTGTATTTTCAGCGGAGCAGAACCTGGAAGTGTCTGGGGGAGCCCGGTTGGCCTTGAATACAGCTTCTGTTCTAGTAACTGATGCCAAATTGAACATGGACTTGTCTAAAATCTCCTCTGCCAGTCTGAATGCCATGCTGCCTATGTTGGCACCGGCTGGTCTGAAAGACCAGGTGAAAGGCAAGTTGACTGTTATAGTACCAGAGCTCCAGGCTGGAAACAGCGGGTTGAAGTCACTCAAAATGAACGGCAGCTTGGCTGGCGGGCAGATCTCCTCATCTATATTGCCGCTGCCAATATCCGATATAGCACTGTCATTCGATGGAAATGAGAAAGATATCGTATTGAAGTCTTGCGACATGCATTTTGCGGACGGCACCATTAATGTTTCCGGTACCGTACGTGGGTACATGTCTTCTCCGTTGGTGGACATGACGGGAAAGGTTTATGATCTTGGTCTTGGCAAGATATCCGAGGCGTATCATCTGCCTGTCAAGGTCAATGGAAAAGCTGTTGCTGATATGAAGTTGACTCTGTCCGGAAAGACCCCAGAGGAGATGACCGCCTCCCTTAAAGCCGAACTGTCCGCATCTCTTAAAGACGGTACATTAGAGGGGATAAATTTGGTTCAGACAGGGTTGGGGAATATTCCTATGTTGCCGACTCTATGGAATATGGTACAGGCCAGTCTGCCGGCGGCCACGCAGGAGGACTTAAACAAAGGTCGTACGGTTATCGACAGTGCGGATGCTTTGGTTTACATGAATGGCATGACAGCCAATGTTAGCAGGGCGGAGGTTGTAACACGCGATGTGCTTATTTCCCTTAAGGGCAAGGCAAAGGTTCCTGAGACTGTTGATTTAAACATGGATATTTTTCTGCAAAAGGATATTGCAAATGTCTTGGTACAAAAGGTTCCGGATTTGGCGGGTCTGAGGGACGGGCAAGGCAAATTGTATATACCTTGTAAGTTGACCGGCTCTATGTTGAAACCGGGAGTGCAGCCCGATGTGGAGTATTTGTCCAAGAAGCTGATACTGAACCGCGGAAAGGATGCTTTACAGAAAGTGATAGAGAAAAATCCCGAGGTTAAAGGGGTTTTGAATTCTCTGTTTGGTTCAGCCCAGTCAGGAGAAGGCAATAGTCAGCCGGCGGCCCAGGAGAGTAACACTGCTGGACAGGCACCACAGTCTGATAACACACAGGCTGTAGATTCTTTATTGAATAATTTGTTCAAGAAGAAATGACATAGCTGCACCGCTATGAAGATAGGTGCAGGGAGTTCTTTTACCCTTCAGCCATTCCCTCCTGAACATCGATGTGGAACAGGATGCAGAATATTCCGTTTAATTATTGAGAGTTAGACAGAAAAAAGAGGTGTCAGCGCTTTACGGTGGAGGACTTTCACCGTCGAAATTTTTTCTTGTCACGCTGGGACAGTCTCGTTATACTAAACGCAAAATTAAATCGGCAGGTCCACGCCATGGGTTCCGAGGAAGAATATCGTAGACATACACGTATTCGCGAAGAGGTGACAATCTCCTGGCGTGTGGAGGGAGCGGGACGCTACGGGGAAGGCTTGGTGCGAGACATAAGTGTGTCCGGCGTCCTGTTGGAGGTGAGCTCGGAATCCCAGCTGGCGAAAGGAACCGTCTTCTCTCTAAAAGCTGCTGCTGGTCAGGAAGATTTGGTGATTCCAGACAAGGCTAAGCTGGTCTGGTCAAAAGCCATGAAGATGGAGAAAGGCAAATATCTCTGCGGTCTGGAATTTATCGAGCCCTCAGATTCCATAGTAGTGAAGATGACCCAGCATGTGGAAAACTGGTTGGCGCGAATGGCAGAAGCGGCTAACGTAAATATATTAGATAATTATTTCCGGGATAGAAACAGGCGCTAGGATTTTGTGCTTCACTATCTGTCTGGCATTAATTAGAGTACGCGGCAGTTAACAGTCAGTGGCACATCGGCGACAATGGGATTTAGATTTACAAGGTAATATTTAAAAAGGATTTAATATGGCACAGGATAGCACAAAGGAAAAACCGCTTAAGATTGGCATGAGCTTGGTCATATTGGGCATGATAGCGTTTATGGCCTGGATGTGGATCAGTAATTATAAAACTTTGACCGAGGTCGCGCGTGTTTCAGACAGGGTGTCAGAGCGGCAAGCGAGCAATTTCCGTTATTACGTAAACGAGTATAAGGTGACCAAGAATGAACTAGAGGTCACTACTAACAAACTGGTAGAAGTTACCCAGGAGCTCGAGGCCACTAATCTGGAGCTCAACAATACCCGCGGCGAGCTTGTGCAGATCCAGCAGGTGAATGACCAGCTTAAGAACAATATACAGGCGCTGGAGCGCTACAAGGGTGCGGCCATGGCCAAAGGCGAAGCGCTGGAGAGCATGATCGGCGCTTTCAAGAAAAAGAACCGGGAGATCGATCATGAGCTACAGTCAGTCCGCAAAGAGCTGGCGGTCTTTCAACCTGATATTGACAGTCTGAATCAGGGACGCGATAAGGTAATGCTTTTCAAGAAGCACATCAAGATGGTTAAACTGAATATGCATGCGATCAAGAAAAGTGCTTACCTGGCCAAGGTCGCCGCCCAACAGGAGCGTGATAGGGTGGAAATGCTTTACGGCAACAATGGTTACCTGATGAAAAACGGCAAGGTGAATTCGGGGTTGTCTTTCGATCAGAAAAAGGTCGATATTAATGTTAAGTTTGTTAATCCGTAGTGCTGGGTCAAGCTGGATACCGGATCGCTTTAGTCCGGACGATCGAGCAGTGAACCAAAAAAGTATCTGACCAGGAACGCTAGTGCAACCGGGCGTAAATTTTAAAGAGCGGAGTTGGCGACAACTTCGCTCTTTTTCTATACTATTTTGTACCGCTAGGAACCATTGGGACCTTTATGCCAAGGCAGCATGCCAAAGGATCTTCTGCTACCAGCACCATTGCTCTTGAGACAGGTGCTGGTCTTGTATCGGTAACGGTCAATCGTTCCCGCCGGAGATCCTTGCAGCTTTCCATTGATCGTGAAGGGGCGATAACCTTTCGGATACCTTTTGCCACCACAACGGAGCATGCGCAGGCCATATTAAAGTCCAGGTCGGAATGGATAGAGCGAACGCGTGTGCGGATCATGCGCAGGCTGCCCAAACGCCGCTGGGAAGGGTATGTTGATGGTGCAGAGGTTTATGTTTTGGGTAAATCCCGAATCCTGCATGTCCAGAAGACTGCGGATGATTGGCCCAGATTTTATGGACAGGAGGATGGTTGGTTGTGTTGTGTGCCGGCCGGATATAGTACAGAGCAGATAGATAGCACTGCTGGCAAGGCTATGGAGATATGGTTGCGTCGTGAGGCGTCTGAATATTTATCGAAGCAGTTGGAGCTTTGGGCTGCCAGGATGGAGCTTCGCAGTCCGCAATTGTTTATTAAAAGGCATAAATGGCTGTGGGGCAGTTGTAATAAGTTGCGCCGTACGGTCAATCTGAACTGGAAGATCATTTCTTTTCCGGCCGAGATCATCGATTATGTTATTATTCATGAGCTGTGCCATTTGCAGGTGGCTGATCACTCCAGACGTTTTTGGACTGAAGTAGCCAAGTGGTGTCCCAATTGGCGGCAACTTCGGAAATGGTTGCGGGAAGAGGCGTACCGGCATGTTTTGCCGGCCTGAACGCGGCATAGTAGGCGGGTAGAGAGATGATTATCGATATCAAGGTTATTCCCGGTGCCAAGAAGAATTTGGTTGTTGAGGAAGGTGGGCGGATAGTTAAAGTATATTTGACGTCCCCGCCGGTTGAAGGCCGGGCCAACGAGGCCTTGATAGAATTTCTGGCCGAACATTTCGGGCTGCGCAAGTCGCAGATTGAGATTATAAAGGGATTGAAATCAAGAAACAAAGTTATTAAGATAAGTGGCGTTTCCGCTTAGCTATTCCGGCCAGTCAGCCATTTCCTGGAAAGAATGCGCCGCTTGGTTTACGCCGGTACCGAATACAAACTTAAAGGAGCTGTCTATGTCGCTTGATGACCGTATTAACAAGGATTATATCCAAGCCATGAAAGATAAGGATACTGTCAAGTCATCCGCGTTGAGTTACCTCAGGGCTATGATCAAACAGGTCAAAGTGGACAAGCGGCTGGAAGTCATCGATGACAACGAGGTGACGGCCATTATAAAGAAGCAGATCAAACAACGCCAGGATTCCATAGAACAGTTTGAAAAAGGCGGCAGGCAGGATTTGGCGACCAAGGAGAAGTATGAGGTCGACTTGATGAAGGCCTATTTACCGGCGGAGATGTCAGCAGATGAGATCAGGGTTGTGGTGTCCGCTGCAGTTCAGGAATTAGGCGCTACGTCGATGAAAGACATGGGAAACGTAATGAAGGCTGTACGGGACAAGGTGGGCGCTAAGGCTGATGGCAAGCTGGTTAGCGAAATAGTTAAAGAAAAATTGGCCTCTTTATAGAGCGATGAACAAGAAAGTTGCTAGCATAACATTGATTATCCTGGCAGGATTGCTGGGGCTGTCTGTTTGGATCCCTTCCCAATATGTGGTGCCCGTATTGATGTATCACAGCGTGGCAGCGCAATATGATGAACCCCTGAACAATGTCCGTCCGGAATCTTTTGTCCGACAGATGGATTTTATTAAAAGACACGGCTACCAGGTAATATCAACCTCAGAGCTGGTTGCCGGATTGCGAGCAGGCAAGAAGTTCGCTCTAAATACTGTTGTTATTACTTTTGACGATGGATTGGATAATAATTATACATTCGCCTATCCTGTACTAAAGGAACGAAGCTTTTCGGCGACTATGTTCATTCCCAGCGATGAGGTGGGGCGCGCAGGTCGGGTTACCTGGTTACAAGTTAAAGATATGGCGGCGCATGGTATCGTTATAGGAAGCCACACGCGGACTGAAACGTATGTCCCGGATGTCGAGAGTCAAGCTTTATGGGAAGAGATTGCAGGCAGTAAACGTATATTAGAGACAGAACTGGGGCGGCCGGTAGATTTCATAGCCTATCCGGTTGGCGGTTTTACGGAGAAGGCTGAGTCATTGGCCCATTCTGCCGGTTACCTGGCGGCTTTTACAACTAACCGCGGCCGCAGCAAGAAGAATAATGACCTGTTCGCAGTGCGCAGAATACGGATCAAAGATTCCGATAGAGGTCTGGTTTTGATGGCTAAGCTATCGGGTTTCTACAACTTTTTCAGGTCAGTCAGATGTCCTTATTAACCCCGATGCTGCATTGTAAAATCCGGTATTAAGTTTCTTAAGGAGATGTATGAAAGACACAGCGCGGTATTATCTGGAGCGGGATGGTTCATTCGTGATCGAGAATTTCAGCGCGACCAAGCCGTTCTCGAATTTCTTTCCTGGCATCGCAGGCATATGGGGCATACCCATGTGGGTTTTTTATGTAAACCGGGGACAGGGGATAGCTGGATTTGGTATTGAATCCAAAGACAAAGCTATTATGGAATTTCAGCCCGCCAACAAGGCCTACCGACTGACTTCTACGCAGGGTTTTCGTACCTTTATTAAGGTTCGCAAGGGTGCCGGCAGTCAGGTTTACGAGCCATTTGCCAATCCACGTACTTCTCCCTTCAAGGTTTCCCATAAGATGCGCATAACGTCGCATGATATGACCATCGAGGAAGTCAATACTACATTGGGCTTGTCGGTCACGGTCAATTATTTCACCATACCGGAAGAATCCTTTGCCGGGCTGGTACGGCATGTTACTGTCCGGAATCTTGCCAAACGACCATTGGCGTTTGAGATGGTGGACGGCCTGCCGGTCATCATGCCTTACGGGCAGAACGATTGGGTCATGAAGAATATGTGCCGCACTATCGAGGCCTGGTATAAGGTTCGCAATCTGGATCGCAAGGCGCCTTATTTTCAGCTCAATGTCGAAGCTGCTGACGTGCCACAGGTCAAACATATTAAGGAAGGTAATTTCTACTTTGCTTTCGATCCGAAATCACGGGCAGGTACTTTGTCAGATATCATAGTTGACTCGCGGATAGTATTTGGCCAGTCTACCGACTACCTGGTTCCTGAACGTTTGCTGGAAGATGGGGCCCTGAAGATACCTGCAGTTCAGCAGACCGACAGTCGTACTCCATGTTCTATGGTTTGGGTGAGAGCTAACTTGGCTCCTGGGGCGACAAAAGAGATCGTCGGGCTGACCGGTTTTGCCCACAGCGTGGAAGAGCTGAACGGGCATGTCGCCAAGGTGACCAAGAAAGGCTATGTCGAGCTCAAGGCGCTACGGAACCGTGAGATCGTCGAGGATATCAAGAACCTTTGTTTTACCAACAGCGCATCTTTGGAGTTTAACGCATATGCTGGACAGACGCTGCTGGACAATGTCTTACGCGGCGGCTTGCCTATCAGCCTCAAGACCAGCGAAGGCCCGGCGGTGTTCAACGTGTACAGCCGAAAGCACGGCGACCCGGAGCGCGATTACAACTTTTTCCGTCTTTCGCCCACCTATTTGTCGCAGGGTAACGGCAATTACCGCGATGTTAACCAGAACCGCCGTAACGATGTCTGGTTTAACTCCGACCTGAAGGACAGCGCGGTGATCGGTTTCTTAAGCCTGATCCAGGCTGACGGGTACAATCCGCTGGTGGTTTGCGGTATGAATTTTGTGGCCGAGGATAACGGCAAGATCGATGCCTTGCTGGCCAGACTTGTGAAGGGCCAGGCGCCGGCTGCCCTGAAGTCTTTCCTGCAAAAAGGTTTTATGCCGGGAGATCTATTTAATTACCTGGCCCAGCACAATATCAGACTGAAGATCTCTGCCGTAGAGTTCCTCGTCGAGGTGCTGGCTATCAGTCAGAAATACGAGACGGCCCAGCACGGAGAGGGTTTCTGGACTGACCACTGGACGTATAATCTGGATCTGTTGGAGAGCTATCTGGCATTGTATCCGGAGAATCTGCGTCACCTGTTGCTGGAGAACAGGCAGTTCACTTTTTACCACAACTCGGTTTATGTGCTGCCGCGGGAAAAGCGTTATGTCTGGACCTCGCGAGGGGTGCGCCAGTATGAATCGCTCTTTCACGAGGGCAAGGAACACAAAGACCATGGGCCCAAGCTGCGCGTCCGTAACGGAGAAGGCGAAGTCTATTCCACCAATCTGTTGGTCAAGTTACTATGTCTGCTGGCCAACAAGGCCGCCACGTTGGACCCGAGCGGTATTGGCATTGAAATGGAGGCAGGCAAGCCTAACTGGTATGACTCTCTAAATGGTCTGCCCGGACTGCTGGGTTCGTCTATCTCGGAAACTTTCGAGCTAAAACGTTTCGCCCGTTTCACGCTGGATGCCTTAAGTCAGCTCGGGGCCGGCACAGATGAACGTCTGGTCGTTTTTGCGGAATTGGCGCAATTACTGGAAGAATTACGTCAGGTGCTGGAACGTTCCGCCGATCCTTTCGATTATTGGAAACATGCCAACGACGCCAAGGAGCGCTACCGCGAGGCAGTGCGGCACGGTATAACCGGACTGGAGAAGGAAGTGCCGCTACAGGATATTCGCATTTTCCTGGAGATGGTGATAGCCAGGGTGGACCGCGCTGTGATCCAAGCCACATCTGCCGGTGGCCTTTTTCCGACTTATTTCTATCATACTGTCACGCATTATGAGCTTATCAATCAGGATCAGGCGGGCAAGGAAGGCGCCCATGTGCGTCCGCTGGAGTTCAAACGCCACGACCTGCCGCTGTTCCTGGAAGGTTTCGTACACGCTATGCGCTGCGAAGCAGATACGGAACGCGCGCGTCAGCTGTACGGCCAGATCAAGAAAAGTGCGCTTTATGACACCAAGCTTGGCATGTACAAGCTGAATGCCGATATTACATCCGAGACGGAAGAGATCGGTCGGACGCGGGTATTTCCGCGCGGCTGGCTGGAGAATGAGTCGATCTGGCTGCACATGGAGTACAAGTACCTGCTGGAGCTGCTCCGGCGGGGGTTGCACAAGGAATTTTACGAGACCATGGAGAAGGCCTGCGTGGCTTTTATGGATCCGGTGCGCTACGGCCGCAGCATCCTGGAGAATTCGTCCTTTATTGTCTCCAGCGCTCATCCGGACCGGGAGTTGCACGGGCAGGGTAACGTCGCCCGTCTTTCCGGCAGCACGGCAGAGTTCGTGCATATGTGGATGATCATGAACGCTGGTGTTGCACCGTTTGAGCTGGCCCAAGATAACACCTTGCGGTTGATCTTACGGCCAGCCTTGCAGGCGTCACTATTTACCAAACAAAAGACCGACGCGCTGTATCGCGGTCTGTCGGGCCAGTGGGATGATCTGGAGTTACCGGCGGACACGTATGCTTTCAACTTCATGGGGCGCACTCTGGTGGTATATCACAATCCGCTGCGCCGGGACACTTTCGGTCCCGGGAAAGTCGAGCCGCAGCGTATCGTACTGCACTATGAGAAGACAGGTAAAGCTCAGGAAGTGTCCGGTGGGGCTGTTGGAGCTCCGTATGCCGCCGATGTCCGGGCAGGTAAGATCAGACGGATTGATGTGCATTTAGGCGCAGCATAACCCCGAACTATGTTATGGCATAGTTCGCTAGTGAGGAAAAGCAGAATGTCTGTAACAACTTTGCAGCGTACACCGCTTTATCAAGAACATATTGCTCTCGGCGGTAAAATGGTCGAGTTCGCCGGCTGGGAAATGCCTGTCCAGTACAGGTCGGGAGTGCTTAAAGAACATGCTGCCAATCGTCGAGGCTGCTCCATTTTTGATTGCTCTCACATGGGCGAGTTTATTTTGGAAGGTGATCCTGTCACCTCCGGATTGGACCGGATAGTCACCCAGTCGGTTGTGGATATGCCGGTCAAGTCTTGCCGGTACGGTATGATACTTAACGCGGAGGGCGGTACCATAGACGACTTGATCGTTTACCGTCTGGCCCCAGAGAAGTGGATGATAGTAGTTAACGCTTCCAATATTGAAAAAGACCGGCGGCATTTCCAGGCGAATTTGCTGCCGGCGGCGCGGTTGAAGGATGTTTCCGCAGAGACCGCCAAGCTGGACCTGCAGGGGCCGCTCTCGCGCGATATCCTCTCCAGGCTGGTGCCGGAAGTGGCCCGGTTGGAGTACTACACCTTTGATGAGTTTGAATTGCTGGGTGAGCGTGTTATCATCAGTCGTACCGGTTATACTGGAGAACTGGGATACGAGATATATTATCCCTGGGACAAGGCTGTCCGTGTTTGGGGGGCCTTGTTGGCCGACCAGCGTGTCGCGCCGACTGGGTTGGGCGTGCGCGACGTGTTGCGGCTGGAGATGTGCTATCCGCTTTATGGCCACGAGTTGACAGAATCAATATCGCCGCTGGAGGCAGGTCTCAAGACTTTTGTATCGATGCCGAAGGAATTTGTCGGTAAGGCCGCGTTGGTCCGGCTGGAGCAGAGCGGATTGCTGCGCAAGATAGTTCATTTTGTCTCTGAATCGAGGCGCGCGCCGCGTCAGGGGCATCAGCTTTATTCGACGGATGGACAGCTGGTAGGCGAAGTGGTCAGCGGTACCTTTTCGCCGGCGCTTAATGCCGGCATCGGCATTGGATTTGTAAAAAAAGAGTTTACGAGTATCGGCAAAAATATTATATTTGGTGATGAAAAAAATCGAACTGGTGCGGGCATGGTTCCTCGTCCGTTTTACAAGCACGGTTCGCTAAAAAGTTGACATCATACTTTTGACAATAGGAGTTGGATCATGGAGATCATTGAGCATTACCTTTACACCAAGGAACATGAGTGGCTGGATCTTGACGGTGAGATCGGTACAGTGGGTATTACCGAGTACGCGCAGTCTGCGTTAGGGGACATCACTTTTGTCGAGTTGCCCGAGATAGAGAAAGAGGTGGAGCAGTTTGAACTGCTGACTTCACTGGAATCTGTTAAGGCTGCCAACGATATTTTTTCTCCCATTTCCGGCAAGATTACCGAGGTTAACGATGAACTTACAGCTGACCCGGGGATTATCAACCGGGACTGCTATGAAAAAGGCTGGATCGCCAAGATCAAGATATCTGACGATGAAGAAACCTCCAACCTGCTCACTGCAGACGAGTACAGCAATTATTTGGAGAGCTTGGACCGTAACGGTGACGGCGACTCTTCCGACGAATAAGCCATCCGACAGGCCGGCCTCAGCCGGCCTTTAGTTTTTCGACCATGACAGGACACTCCGCGTGAATCCCTACATCGCCAATACCAGTCAGGACGTCAGCTCGATGCTGAAGACTATCGGGCTCGGTTCTGTGGACGAGCTCTTTTGCGATATCCAGCCACGCCATGCGCCCAAGTCGTTTGATCTGCCCAAGGGTTTATCGGAATATGAGATCATAAGTTATCTCAACAGGTTGGCTCTGCAGAATTCCAACGGCCTCATACCTTTTATCGGCGGTGGCTATTACGATCATTATGTACCGGCGGCCTGCCAGGCCCTGATATCCCGCGGCGAGTTCTATACGGCTTACACGCCGTATCAGCCGGAGTGCGCGCAAGGAACGCTCCAGTCGCTCTTCGAATTCCAGAGCATGATCTGTGCCCTTACCGAGATGGATGTGTCCAATGCCTCGCTGTACGAGGGTGGTACGGCCTTGTACGAGGCCATGATGATGGCGATCCGCATCACCAACCGGACAAAGGTTGTCATGGACAGCGGGGTCAGCCCGATCTACCGCAAACTGATCAGATCTTATACGCATAATTTAGATTTCGAATTCGTGGAGACCCCTGTCGTGCACGGCCAGGCCGACCGCTCGGCGATCGTCAAGTTGCTAGACAAGAACACAGCGGCAGTTATAGTGCAGAACCCGAATTTTTTCGGAGCAGTGGATGACCATACGGACATTGTGGAGAAAACACACGCTGCCGGGGCTTTGCTTATTTCCAGTGTCTATCCGGTGGCCTTGGGACTGCTGAAAACACCCGGCGCCATGGGGGCGGATATTGTTACCGGCGAGGGACAGAGCTTGGGACTACCGCTCAGCTTTGGCGGACCGTATCTTGGTTTTATTGCCACGCGCACTAAGTATATCCGCCAGATGCCGGGCAGGATCGTGGGTGAGACGGTCGACGGCCAGGGCCGGCGCTGTTTCGTTAACACCCTGCAGGCTCGAGAGCAGCATATACGGCGCGAGAAGGCGACTTCCAACATTTGTACTAACGTGGCTCTCTGTGCTATCCAGGCGGCTATTTTCATGTCGCTGGTGGGGAAGGAAGGCCTGCGCAAGCTGGCGCAGCTTAACCTGGACAAGGCGGAGTTTGCTCGTCGGGAGCTCTCCCGTATACCTGGAGTAGAGGTCAAGCGTTCCTCGCCTACTTTTAATGAATTTACAGTGCGTCTGCCGAAAAAGGCAGATGATGTGGTGGCTGGCATGATCCGCCACGGCTTTGCCGCCGGATTCCCGCTGGGCCGCTATTATCCAGGCATGGAAGATTATCTTCTGGTGGCCGTGACAGAGAAGCGGACAAAGGACGAGATCGCCGGTTACGCACAGGCATTGGCCAAGGTTTTGGCTGATAAGTGATCGTATGTAGTTTAGCCACGGGCCGCCAGTCTGGAGAATAGGCAGGCGCAGTCGGGATTATTGAGCCGTAAAAACAGTGGGTTGTTTTATGAATGTTATATTCGAGAAATCCGTAGCGGGTCGTCAGGGGTTCCGTGTGCCGGACAGTGATGTGCCGGTTGAGGGCACTTTGCCGGAGAAGTACCTGCGTACTGCCGCGGCCAAGTTGCCGGAAGTGTCCGAGCTGGATGTTGTACGGCATTTTACTCAGCTCTCGCAGCAGAATTTCTCCGTTGATGCCAACTTTTATCCGCTCGGCTCCTGCACCATGAAATACAATCCCAAGTTCACCGAGAAGGTGGCGGCTATGCCGGGCTTCGCGGAGCTGCATCCGTTATTGCCGCAGCTGCGTGGCGGAGAGCAGTACGTGCAGGGCGCCTTGGAGGTGTTGTTCGAGTGCGAGCGCTGGCTTTGCGAGATCACCGGCATGCAGGCTTTCACCATGCAGCCTTTGGCGGGTGCGCACGGAGAGTTAACCGGTGTAATGCTTATGGCCGCCTACCATAAGTCCCGCGGCAATTCCAAGAAGTATATTATTATCCCTGACTCCGCCCATGGCACCAATCCCGCCAGCGCGGCAGTGGCTGGTTACGAGATAGTATCAGTTCCGTCGGACAAAAAGGGCGGCATGGATATTGACAAGCTTAAGGCGGCTCTAACCCCTGAGTGCGCGGGTTTGATGATCACCTGTCCCGACACGCACGGCGTTTTTAATTCCCGTATCGACGAGATCGCCCGGATGGTGCATGAAGTGGACGGTATCATGTATTATGACGGCGCCAACCTTAACGCTACGCTCGGTCGTTGCCGGCCTGGAGACATTGGTTTTGACGTGGTACACCTGAATCTGCACAAGACTTTTGCCACTCCGCATGGCGGAGGCGGGCCGGGGTCTGGTCCGGTCGGTGTGGGTTCCAGGCTGGTCAAGTTTCTGCCGGTTTCGCGGGTGGTGAAACGTTCCGACGGCAAGTTTGCGCTCAATTATGAATATCCGGATACCATAGGTTATATTGCTTCGTTCTACGGAGCATTTGGTGTGATCCTCAAGGCTTATGCCTATATGCTCATGCTGGGACGTGACGGGCTTAAGGCTACTTCCGATCATGCGGTCCTGAACGCCAACTACCTTTTGCATAGATTGAAGGGGGCGTATCAGATCGCGTTTGACCGCATCTGTATGCACGAGTGTCTTTTTTCGGCTGCACGACAGGCTGCCCTCGGCGTTCACGCCATCGACATCGCCAAATTCCTGATCGACAAAAAGATGCATCCGCCTACCGTGTATTTCCCGCTAACGGTCAAGGAGGCCATCATGATCGAGCCTACCGAGACCGAAAGCAAGGAGACGCTGGACCGTTTCGTCGAAGCCATGCTGGAAGCTGACGAACTGGCCAGAAAGGATCCGGAGGCGTTCCACAAGATCCCTTCCACTATGCCTATTTCCCGGCCGGATGAAACCAAGGCGGCGCGGGAAGCCAAAGTCAATTATTTTTCCTCGCACAAATGATCATTCAGGATGAATCCTTGCCCGATCAGCAGGCCAATTTGGACCGGGATGACGAGCTGTTACGTCTAGCCGACCGTGAAGGCAATGGCGAGGTCCTGCGTTTTTGGGAGTCGAGTAAGGTCTTTGTTGTGCTTGGTCGTATGGGCCGGGAAGAAGACGACGTGAACATGGCCGCATGCAAATTAGACGGAGTGGCGGTCCTGCGTCGTTCCTCCGGCGGCGGCACGGTAGTGCAGGGGCCGGGATGCCTGAACTTTTCGCTGGTCCTGTCCCGGGTGACACGGCCGGAGCTGCGGACCATTACGCAATCGTATCGCGTCATACTGGATAAAGTGTCTGCGGGACTGAAGCGTCTAGGTGTCGCGTCCGAGTTCAGGCCGGTATGCGATCTGGTGGTCGGGGGGACGGAGCGTAAGTTCTCCGGCAATGCCCAGCGCCGCGGACGTGATTTTATCCTGCACCACGGCACGATCCTGTATGGTTTTGATTTGGGGCTTGTGCCCCGCTATTTAAAACAGCCGGTTCTCATGCCGGAATACCGCCGCGGACGTATTCACGCTGACTTTGTGACCAACATTCCGGTCCTTCCGGAGGAAGCCAAGCGGTCCATTGCTCAGGAATTCGCAGGCTAGCCAGTTTAATTCTAAAAGACATATTCTTTTTTTCGTTCGATGATAAAATGCCCAACAAGGAAGGTGCGGAGTGTACTCCATTTTTCGTTTTCTGATCTGCCTGTGTTGTTTATTCTTGCTGCCGGTGTCCGGCCATTCTGCCGATGCGGTGTCTGCGTCGAAGCCGGAGGGCGATAAGCCCGAGACCGCCAGTCACCTGCATGATGAATACCTCAAGTACTTTGAAGAAGTCTATAAGGTCATGGATGAGCATTATTTCTTTGAGTTGCAGCGTTCTGACTACGAGCGGTTTATACGGGAGTTTGAAGGAAAGATTTATCCCAGTTTGCTCATGGAAAAGAAGAGTAACGACTATGTGCGCTGGCGCAGCGCGGCTTACCTGGTGGATTTCCTCAAGCAGCCGGACGACCTGTTCTCACGCTTTTTGCCTCCAAAGCCCGCCGAGAAGTTCGCCAAAGAGGTCTACGGGCAAAAGATCGACCTTGGCATAACCGGGCATATGATAGAGGCGGGTTTCTCGGTAGATTTCATCGAGCCTCGGTCAGATGCCTACGAGAAAGGGTTGCGGGAAAATGATCTGATTGTGCGGATGGACGGGGAGCCGCTTGCCGGCTGGGGCGAGGAGAAGGTTAAAGACAAGCTGAATCCTTTGGCCGGTTCCAGGGTCGGGATTGATTTCTTTGATGCCATTCAGCATAAGCCCCACGAGATCGAAGTAGAAAGTCGGGAATATTTCAAGCAAACGGTTTTCCAGAAACCGACGGGAGTGCGGGATGTGTATTGTCTGGAGATCCCCAAGTTCAACCAGGGCACGCCGGAAGACATGACGCGGTTTCTGGCGATGCTTGCACCAAAGAATCCTCGCGGGCTGGTTCTGGACCTGCGCGGTAACCCCGGCGGTCCGCCTTTGGCGGCGCGGGCCATATCCGGTTTCTTTTTGCCCAACGGCGAGTCGCTGGTTTATTTTGAAGGACGACACCGGCCACGCGCGGACCTGGATATTCCGGTATTACCACCTGCCTTTCGTTTTGATTGGCCTCTGGTTATCCTAGTGGACAGCGGTACCGGAAGCGCTTCGGAGCTGTTTTCCGGCGTAATGCAGGACCGCAAACGCGCTGTTGTGATGGGTGATAAGACCGCCGGACAAGTTTTGTTAAAGAGCATGTTTGACATGTCCGATGGTTCCTCTATGGCGTTGGTGACTGCTCGCGGACATTTCCCTGACGGACGGCCGTTTCCGTTCGACGGCGTAAGGCCGGATGAGAACATTCCGGCGGAGAAGAAGGATCAGCTGGTTACCATGGCCGCGCAGTATATTTACGTGAAGTCGTTGGGTAAGATCTGATAGCGGCAAGGAGAGTATATGGCGGAACTGGGGCTTCTCGGCAAAGTCCTGATCCTTCAGGTTCTGGCTGCCATCGTTGTTGGTTACGTTTTGAAGCGACTAATGGACCGCGAGCTTATGTTGGCGGCGCTCGAGCGGGTAGAAATGTTCGCACCTGCCGGTGTGGGGGATGAGGCGGAGAAGGTCGTCATTGTATCTGCAGGACCGATGCCCGCTGAACAGCGGGCTCGCTTTGTGGCGATATTGAAAGATAAATTGCCTCACGCCGAGATAGAGTTCCTGGAGAACGCCGACCTGCGGGGCGGTGTAGTCATAGAGATTGCCGGAGAAGTATTGGATTTTAGTCTAGTTACGCGGTTGCAATTCCTGATAAAAGGTTATGGCAAAAAAAATTCTGGCTATTATTCCCGCCTATAATGAGGCTAAGAACATCGGGAAAGTCGTGCGGGAGTTACAGTCCTCGGGGCTGGATATAGTCCCGTTGGTGGTGGATGACGGCTCGGCCGACGATACTGCGGAGCAGGCCCGGATGGCTGGCGCAGCCGTCGTGAGCCTGCCTTTTAATTTGGGCATAGGCGGTGCGGTGCAGACCGGATATCGCTGGGCTGACGAGAATGGGTACGAGGCGGCGGTGCAGATTGATGGCGACGGGCAGCATGACCCGGCATTCCTGGCCAAGCTAGTGCGACCGATATCGGAAGGAGCTGCGGATATGTCCGTAGGCAGCCGTTTTTGCGAACCTGCCGACGGGTTTCGTTCTTCCCGGCTTCGTCGAATAGGGATACGTTTTTTTGTTGCGCTGATCAGGTTGTTGACCGGGCTAAACTGTTCTGATCCCACTTCAGGCTTTAGAGCGGTGAATCGCAAGCTGATCCGGGTGTTTGCGGCACATTATCCGCAGGATTTCCCCGAGCCGGAGGCGATCGTAATAGCCCGTCGGCTGGGGGCACGTATAACCGAGGTGCCGGTAGTGATGCGGCCGCGCAGTTCCGGGAAGAGTTCTATCGGCAAGTTGAAGTCGCCTTATTACATGATCAAAGTCACTGGGGCGATCATGCTGGATATGTTTAAAGACAGAAAGGTGTTCGGGCCATGGGAATAAGAGTCCTTGCCTTCGGGCTGTCACTGTCTATTCTGTTTTTTGTACTGGAGCTTGTCCGTCGGGAAGCCTTGTCATTTAAATATGCTTTCATTTGGCTCACTGTGTGCGTTCTGGGCTTGCTGTGTGCTATCTTCAGCGACTGGCTGTTCGCGCTTTCACGATTGTTCGGCTTTGAGGTTCCGAGCAATTTTATTTTCTTCGGACTCTTTGGTATCTTTGTTTTTGTTAGTTTGTTGCTGACGGTATTTCTTTGTCACCAGAACCGTCGCAATGACCGCATGGCCCAGAAGATCGGCATGCTGGAGCTGGAGATCCGTCGACTAGTAGAACGGATGGATCGGAAATAAGAATGGATGCCTTGTCGTTAAGCGTAATTATTCCCGCCTATAATGCCGCGGACACGATCGGAGATGCCCTGTCGGCGCTGGAAAAGCAGACCTGCAGGCAGCCGTTCGAGATCGTGGTCGTGGACGACGGTTCTACCGACGCGACCAGGCAGGTCGTTTCTGCACATCCCGGGGTAAAGTATATATTTCAAGCTAATGCCGGTCCGGCGAGCGCACGAAACTGCGGTGCTCGCAAATCTTCCGGACAGATACTGCTTTTTACCGATGCCGATTGTTGTCCGGAGCGTGAGTGGCTTGAGAAGATGTTAAGAGGTTTTGAGGCTGACAACGTGGCGGTGGTGTCGGGAGGTTACGGCATTGCCAACCCGGAGTCTTGGCTGGCCAGGGTCATCCATTATGAGATCAAGTTTCGTCATCGTTGCCTGATGCCAGAGTTTCCCAGGGCATTTGGCAGTTATAACTTTGCTATCCGAAGAGATGTCTTTGAATTGGTTGGCGGCTTTAATGCTCAGTATAGAAGAGCTAGCGGCGAGGACAATGATTTAAGCTACAAGGTGATCCGTAACGGCTGGCGGATACGCTTTTTGAAGGATGCTCTGGTCGATCATTACCATCAGGCAGATCTTGGAAGGTACCTGAAAGAGCAGTTCCGGCATGGCATTTGGAGGGCGCGTATTTATGTCGATCATCCGGGCATGGCAGCCGGGGATGACTATACATTCTGGAAGGACATTGCAGAGGTTCCGGCTGTAATTGTAAGTCTGGTATTGTTTGTCTGTATGCTACCGCTTTATGCGATTGCTTTTCTGGCAGCCATTTTCATGTTGGAGGAAGGTTTTGGTTTAAGAATGATGCCAAGCCTGCCAGAAGGCTTAACGGCGGGTGCGGTTTTTCTTGTAAGGGCTTACGCTCGGGCAGCCGGTTTCCTGACTGGAGCAGGTAAATTTGTTATTTATATTTTTATGAGGAAAAAAATCTAAAATTCCCTTGCGGCGGTATTGACCTATGTTAATATGAAAACAGTTCGAAGTTCATATATTTTAAAACATTAAAATTTATTTCTCCGTCGATGGCTAAGAAAGAAACCGCAGAAGAAAAGCTGCTTAAAATCATCGAAGCCACTAAGAAGGCGCAAGACTCTTCTTCTGGTGCGGTTGTTCCTGCGGCTAGAAGATCGCGCGGCCTGTTTGCTGTAAACACGCAGCAGCTTAATTATTTATTGATGGTTGCTGTTTTGTCCGGTGTAATTTATTGCGGATATGAAGTCAGGAATGGCATGGAACTTTTGAAGCAGAATGTGTCAGTTTCCGTTGATGGCCCTGCGCATGGAGATGCGATCAACCTTTTTGTTCCACAGATAAGAAGCCTGTCTTATTATTTAGACAAAATTGGCACGAGGAATATTTTTCAACCTTTCGAGAAGAAAGAAGGCGGGTCTTCAGGAGTCGTAACTGCCAGGGCTGTGCTTGAAAAGAAAATGCAGAATTTCAAATTGGTAGGGGTCGCTTGGCTTGACATGCCGGAGTCGGCGACGGTCATGATCGAGGATAAGGCCAACGGCGTCACGAAGTTTTTGAAAGAGGGAGATAAACTTGAAGATGTAACTATCAAGACCATTTACACTGACAGGGTCGTGATCGGTTACGAAAACGAGGAGATAGTTATCAAGCTATGACACCCTACAACTTCCTATCCAAAAAGATCGTCGGGATCGTTTTTCTTTCCGCCATCGGTCTGATCGCGTTGGGCAATGTTCCTGCGCGCGCGGAGGACAAGGGGCAGGTGCCAAAGCCCATTCTCCTCACGGAGCCCAAGGAAACTCTTGATGAGCGTATGATGCGTAAGATTGCGCTTGATGTCCGCGACATGAATATTGTGGATGTGGTTAAATTTCTTGCGATGAAAGGTGAATTCAACGTGGTCATCAGTCCAGCTGTCGATGGCAGAACGACAGTATTGCTGGACAATGTGGCTATTAAGGATGCCTTGGATATCGTAATCATCTCCAACAAGCTGGCTTACCAGATTCAGAATAATATAGTGCAGGTCATGACTTCGGTTGAGTATGAGGCTATGTTTGGAAAGCCATTCGGAGAAAAGACTGTAGTAGAGACTTTGCACTTGCAGTATGCCAAGCCTAGCTATGTTCTGGCGGCGCTGGATAATCTTAAGAGCAATGTCGGCAAGATTATAATAGATGAAGATACTGGTTCGGTTGTTCTGATCGACACGCCAGTTTCAATCGAAAAGATGAAAAAGGTTGTCAAAGATATCGAACAGCCTTTGGAGACAGTTATTTTTAATTTGCAATATGCCAAGGCAGATGTGGTGGCGGATAAGCTCAGGATGCGCATAGATGCGAAGTCCGTCGGGTCTATTAGTTCCGATGAGCGCTCTAATCAGCTTATCATTCGTGTCTTCCCGGGGCGCAAAGAAGAGGTAGAGAAGATCATTCGTCATCTAGATGAGCCGACAAAGGAAGTTTTGATTGAGGCACGTATTCTTCAGGTAATATTGAAACCGACGCATGATGCGGGTATTGATTGGTCTATTTTAACGAAGGACAAAAGTATTGGCAAAATCAATATTGCCAATAATTACATGAACGTAAGCGGCATGAGTTCTTCCGATAATTTGCATAATACTTTTGGCAAGGTCGCTTTCGGCACCATCAATGTCGATAAGTTTGTGATGGATGTGCGTGCAATGGATCAAGTCAGCGACACTAAAATTTTGTCTAATCCACAGATATTGGCAGTTAATAATGAAGAATCCAGAATCCACATAGGGGATACGGTACCATATATTATTTCGACCGTATCGGGTACTGGAGATAATGCAATAACTAGTGAAGATGTACGGTTCATTGATGTAGGTTTGAAACTAAATGTGACACCCATCATTAATAATGACGGAATGATCACTATGCGGTTACGTCCCGAGATTTCCTCGGTCGTAGGCACATTGAGCTCCAAGGGTGGCGGCATTCCGCAAGTCAACAAAACCGAAGTTGAAACAACTTTGGTTGTGGAAGATGGCACTACTATTATAATGGCTGGTTTGCGCAAGGATGATAAGGTTCATTCAAGAAAAGGTTTGCCTATATTGATGGACATGCCGGTAGTAGACAAGTTGTTCAGCAGAGACTCGGACAGCATGACATCGACGGAGATAGTTATTTTTATTACTCCGCATATTTTGACTGGCAAGGAAAGTTACAAGGCTCCATCTGGCACTATTAAGCCGTCCAAGGCATATAATTGATTTTGCAAACAACAAACTCTTACGGAGAGGCTTTTATGAGACTATCCTCAAAAAACTGGGCAAACACAACGTTGTGCATGATCGTTGCGTTTGGCATGTTTGCCATGTGGTCTTTTCGGACAGTGTCCGCTCAGACCGCTGCGCCGGTTACGGATAATGTTCAGTCAGACCCTGTAGCCTTGCAGAAGGAAATCGAGAAGCTTCGTAATGAGAAAGAGTCCGAAGCTAAAAGAGTAGATGAAATGCGGCAGGAGCGTGAACAGTTTATAAAAGATATCCGTAGAGTGGAGAACCTGAATCAAAAATATACCAAAGAGATTGAAGATGTGCGTTCTCAGATGGAAGATCAGCAGAAATCTTTTGAAGATCGTTTAAAGAAGATGGAAGCAAATTTGACGGAAGCTAATAATACAAAAGAGAAAGCAGTTAAGTCAGAAATAATGCCGGAAGCCATGTTGCCTCCTTTGGAGATCGAAAAGCAAGCCAATGCTGTTTTACAAAAAGGCGGAGATGTTGATCCCGAGGATGAAAAGTTTAAAGAGGAATTGGCTAGAGCTCACTACAATATGGGAAATGTTTATTTTGAGAGAGGGGAATATCAGCGTGCTGTGGTGGAATATTATCAGGCGGTAGATTTGATGCCCTATGATGCCGACGCGCATTTTAATCTTGCTTTTGTTAGCGGAGAGTTTCTCGGAGATCAGGAAACTGCACTAAAACATTATCAGTGGTATTTGTATCTTAAGCCTAAGGCTGCGGATCGCAATCTTGTTGAAGAGAAAATAGTAACAGCCAAGCTCCATGCCAGGGGCAAGGTTAACATGAAGATCGACAAGCCGGAACAGACCGGCCATTTGAATATTGCAAGGTAGTTCAAATTGGTTCTCAGATTTTTGAGCCTTTAAATATTGCACACATTCCCTTATAAAGGAGCGACATGAAGCTCAGAGTGTTTCTTTTCTCTTTTATTGTGTGCTTGTTATTGTGCATGTCTTTTCCGGCGAGTTCACTTGCCAACAATCTTTCCATAAGCAATGTCCAGATGGGAGTCAGGGATGTGCAGGCTAAAACGCTTGCAGTTTTTTTTGACGTTTCATGGGACAATTCCTGGAAGAACAAAATTAATCACGACGCTATTTGGCTGACTGTGCGAATGAGTGATGTACAGTCTGGCGCCGTTGAGAAGCGGCTTTGTCAGATGTCTGTGGCAGGCGTTGATCCGACCGGCACTGGTTATGGTACTAATTCTTATTTAGAACTATTTGTTCCTGGTGACAAGATCGGTACTTTCTTGAGAAGAAAGGCCAATGCGCCTGTAGGAACCATGTCATCAAAGAATGTTATGGTTACGGTTGATTATTCGAGCTGTGGTTTTGATGCAAACAGCCAGATTGGTATTAATGTTTTCGGCATGGAAATGGTTTTAGTTCCAGAGGGAGATTTTTATGCCGGCGATTTTGCATCTTCTAATGCAGCGTTTCGTCAGGGGAGTTCGGATAATGCACCATGGCATATTACAAGTGAGGGCGCGATTAATGTTTCGTCTGTTAGCTCTGGCGGACACTATTATTCTTCGGCTTCCAATGTTGGCGAGTTTGCATCTGGTGCGACATTTACAATACCTGCAGCCTATCCTAAAGGTTTCAATGCTTTTTACGCTGCTAAATATGAAATCACAGAAGGTCAGTGGGTTGAGTTTATTAATTCGCTTCCGGTTACCGCTCGTACCCAGCATGATTTGACAGATCCTAGTCATAAAAACTCTGATGCTGTATTGGCGCGGAACACTGTAGCCTGTGTTGGAGACCCGTTGGTTTGTACTTCGCAGCGACCTGCGCGGGCGTTGAGCTATCTAAGTTGGAAGGGGTTGTGCGCTTTCTTGGATTGGGCCGGTTTACGCCCCATGACGGAACTGGAATTTGAGAAATTGGCCCGAGGTCCTTATATGCCTTTGTCGGGTGAGTTCGCTTGGGGCGGTACAGATATTGTGGCGGCAGGAGCGCTGTCGGGTGTATCAGAAGAAGCAGCGGATGAAACAGTGACTACAGTTTCTGCCAATGCTCGTTACGGTGGTACCGTTTTGTCAGGCGGAGATGCCGGACTGGGGGCGGAATATCAGTCAGGATCATTACGTAGCGGTATGTTCGCAACCAGTATTTCTAAGCGGGAGCAGTCTGGGGCGGGTAGTTATGCTGCTATGGAACTGTCCGGTAATGTCAGTGAAGAGGTGGTAACAGTTGGAAACTCTGACGGTTTACTCTTTACTGGTCAGATGGGTGACGGATATTTGTCCACGGCTGTCGGCTTCACTGGCAATGCCAATGTTATCGGATGGCCCGGCATGGATATTGATGTTTCCAAAGGTGTGACAGGTTCAGCTGGATCTGGATTGCGTGGCGGTTCCTGGTCGGACAATGCCGATCGGCTGCGTATTTCTGACCGCATGCAAGCAGCTTATTCCGTTGCAGATGCAACTGCTAGCGTGGGCGGACGCGGTGTCCGTTCATGCGAATAATCTTTTCTACTAAACCGTAACCAGCCTGGTATTTTATGTTAAGAAATATCCTTCTTTTTGTTTTCTTCCTTTGCTTCATAGCGCAGACTTCCTTTGCTAACAACTTGCAGCTTGGAAATTTTGACGAATCTTCTACCAATCTTACCGCGCACACTATGTCATTTAGATTTGATTTAAGTCAGTCCAACAGCTGGCGAACCTTGGTTTCGCATGATGCCGTGTGGGTATTTATGAAATACTCGACGGACGCCGGTCAGACTTGGCATCATGCTACGATGGCTGCCAAGGGAGTTAATCCCGCCGGCTTTGTGGTTCCCGCCGGATTTGAAATTGTTGTGCCGACAGATATGAAGGGGCTTTTTTTTAGGCGAGCAAATGCAGGCACAGGTGATTTGGCTGTAAAGTTGGTGCAATTCGTCTGGGACTATGGACAGGATGGGCTTACTGATGATGTAGCTAAGGCGGCCAATACGTTGACACGTCTGTATGGTATAGAGATGGTGTATATTCCTTCGGGGGCTTTCTTTGCCGGAGACGGTGCTAGCTCGTCGGACTTTCGTTTCAAGAAAGGTAGTGCTGACGATACTCCTTGGTATATCACAAGCGAGAATGCAATTACTACTACTAACACCTCAGCAAGTGGATATTATTATCAAAGTTCAGGATCATCCGGTGAGAGTGCAAACGGAGAAGTTTTTCTTTTGCCCAATTCTTTTCCGAAAGGGTACAACGGTTTTTACTTAATGAAATATGAGCTTACTGAAGGTGAATGGGTTGCATTCTTCAATGCTCTTTCATCGGAAGCCAGACTCAAAAGGGACGTTACTTCTGCTATCGATGGTGGTAAGGGTTCCGACGGAGTAGTAAATCGCAATACTATTTCTTGGGATTCCTCGAGCCCTGTTCTTAAAGCCAAGACAGAACGTCCTGCCCGTGCCATGACATTTATTTCTTGGCCCGACGCAGCTGCTTTTGCGGACTGGTCAGCGTTACGGCCTATTACAGAGTTGGAATATGAAAAAGCTGCGCGCGGTGTAGACATTGCAGCTGTGGCCGATGAGTATGCATGGGGGACTACTGCCTATCGTGCTGCTGGCTCGGAAGAAATTTTTCCTCCTAACCAAGATGAAACTGGCTCTGAGGCAATCTATAATAGCACGGCTAATTTGAACCGAAATCCTTTGGGGTGGTCTACTGGGGATGGCCGTGTGGCTGGTGCCGCGCAGGGGCAGAAGGGGCCATTGCGTGTTGGAATTTTTGCTGAGAATGCCACTTCTAGAACTACCAGTGGAGGCGGTTATTATGGCAATATGGATCTTTCTGGAAATGTTGCAGAGCCGGCTGTGACCTTAGGTCGTCCAGAAGGGCGTCAGTTTTTGGGTACGCATGGAGATGGCGAATTATCAAGTGTTTCCGGCTATGAAGGCAACGCTACCAATGTTGACTGGCCAGGAATCAATATTACTGATTCGCGCTACGGTGTAACCGGTACTGTGGGCATAGGTTATCGCGGTGGCGACTACCAGTCGGCCAGTTTGCGACACTTCCAGATTTCTTCGCGGGGTTTTGCAGCCAAGGATCCTGATAGTGAGGGTCTTGCAAAACGATTTGATGCTTCTGCCGGAATTGTTTATGGGGCTCGCTTTGCCAGGACGGCTCCCTAATGCTCTTCTCCGACGAGAAATTTTACTCTTTCCTTTATACATTCTATTAAAAAGTGTTATAAATTTTTTAAATAAATATTGAAGATGTAATAGGTTAACAAGATAATAGGCATTGTAAAATTCCACCATACCAGTTGATCCCTGGTGATGAGATTAAATAGACAAAAAAAGACTATCAGCAAAGAGTTTTACCGTTGTGCCGTCACATTTATTATTATTTTAATAATAAATGTATTTGCGGCGGCCTTCGTGTCTACGGCCTTTGCTCAATTCTCTGGCGGACCGGAATCCGGTAGCGCGGAAACCACTATTGGCGGAGATATTTTTACAGGTGGTTCCCAGTCCGGTTCAGGCAGCGCATCATCCACAACTGGTTCGCTGTCTTACGGCGAGGCAACCCATATTGCCTTTCTGGTTTCTCCTTCCAGCGCGAAACATAACTTTTCCTTCGACCGTCAGCCGGTAGTTGCCGTGTTGGATGCCAATAACAATGTGGTGACCAGTGATAATTCCACGACCGTCACGTTATCAATTGAACGAAATCCTGGTGCCGGAGAGCTTTTGGGAACAGTCCAGGTGACGGTGTCGCACGGCCTCGCGACTTTCAGCGGACTTAGCATAAGCAAGTCGGGCAATCTTTATACTCTGCGTGCCGCTACCACCGGACTGGGGAGCGCGCTTTCCGACACTTTCGATATTTTCCCTGGTACCAGTCCCAAGTTCGCCGCGGTGTGGGACAGCACGTATTTGGATTATGCTATCTATACCTGGATAGAGCAGGACGGTGATCGTCAGCCTTTGTCCGGGACCCCTACCTGCGATGCGATCATCTACACCTCGGCCGGAACTGCCGCCGTTACGCTGGACACTGCGGCTTTTGTTTACAACTCGGAAAAGAATTGGTTTCAGCCGCAGTACTCAACAGCCGACGGCAGCAACACGCGTAACGCATGGAAACCCCTGAAAGACCAGAGAAAAGATACATTTTTAATCTATTTGCGGATCGTTAACAGCAACACCACGTACACAGCCTATTCCAACTTTGACATGTCGGCGGCCAAGAACAATATTATCGATTTCACTGATGGCATCAACTGGACCGATATAGGCGTGATCAAATCCAAACTGGATACCATTAACTGGCAAGACATCACTGATCTGTCCACTGCTTCTAGTGTCAATTGGCAGGACATAGAAGTGTTGATGTCAGATGTATCTTCCATAAAGTCAGTGACCGACCAAATGGCAGCAGTCAATTGGGATGACATCGCCGCCATGAGCAAGTCCCGTGTACAGTGGACGGATTTAACAGCGTTTACGGCAGCTGGAATTAATTGGGATGATCTGTATAGCATGACCATCTCCGGAGTCAATTGGCAGGAGATAGATGTCATGACCGCCACCGGCATCAACTGGACTGATTTGGGCGTTATGACCGACATGAGTATTAATTGGTACGATATCGGAGTATTTGCCGCGGCCGGCGTCAACTGGACCGATCTGGCGGTCCTGTCCGACTTTGGTATAAATTGGTCGGATCTGGATTACATGGCCGCATCAGGAATTAATTGGGGAGATTTGGCCATTATGACTGGTGCTGGCGTCAATTGGCCGGATCGAGTTAATTGGACTAATCTGGCTGATCTTACCACTGCAAACATTAACTGGGATGATTTGACCGTCATGTCAACCAATCAGTTGAATTGGGAAGACTTAGAGATAATGACCAAAGCCGGTGTTAATTGGACGGATTTTAACACTATTTCGACTTTAGGTATTAACTGGCAGGACATTGCGTATTTATCTGGTGCAGATATAAATTGGACGGATATTCAGTCGCTTTCTTACAGTGGAATAAACTGGGTTGATGTTGGTGCGCTCTCGGCAGCTGGTATCAACTGGAATGACCTGGAAGCTCTGACGATCACGGGAATAAATTGGGGCGATATATCCTATCTTGCAGCCGTTGGTATTAACTGGTCCGATCTATCGGTACTATCCCAAAGCAATTTAAACTGGAATGACCTCGATGTTTTAACAAGAGCCGGAATTAATTGGTCAGATTTACAGACGCTGACGGTTGCCGGAATGAATTGGTCTAATATACAGAACATGAGCACTGTTGGAATAAACTGGGCAGATCTACAATCGTTGACACAAGCAGGAATCAATTGGTCAGATGTGGAGGTCATCGCTGCTATAGGAATTAATTGGGACGATATTGGCAGTTTGTCTATGTCCGGTATCAACTGGTCAGATATTGTGAGGCTTTCCTCAACGGGTGTGAATTGGGAAGATATTGAATCCCTAACTAAAGAAGGTATAAATTGGGCGGATATAGGCTCTATGGCCGATACTGGTATCAATTGGCTGGATGTGGAGGGTTTGACATTAGCGGGTATTAACTGGTTGGACATCGGAGCATTATCTTCTACAGCTATCAATTGGAGTGATGTTGGTGTTTTATCTGCCACAGGAGTCAATTGGACGGATATTGTTGCCCTGAGTGCGGCTGGCGTTAACTGGACTGACATCGAACTTCTTACCAGACAAGGGATCAACTGGTCCGATATTGGTGCGCTGGCCGCGCAGGGTATTAACTGGACAGATGTTGAATCGATGACTGCCAAGGGAATTAATTGGTCTGATGTAGGAGTTTTGGCGTCTACAGGAATCAACTGGTCTGATTTGGGAGTTTTAAGTTCGAGGGGTATTAACTGGCTGGACATTGAAGTTCTTGGCGAAACAGGTATTAATTGGCTCGACGTTGGAACTCTTTCTGTTGCCGCTATTAATTGGACAGATATTGGTGATCTAAGTACTGCCGGAGTTAATTGGACTGATATGGAGATGTTAAGTCACCAGGGTATCAACTGGACGGATGTTGGGGCAATGTCTAATAAGGGCATTAACTGGATAGATATTGGTGAGATGTCCTCCCTAGGTATCAATTGGATGGATATTGACGCACTTTCTGCGGTTGGCATTAACTGGCTCGATGTTGCTGTCATGAGTCAAGGCAAACTCAACTGGGAAGATATCGGCACCCTTTCTGCTGCTGGAATTAACTGGATTGGCATAGAGACTATGGCAGCTAATGGCATTAATTGGGCAGACTTGGCCAGTTTGACAGACGCGGGCATTAATTGGATGGATATTGAGTCGTTGGGTTCTGCAGGAGTGAATTGGCTTGATGTGGGAACTATGTCCGCTGCTGGCGTTAACTGGTTAGATATAGGCGCACTGGCCTCGTCGGGAGTCAATTGGGATGACGTGGTAACGCTTTCTGTCCGGGGAATTAATTGGAATGATATAGCACATTTTTCTGCTGCGGGCATCAACTGGCTGGACATTGGTTCCATGTCCGCTACTGGAGTTAACTGGTTCGACTTGGCAGTACTTTCTTCTAATGGAGTTAATTGGAGCGATCTAGGGGCACTAAGTTTGATCGGTGTCAATTGGGCGGATGTTAGCACATTAACAGCTTCAGGTGTGAATTGGAACGATGTTGCCCGCTTGAGTGATGAAGGTATCAATTGGACTGATTTGGAGCATTTAAGTACGATCGGTGTTAATTGGGAAAACCTGACAACTTTGTCCAATACCGGCTTAAATTGGGAGGATGTCGCTGTTCTTACTGCAGCTGGAGTGAATTGGAATGATGTTAATGCATTGACAACAGCAGGCATAAATTGGGCCGATTTGGAAACTTTATCAGAAGCAAGCGTCAACTGGACTGATTTTGCTGTGTTAGGTCTTTCCTCTATTAATTGGATAGATCTCGCAGTTTTGACACAAGGTAGTATTAATTGGAGCGATATAGACGCTTTGTCCAGAACAGGTGTGAACTGGGCTAATGTAGGTACTCTTTCTGAGGCTGGAGTTAATTGGGGTGATTTGGCTTTATTGACAGCGGCTGGAGTGAACTGGAATGACATAGAAACTTTAAGTTCCCATGGAGTTAACTGGGGAGACGTAGCTGTCTTGTCTGGAACCGGCATCAATTGGAATGATCTAGCAGTATTCTCATCAATAGCTATTAACTGGAATGATCTTGCGTCCATGACAGTAACATCTATTAATTGGTCGGATATAGCGAATTTAACAAAAGGTGGTATTAATTGGAATGATGTCCAGAATATGACCGAATCCGGAATAAATTGGGAAGATATTGGTCGTTTGTCGGATAAAGGTATCAATTGGGAGGACATAGCCGCTTTTGCAGACGCTGGTGTGAATTGGACCGATTTGTCTGTATTAGCTGGTGCAGGAATTAATTGGGCTGATGTTGCACATATGGGCAACTCGACAATTAATTGGAATGACTGGGCTGCGTTCAGCAACGGATCAATTAATTGGATCGATATTGCCTCCTTATCAATGACAGGTATTAATTGGGACGATATCGACACATTGACACAGGTTGGTATTAATTGGTCAGATATACAAAAGATGTCACAGCAGGGTATTAACTGGCTGGATATCGGCGACATGACTTCTGCAGGCGTCAATTGGTTAGATGTTGGAAGCTTGTCGCTCAACGGTATTAATTGGACTGATATTGGGTTCTTAAGCACTCAGGGTGTGAATTGGTCTGATATTGGAGTTTTAGCGGCAAAAGGCATTAATTGGGAGGATATTGATAATTTAACATCAGCCGGTATCAATTGGGATGATGTTGCGGTATTAACAGATAAGGGCATTAACTGGTCTGATGTTGAAACACTCTCCAAAGCCGGCATCAATTGGACAGATCTACAAACGATAACTGTTATTGGAATTAACTGGTTCGATGTGCAGACATTTTCTACCGAAGGAGTCAACTGGACAGATATTGGCAATCTTTCTGAAGCAGGTGTGAATTGGGCAAATCTTGGGACATTAACATCTTTAGGGATTAACTGGGCAGATATTGATTCTCTTAGCAAACAAGGTGTGAATTGGCAGGATATAGAAACATTGTCTTTAGCTGGTATGAATTGGTCTGATTTTACTGTTTTAAGTTCGGTGGGAATTAATTGGAACGATTTGAATGCATTGTCCTATTCACATGTTAACTGGATGGACATTGGTGCATTATCTGATGCAGGAATTAATTGGTTGGACGTTGGCACTTTGACTGCCTCAGGAGTCAACTGGAGTGATGTGGCAACGCTATCAGCCGTTGGAGTTAACTGGCTGGATATTGGACAACTAGCGGCGATTGGCATCAACTGGAATGACATTATGACAATGACATCTTCCTCTATTAATTGGGAAGATGTAACGGTGTTATCAACTCAGGGTGTTAATTGGGAAGATATCTCCAGATTGAGTGAAGTTGGTATTAATTGGCATGATATAGGCAGTATGGCTGCAACAGGTATCAATTGGTTGGATATGGAAACTTTAACCAATATAGGGATCAATTGGTCAGATGTTGCGTTACTCTCATCCTTGGGCATCAATTGGGCGGATATAAACGCTCTGGCGAGTTCTGATATTAATTGGGGAGATATAGGTTCTTTAAGTATTGCTGGTATTAATTGGATTGATATTGGTTCGATGAGCATTACAGGTGTCAACTGGATAGATGTTGCTTCTTTGTCGGCAGCTGGGGTTAATTGGCTGGATATGCAGATTTTGAGTAGTAACGGTGTTAATTGGGCCGACTTGGGTTCGCTGGCGACATCTGGAATTAACTGGTCTGATATTAATGTAGTGACCACCAGAGGGATTAACTGGACAGATATCGAAACTTTGTCAGTCCAAGGTGTTAATTGGTTGAATATCGAGACTCTTTCTACTCAGGGCATTAATTGGAGCGATGTTGCTACCATGTCAGAGTCAGGCGTGAATTGGCAGGACATGGAAAAACTTAGTTCTGCCGGTCTCAATTGGTCCGATGTGGCTAACATGACTGCTTCCGGGGTCAATTGGTCAGATATTGTAAGTCTTAGCTACAGCGGAATCAACTGGTCGGATATTAGCAGTCTTACTAGCGCTGGCGTCAATTGGTCTGATCTGAACATCATTACAGATGGGGGTATTAATTGGAGCGACCTGGAAGCATTAACTTCTGCAGGTGTGAACTGGAGTGATGTCGATACTCTGAGCCGGAGCGGGATAAACTGGCTAGATATACAGACATGGACTGTAGCCGGTATAAATTGGGAAGATATAGGCACCTTGAGTCATTTGGGAGTGAATTGGGGTGATATTGAAGCTTTGAGTATTGCTGGAATCAATTGGACAGATCTGTCTGTTTTATCGTCAAGCGGGATTAATTGGGCTGATATGGGCAGCATGACTGGTGATGCACTTAATTGGATGGACATTGCCTCACTTTCTTCTGCTGGCATTAATTGGCAGGACTTAGTGGTTCTTACGCAAAAAGGCGTGAATTGGATAGATATAGGAACAATGACGGATGCTGGTATTAATTGGAATGATATTCAAACCCTTACAGTAACGGGTATTAATTGGTTTGATTTAGAGTCCTTAACCGTAGCAGGAATTAACTGGTCGGACTTAGACATGCTTAGCCGTTCAGCGGTGAATTGGACTGATATTCAAACCATGTCCATCCAGGGAATTAACTGGAGCGATATAGCTGCCCTCTCTGATGTCGGGATTAACTGGTTAGACATTCAAACTTTGTCCAATAACGGTATTAATTGGGCCGATCTTGAGAGGTTATCATCGACCGGCATTAATTGGACTGATATTAATACCCTTTCGCAATCAGGTCTTAATTGGTCTGATCTTGCGATCTTATCGTCTCAAGGTTTGAATTGGGCGGATATTAATGCATTATCAATGTCAGCTATTAACTGGAATAGTATTAGTGAATTAGCAGTATCCGGTATCAATTGGGCAGATTTAATGACCTTATCCAGTAATGGCATCAATTGGGAAAATGTAAGTGTAATGAGTACGAATGGCATTAATTGGGAGGACATAGCCATTCAATCTAAGACAGGTATCAACTGGCTGGATGTGGGCACGATGGCGGCGGCGGGAGTGAACTGGTCCGATCTGGGCACGTTGACCGTGGCTGGCGTTAACTGGACAGACTTGGAAGCGTTGACCAAGACCGGCATCAACTGGACCGATGTGGGAGTATGGAGCGCGACCGGCATCAACTGGCTGGATGTGGAGTTGGTGACTAAGACCGGGGTTAACTGGACGGATATTGGAGTAATGGGCACGTCGGGAGTGAACTGGTCGAATATAGAGCAGATGACAACTTCGGGTATCAACTGGCAGAGTTTTGACCAGATGACCAATGGCGGAGTGAACTGGGACGATATCGCATATCTTACTGGTGCGGGCGTGAATTGGTCGGATGTAGGAACTTTAAGTACAACGGGCGTCAACTGGCTGGATGTGGGAGCGATGGCGGCGACGGGAGTGAATTGGGCGAATCTGGAATCCTTGACAGTGTCCGGTGTTAACTGGTCAGATCTGGAAGCGTTGACCAAGACCGGCATCAACTGGACCGATGTTGGCATTTTGGCCAATTCGGGAATTAACTGGCAGGATT
>JAAXVU010000104.1 GCA_013335325.1 Candidatus Omnitrophota bacterium | reverse complement strand
ACGGCAGATAAGATCGCCCAGGCCAAGGCGGCCAATTCGAACCTTCGTGGTTATGTGGTGAAGCCATTTACTCCGGAACAGCTTAAGGAAGCGATAGCTCCTCTAATTAACTAAGACTTAAATTTACCTGTTCGTGAGGGCGTTATGTCGTTAAAGTCAGACCTGGAATCAGCGCTAGTGGATTCTGTCCGCGATTCGTTTCGCACGGTTATGAACGTGGAGCTGGAGGTTTCCGACCCGGCAGCCTCGGATATGCTCAATGCCGAGTTGATATGCACTATAGGTACGGCTGGAAAACTAGAGGGTAGTTTGTCGGTGTCGGTGCCGGAAACGGGAGCGTGCGCCATAGTCTCCCGGATGTTACAGGATACGATAACCCGGGTGACTCCGGATGTCTGCGACGGGATGCGCGAGTTGGCCAACATGGTCGCGGGCGGGCTCAAGTTACGCGTAGCTAACCAGGACTGCTCGTTTGATATCAGCATACCGACAGTCGTTCAGGGGCGGGTCATGCATATAACTGTCACCGGTGATGTGGACAAGATAATCAGGCGCTTCAGTTCGCCGGAGTTTGTCTTCGATGTCGAGTTCATATTCAAGCTGAACCACGATAGCCAGTCTGCCCAGACCGGTGCCGCTAAGGCGGTCTCCAAGGCCAGTGCCTTGGAACGGCTCAAGGCTATGACTGCGAAGGCTTCGGGAGGTTAGGCATGTCTATTTTTTACGATCCGCATTCCAAGAAACCATTGGCCTGGACGTACATATTATTTATTGCGATCCCGGTGGTTCTTTTTCTGGCTATTTATCTTTATGGCCAGCGCAAGGTTCAGATGCTTCCTGAAGACACACAGGCCAATTCGGTCTTCGAGTAGTTCAGGGAGAGAGACGTCTCCAATTTTTCGCAATTATATTGACCTCCCTTTTTTATGATAATAAGATTTGTATAAGTTATAAAAGATAAATATATATAGAGGATAGCCATGAAAGATACCGAAACGTCTTCATTGGGCAGTGGAGTTTCCGAAGTCAAGCAGTTCGTATGTTTCAAGCTTTCCAATGAGGAATATGGTATCGATATCCAACTTATTCAGGAAGTTATCAAGTGTCCCAAAATTACCACTATCCCGCAGATGCCGGAATTTTGTCTGGGCGTCATCAATAACCGTGGTTCTATCATACCTGTCTTCGATTTGAGAAAGCAGTTCCATCTCTCCGATAGATCTTTTACCGCCGACACGCGCCTTTTGGTGGCTTCTGTGGACGATGCGGTCATCAGCCTGGTGGTGGATAAGGTTTTGGACAATGTTAAGTTCGACATGTCCCAGGTAGATCCAGCACCGGCAGTGAAGATGAATATTGACCGCGAATATATTCAGGGGTTGGGTGAACTGCAAGGCCGGATGATCGTTATTCTTAACCTGGAAAAGATGCATGCCTGCATAATGGACGAGATTGTTTCGAGGCGTTGATGCTTGTGATAGTCGGGCAGGGGAAAATGGTCTGACGCAATGAAGCTGGTGCCGCGGGCCTGGGGGCCGCGGTAGTTCCGCAACCGGAACCGCAAACAGGGGTGAGGGGCTGTGAATAATAATACGGGAATATTGCTGGAAACAGGAACTAATGAGCTCGAGATAGTGGAGTTCTCTATTAAAGATGCCCTGTACGGCATCAATATAGCCAAAGTCCGGGAGATCATTAAAGCTGATGTCGATCTGGTTCCGGTACCTGATACTCATCCTTCCATAGAAGGGGCGATCAACCTGCGTGGTTCAATAATTCCGGTAGTGAACCTGGCCAGGCACATGAAGGTCGACGCCTCGCTGGACCGCAAGCTGGGCCGTATTATCATCGCCGAGTTTAACGCTATTGTCATAGGATTTATGGTGACGTCAGTGGCGCGTATCCACCGCATCTCCTGGAAGTCGGTCGAGGCCCCGTCCCAGATGTTGCAGACCGAACAGAGCTATGCCGTCGGCATAGTTAAAATAGAAAATCGCGTGATATTTCTTTTGGATTTTGAAAAGATAGCCTCACACATAAATCCTGCGGCTAATCTGCATGCCCCGGGATCAGAGGATTATTCTGCACCTTCAGTGGTGGACCGCGCCTCCAAGAAGATTTTGGTGGTGGAAGACTCCGACTTTATCCGTTCGCTCATAGTAGATCACTTGCACAAGGCCGGCTACAACACTGAGACTGCCAGCAACGGCGAGGAAGCCTGGCAGAAGCTGGCTGCCGTTTCCGCACTGCCCAATTTCGAGGCCATTAAGCAATATTTCAATCTGATGATCACCGACATCGAGATGCCGCAAATGGACGGCCTGCATCTTATCAAGCGGGTCAAGGACGAGGCGCGCTTGCGGTCTTTGCCCTGTATTGCGTTTTCGTCTCTTATATCCAAGGAATTGATCATGAAGTGCAAGAGCATTGGTTCCGACGGAGAGATAGCCAAGCCGGAGATCCACCGTCTGGTAGAGCTGGTGGACTCCAAGGCCTTGTGACCGCCTTTTATGCTAACCCGTAGTCAAGGGGGGTTCCGTGACGGACAATCAAAGTCAAGAAAAGGATCGTCGTAAATATGTTCGTCTGAGCGAGGAGGATCTGATCGTATGTGAAACGTTCAGCGCGGGCACATTTGAACAGCAAAAGTCTTCTGACAAGTTTTACGCTTTCACCAAGAATTTGGGGGAAGGCGGGATCCTCTTTGAGTCCGATGTGTTCTTCGATATCGGGGTCATGCTGAAGCTCGAGATAGATATACCGGGCTGGGAAAAGTATAAGGCCGAGTTTTATAAAGGTGATGCGCCTTCCGGACGCAAGCCGTTTGTGGTGCTGGGCAAGGTTGTTCGGGTGGAAGATATTGGCGGCGGGCGCTTTGATATAGGTGTGGTTTTTATGGCGGTGGACGGCGGCCACAAGATGGCACTGCACAAGTACGTGGAGCAGTCCGATAAGGGCCGGGATGGCCGTTCCTGACAGTCTTGTTCCCGGACGCTGCGTGCGACTCCTGGTAAAGGTTTGGTTGGTTTATAAATTGCTTTGTCGGCGGTGCGACTGCTGGCCAATATTGAACGGGTGTTATGCTTGAAATTGCCGACAAGGAATTCAGCCAGATACGGGAAATTATGTACCGTAAGACCGGGGTTGCCCTTAAGGATACGAAGAAACCATTGGTGGTTGCCCGTCTGCGGAAACGTCTGGAGGAATTGAAACTGGAGCGTTTTGCCCAATATGTGCCTTTGCTGGAGCGTGATACTGGCGCGGAGATGGAGATATTCATAAACGCGCTTACGACTAACGAGACCTATTTCTTCCGGCATACCAAGCAGTTCAATTTTTTGTACGAGACCATTCTTCCGGAGATGATAGTCCGGAAACGCGAATCGCGCGAGGTGAGGATTTGGTCGGCAGCCAGTTCGACCGGCGAAGAGCCTTTTTCCATTGCACTGGTCTGCAAGTCGTTCTTTAAAAATTATCCAGGATGGAAAGTTTCACTCATAGCCTCTGATATAAATACTGAAGTCATCGGTGAGGCCAAGGAGGGAGTGTACTCCGAACGCAGTATTAAGGAAGTGCCGGATTCGATGAAGAATAAGTATTTTGTACCATGGTCCGATTCGGCAAACCGGATGTGGCCGCAGTTCCAGTTGTCCCGGGAGATAATTTCCAGTGTCCGTTTTGTCCAACACAACTTGCTATTGCCGTTCAAGGAGAAGGACTTCGATGTTATCTTCATTCGTAACGTAATGATTTATTTCGACGGCCAAAGCAAGCAAAAGGTGGCGGACAATGTGGTGGCCAGCTTGGTGCCTGGCGGGTATCTGTTTATCAGTCTTTCGGAAAGTCTTAATGACGTGAAGACCGGACTGCGTCAGGTTTATTCGGCAGTCTATCAGAAATAGGATGGGTATGATACGAGTAGTGTCGGCTGATGATTCGCCCTTCCTGAGAAAAGTGCTCAGGGAAGTGCTGGAAGCCTCCGGCAAGATAGAGGTTGTCGGCGAGGCTATGAACGGCAAGGAGGCCATCGAGCAGGTCAAGTCTCTCAAGCCGGATATATTGATCCTGGACTGCGAGATGCCGGTCATGAACGGACTGGAGGCCTTGCGTCACATAATGGACGAGTGTCCATTGCCGGTATTTATTTTCAGTTCGCTGGCCAGCGAAGGGGCAGCCGTCACCCTGAAAGCCTTGGAGTACGGGGCGGTGGATTTCTTGCTCAAACCGACCGGTGGTGCGCATCAGTTAGGAGAGGTGGCCCCGCAGCTTATTGAGAAGATAGAGTATATTGCCCGGCGGAACCGTTGGCGTTTGGCTGGGGCCAGGCCTGTTGCATCCGGACAGGGGCCGGAGAAAAAGCCTCTTTCCGAGGTGACAAGGCGCGCGGTCGATCTGGTGGCCGTGGGGTCCTCGACGGGTGGGGTGCAGGCCGCAGTAGAAGTCATAAAGCGTCTGCCGGCCAAGACCAGGCCGATAGTGTGGGTTCAGCACATGCCAGCCTCGTTTACCGGGAGTTTTGCGGCGCGGCTTAATGCCTTGGGCACTGTGCGCGTGTTTGAGGCCAAGAACGGCCAGACCCTGCAGGATAACACCTGCTATATCGCTCCAGGCGGTTTCCAGATGCGTGTCAGAAAGAACGGTTCGGGGGCGGTCTTGAACATAGGCGGCGTGGAAAAGGTGAACGGTTTCTGTCCTTCCTGCGACGTTTTGTTTGATTCTGTCGCTCAGTATTATGCGAATAATGCCGTCGGTGTTATCTTGACCGGCATGGGGGACGATGGTTCGCGCGGGCTGCTCAAGATGCACCAGCGGGGATCTATTGTTATAGGGCAGAATGAAGAGACTTGTACCGTGTATGGCATGCCCCGGGCGGCCTTCGTGGCCGGGGCGGTCGATATGCAGGTAGATATAGCCGATGTGTCGGAAATGATCGTCAGGGCCGGCGGCGGAGAACGCTGATATGAAACCGTCTACAGGAGTCAACTGAGAATATGTCCGACAATTCCATACCGGATGACGTGATGGAAATGCTTCCCGAGTTCTTGCAGGAGAGCGAGGAGCATCTGCAGGTCCTGAACGAAAAGATGCTGGAAGCGGAAGCTGCTATCAAGAGCGGTCAGGAAATGTCGCAGACCGATCTGAACACCATGTTCCGTTCCGCTCACACTATCAAGGGTACGGCCTCGTTTATCGGTTTGAAGCGGGTGGTTGGGCTTACTCATAAGGCCGAGACGCTTTTGCAGAAACTCAGAGACGGTGCTCTTAAGTTGTCTCCGCAAATTGTGGACGTTTTGTTCGCTGCTTTTGACACGTTGACCAACCTCCTGAAATTTTTGAGGGAGAACAAAACTGAGGGGGTTGAGATAGATGGGTCGGTGCAAAAGATAGAAGCTATATTGAACCCGGGAGGATCACCGGTAGCCGCGGCGCAGCCGGTAGCGGAACCGAAACCAGCTGCTACTCCACAACCTCCCGCCGTTAAGCCGGCTTCAGTAGCTCCACAGGCCGTTTCACGCTCTAAGGATAGTGCGCAGGATGATGGCGGTGGGGTGACGGAGAAATATCTAGAGCAGTTTATAAGCGAGGCCGAAGGTAATTTGGATGAGCTGGACGTAATGTTGCTAAAGGCAGAGAAAGAGCAGCAGAATGTCCAGCTGGTTAACGAAATATTTCGCGTTATGCACACCATCAAGGGCTCCTCGGGGATCGTGAACGCTAAACCGATGGCAGACCTGGCCCACAAGATCGAGAATATCCTGCATTTTTTCCGCTCGCAGAACAAACCCTTGCCTGCCGACCTTATTCCGTCACTGTTTAACGGCAAGGACGCTCTTAAGGCCATGGTTAATTCCTTAAAGAACACGCGTAAGATCACCTATGACGCCGGCCCGGTGGGAAAAGAGCTGGATAAGTGTTCAATTAAAGTGGTGCTGGAGATGAAGGTGGCCCAGCAAAAGTCAGGGGCTGCACCAGCGGTGCCGAAGGTGCAGGAGATCGCTGTGGATTGGTCGCGGGAGCTGAACGCCGACCAGAAAAAACTTCTTATTTCCTGTGTAAGACATGGGCAGGATGTGTTCCTGATCGAGACTGTGATATCCTCCCGCGAGGCCATAAAGTCGATGCGTTTGGCGATGATCGAGGAAAGACTTAACCGTAACGGGCGCTTGATTGCCGTCACTCCTTCGGTATCTGTGCTGGATGGCATCAAGGCCGATGCAATGGTCTGCGCGTTGTTTTGTTCCAACGTCAACGAGGCTAATATCCGCGAGATATTGGCCATGGACGGACTGGCGATAAAAACGGTAGAGAACGCGGATGAAAAGTTCATTTCTTCTATAACAGGAGAGAGGTCCATGGAAAACGATATGACTCAGCCAAGCCAGCCAGTACCGGTGGCGACGGTTGCGATGCCTGCTGCACCGGGTATTGATGCTCAGAAGGGCGCGGCTGTCGTATCCGGCGTGGCGACAGGGGCGCCCATCGAGATATCGACTATCAAGATCGATTCACGCAAGCTAGATAAGCTCATGAACCTTTCCGGAGAGCTGGTCATTGTCCGTTCACAATATGCCCGACTGGTCGGGCTTTTTAATAACGACCTGCTTCGGCAGAAAGACATGATGCGCATGGCGGAACATTCATCCGGCATGCTGGAAGAACTTAGTAAGGAAATGGCTGGTGCGGTAAGCGGTGGCGGGAAGGATTTGTCGCGCTTGCAGAAGATGGTAGGTGAGCTCAAGGTCAGCCTGTCGGCGCTCTACGCCCAGGTCAATCATGAGGAAGTTGTCGACGACATCCATACGCTCTCAGAGACGACAAGTTCTTTGGAGAAGATAGCCTCTGATCTGCAGGCGGGGGTGATGCAGACCCGGATGGTGCCGATCGAAGGCGTATTTACCCGTTTCAAGCGCATCGTCCGCGACATTTCCAAGGACCTCAACAAGGATGTTAATCTCAAGATCGAGGGGGCGGAAACAGAGTTGGATAAAAAGATCGTCGACGGTCTGGGTGACCCGCTGACGCACATGATACGTAATGCTGTTGACCATGGCCTGGAAGACCGTGAGACGCGGCAGAAGTGCGGTAAGCCCGAGACGGGGACGATCTTATTGCGCGCCTCCCACAAGGGCAACAGCATGTGCATCGAGATAGGTGATGACGGAAAGGGCATGGACCCGGCCAGGATCGCCGCGGTGGCGGTGAAGAAGGGTGTTATCACCGACGAGCAGTCGGCCCGCATGTCGGATAAGGAGAAGCTGGGCCTGATATTTCTGCCTGGGTTCAGCACTGCCGAGAAGGTTACGGGCCT
>JAAXVU010000214.1 GCA_013335325.1 Candidatus Omnitrophota bacterium | reverse complement strand
GGCGGACAGGTCACCAGGTCGCCAAAGCCAGAGATCGGCTGGTTCAATATCGAGTTGACAGAAGAAGGAAGACGGGATCCGCTCTTCCAGGGATTGCCGTCGAGGCTTGAGGTTTATCAGTGGCATGGTGATATGTGCGTGCCGCCCAAAGACGGTGCCGCGTTACATTTGGCGACCGCGGAGCGCTGTCCGATGCAGGCCTTTCGTTATGGTGCCAACGCTTACGGCTTACAGTTTCATGCCGAGATCACCGGCCAGAGCATAGACGAGTGGTCACGGGAGTATGCGGCCGATAAGGCGGACGAGCGGGCAGCGATGCTGGCGCGGTATAAGGAAATAAAGGGCGATTTTCATCGCTACGGCCGGATGCTTTGCGATAATTTCGTCAAGATAATGCAAGGAGAAGCGGCTTAGGTGTCTGCCGGACGCGTTCGCGGCAGGTGCCGAAAACCAACTGTATGATGCGAATTGCACTGGCACAGATCAATGCTACCGTCGGCGACCTCGCCGGCAACCGCGACTGGATCCTGGCGTATTGCGACCGGGCAGCGCGCGAAGGCGCCGACCTGGTGGCTTTGCCGGAGATGTGCCTGACCGGCTATCCTCCAGAAGACCTGCTGCTTAAGGGCCATTTTGTGGCCAATAATCTGAAAGCTCTGCAAGACATCGCGCGCCGTATCCGGGGCATTACGGCAGTAGTCGGCTTTGTGGATCGCGGCAAGGCGGGCGAGCTGTACAATGCGGCGGCGGTGATCGCCAATGGCAAGCTTATGGGCATTTATCATAAGCAGGCCTTGCCCAACTACAGCGTTTTCGACGAGAAACGTTATTTTGTGCCCGGCAAATCCGCCGGGCTTTTCAGCATGAACGGTATGCCTTTTGCCGTGAATATTTGTGAAGACATCTGGGTGCCCGACGGGGTATTTATCGGACAGGCTAAGGCCGGTGCCAGGCTGCTTCTGAACCTGTCCAGTTCGCCTTACGAGGTAGGGAAGGTGGCGGAGCGGGAGAAATTGATCGCCCGGGTGGCGCGGACTACGGGGGCGTATGTCGGATATGTCAATCTGGTTGGCGGTCAGGACGAGCTGGTATTCGACGGCGCCAGTCTGGTGGTGTCGCCGAAAGGTAAAGTCGTGGCCCGGGGCGCGCAGTTTAAGGAGGACCTGGTCTTGTGCGATATCCCGCTGACGCAAAAGCGGGTGGCCAAGGTCGTGGCGATCAAGACGGATGTTCCACAAGAGCGACCGGAATTGAAGGTTGCCCGCCTGAAGCCGCTGCCACTTATCGAGGAGATCTATTCAGCCTTGGTCCTGGGTACGCGTGATTATATCGTCAAGAACGGATTCCAGAAGGTCGTGATCGGGTTGAGCGGCGGTATTGATTCCGCCCTGGTGGCCGCGGTGGCCTGCGACGCAGTGGGGCGTGCCAATGTCTGCGGGATCTCCATGCCTACGCGGTTTAATGTCGAGGAGACCAAGTCTGATGCCCGACGGTTAGCGGCCAACCTGGGGATATCTTTTTACGAGATACCCATCGAGCCGGTCTTTGAAGCTTTCCTGTCTGCCGTAAAACCGTATTTTCAGGAATTACCTTTTGGCCAGGCCGAAGAGAATTTACAGGCCCGGATCCGCGGTAATTTGCTAATGGCTTTTTCCAACAAGTTCGGCTGGCTCGTTTTGACGACCGGCAACAAGAGCGAGATGGCGACCGGCTACTGCACGCTTTACGGCGATATGTCCGGTGGCTACGCCGTCATCAAGGATATCTTGAAGACCCGGGTATATGAGCTGGCGACTTTTGTGAACGCCAAGGCTGGACGGGAACTCATTCCTAAGGCGATCTTCAAGCGGGCCCCGTCGGCCGAGCTGCGGTTTAATCAGACCGACCAGGATTCTTTGCCGCCGTATCCTCTTCTGGATGAACTGCTGGTCGCTTATGTCGAGCGCCACGGTTCCTTTGCGGATATGTCCCGGACCCGGGCGGATGAGGCTACCGTGCGCAAGGTGATCGAGCTGGTGGACAAGAGTGAATACAAGCGCCGGCAGGCACCGCCGGGAGTCAAGATAAGCAGTCGTGCTTTTGGCAAGGACTGGCGTTTGCCTTTGACCAACCGGTACAAGACCGGGGTGGAGTAATGCGGTTTTTCCGAGCATTGCGTAAGCGGCAATTGTTTCTGAAGTTGCA
>JAAXVU010000002.1 GCA_013335325.1 Candidatus Omnitrophota bacterium | reverse complement strand
ACCATGGTGAATGTCGGAGAGTGGCTGGAGGTCAGGGTTTATTTCCAGGATGTATTGTCGCGTGCGGATTATCAGCGTGACTGGAAGAGCGTTAAACGGATCGGCCCCGGAACGGACGCGATGCCAGCCAATAAGGTTGACGGAGGGCTCAAGTCTTATCAGATAGAAGTGCTGGGCTTGGTGTCCGACAAGCCGATCAGTCTGGTGGCCAATCCGGTCGATGTCGTCTATTACATAGATGATGTTGAACTGATCCGCAAATAGTTCGACCAGTCAGGTGCTAAGGGGCTGCGCCGTGCGGCTAACTATTATAAGCCAGACGGCGCGGCCCCTTGCTGGTTCTGCGGTCTTATGATCAATTGGTCCGCGCCGGATATAGGGGCGCGGATGTAGTATGTTCCTTTCCATGCCGGATATTTCTGCGGCCCGGTAACGTTCCCTCAGCTGTACTGATTTTCACAGTAGCCTACTTATGCCGGTTCTCTTCTTGAGTGTTTCGTCGATGCTCATAACTACCTAAAAAATAATTATTAATTGCTTGAAGCTTGTTTGGTTCATAGATAATTTATAAATCAGTTGCGAGGTGTTATCCTGATGCTAAATGGATCAGAGGTTTTGATCGGCATGTGGGGGAATGAGTAAAAAAGGGGGGGGGTATGTTGGACAATGTCAAATTGGGGGTGAAACTGATCGGCGGCTTTGTGCTGGTTGCGGTGATCGCGGCCATAGTCGGCACGGTCGGTGTGTTTGGCCTGAAAAATCTGATGAAGGCGACCGATGAGATAGGGGACGTGTCCCTTCCTTCAGTAAGGTATGCAATGGAGATGTCCAATGCGTATACGTCCAGCCAGCTGGCCTTGCGGACTTTGCTGAATCCGGACCTGAAAGTCTCTGACCGGGACCGTCAGTACGAGAACATCGCCAAGGCTGATGATACATTCATTAAGGCCAGGCAGGGTTACGAGAAGCTTGAGAGTACCGAGGAAGAGAAGGCGCTCTGGAAGTCATTGCTGAAGGAAGTGGCTCAGTACGACGAGCAGAAAGACAAACTCCTGGCCATGTTCAAGGAACTGGACAAGCTGGATATAGGCAATCCGGCGATATTGCAAGGCAAGCTGTCAGGCTTCAAGGCGGATCATTATGCCCTGATCACCAAAGTTTATGACATGATCAATTCGAAGAAGCTATTTGAGGCGGGGGAAGACCCCAAGGCCTGCAATTTCGGCAAATGGTTCGCGGATTACAAGACTGACAATCCGTCCATATCC
Organism: Candidatus Omnitrophota bacterium; assembly: GCA_013335325.1. Taxonomy (GTDB): domain Bacteria; phylum Omnitrophota; class Gorgyraeia; order Zapsychrales; family Fredricksoniimonadaceae; genus JAAXVU01. The sequence goes on along the minus strand of JAAXVU010000002.1, from coordinate 35,718 downwards.
GGCGCTTTGAACGACATGAAGACCGCCCACGACAAGTTCCATGAGACCGTGCGTAAGATTAAGGAGGCGGTCAAGGCCGAAAATGCTGAAGGGGCCATGGCGTTGGTCAAAGGTGAGATGATACCGGCGGCAGATAATGTGTTCAAGGGGTTCAATGTCGCTTTGGAAGAGGTCACCAAGGCAGTGGCGCTAAAAGAAAAGACGGCCACTACAGTAATGGGCACTCTGCGTGAACACTATGTGGTGGTAAGAGATGGTTTGAAGAAATTGTCCGAAGCCAGCATCGAGTGCGGCAAGAAGGCTTCCCAGGGAGCGGACCGGTCCATGGATGCTTCGCAATGGATGGTCGTGATCGTTACGGTGGTGGCCTTTGTACTGGCGGTATTGGCCGGTGTATACCTCACGGCGTCCATCAACAAGCCCATGACAAAGAGCGTCGACATGATGGGAAGCATGGCCGAAGGCGACTTGACTGGCAGGCTGAATATGCAGCGCAAGGATGAGATGGGGGGCATGGCCCGGGCTATGGATACTTTCTCTGAAAAGTTATCCGGCATAATCGCGCAGATCCGCGGTTCCGCCGAACAGTTGATGGCGGCCACGGAAGAGGTTTCTTCAGCGTCCCAGCAGATCGCTGACGGCGCCCAACAGCAGTCGGCCTCCTTTGAGGAATTGTCTTCGTCGGTTCAGTCGAATGCGGAGAATGTGAAGGGTGCCAATGAGATCGCGCAGAATGTTTCCGTTGATGCCGCAAAAGCCGGGCAGGCGATGGAAAATAATGTCGAAGCTATGTCTGGCATCGAGAAGGGTTCTAAACAGATGGCCGAGGCGGTGGAGCTTATAACCGATATCGCTGACCAGACCAACCTGCTGGCCCTGAATGCCGCTATTGAGGCTGCGCGTGCCGGCGAGCACGGTAAGGGTTTTGCTGTGGTGGCTGATGAAGTACGTCAACTGGCCGAACGTTCGGCGACTTCGGCCAAAGAGATACAGAACTTGATCAAGGAGAACCTTAGGCAGGTGGAAAGCGGCGTGTCGATCTCCAGAGAGGCCGGCGAAATGGTCCGCGGAATAATGGAAGGTATCAAGAAGATCGCCGATCAGTTGCAGTCGGTGGCCAATGCCACACAGGAACAGGCGGCCGCTATGGAGCAGAACACATCGATCACCGAGTCGAACGCTTCTGCATCCGAACAGCTTGCGGCGTCAGCGGAGCAAATGTCTTCGCAGGCCGAGTCCTTGCGCAATATGGTGGCGCAATTCAAAACGCTGGATACCGGCTTCGCTGATGCGTCAGCGGCTGCCATAGTAAAGCATCCGGCAGTATCGTCAAGCGGAAAACAGGCTGTGGTAAAGAAAACAGTCCGGCCAGTGCATAAAAGTTCCGGAGATGGCCGGCAGGCGGGCGAGGAAAAGTTGCGCATATCATAGCAGGTTGATTTGTCGCTCTTGACACTGCTGGGATTATTTAGTAAATAAAATGTTGAAACGGTATGCAGCTACCGTATCAAGTTCGATAACTTGATACGGTAGTTTTTTTATTCATCTGTCCGGAGTTATTGAATTGTAGTAGGATGTCAGAAGATCAATTTAATCCCGGTTGTTTTGCGTGAATTATAAATAAGGAGTGTTTGGCTATGGAGAAACAGGGCGTAGAAAAGTTTGAATACAAAGCTGAAATGAAGCAGCTCTTGCAGCTAATAATCCACTCACTTTACACTCATCCGGAGGTTTTTCTGCGCGAACTTATATCCAACGCCTCCGACGCGTTGAATAAGGTGCGCTACCGTCAGCTTACCGATGACAACGTCCTGGATAAAGGCGTCGAGTTGGGGATACATATTTCCGTCGATAATGCCAAGCAGACTTTCACTATACGCGATAACGGCATCGGGATGACCAGGGATGATCTCATGAACAGTATCGGCACGGTCGCCCGTTCCGGCACGCTGGAGTTTTTGAAGCAGATGAAAGAAGAAAACCGCAATCCTGGGGATTTTATCGGTCAGTTCGGTGTCGGTTTTTATTCCGTATTCATGGTAGCCGATGAGGTCACGATCGAGACCCGCCATGCGGACCAGGGGTCGCGCGGCTACCGTTGGACTTCATCCGGAGAGGGAAGCTACACGGTCCAGGAGATCGATAAATCTGACCGTGGCACTACCATATCGTTTAGGCTCAAGGAAAACGCCAAGGAGTTCGCTGAAGAATTCAAGGTCAAGCAGGTCATAAAGAAGTATTCTAACTTCGCCGATTTCCCGATATTCGTTGGTAATGAGAAGATAAATGCAGTGGAGGCGTTATGGCGCAAAAGCGAGAGCGAAATCCGGGATGATGAGAGCAATGAGTTCTACAAATTCATCACCAACGACTTTGAAGACCCGCTGGCGCGGCTTTGTCTCTCTATCGAGGGGGCTGGTTCGGAATTTAAGGCTCTTTTATTCATCCCCAAGCGGGCCCCGTTTGAGCTTATTCGGGTACGGCAGCATAAGACCGTCCAGCTGTATAGCAAGAAGATAATGATCATGGATGACTGCAAGGAGCTCCTGCCGGAGTATTTGCAATTTGTCCGGGGCGTGGTGGATACCAGTGACCTGCCGTTAAATGTCTCCCGAGAGGTGGTTCAGGCGTCTCCCGCGATGGATAAGATCAGCTCAACGCTAACTACGAAGATCATCCAGTGGCTGCAGCGTATGGCCGGCAAGGAACCGGATCTGTATCTGCAGTTTTATAAGAATTTTGGCCCGCTTTTTAAGACCGGACTGAATACGGATTTTGCCAACCGCGATAAGCTGGTCGAATTGTTACGTTTCGAGACTTCCGCCAGCAAGGCCGGCGAAATGGTCTCCTTAAAAGACTATGTGGGCCGGATGAAGGAATCGCAGAAGGAAATCTATTATCTATCTGCCGACAGCCGGGAGCATGCCGAGCAGAATCCTAATCTGGAATATTTCCGTAAGCATGAGATCGAAGTCTTGTTTCTAGTTGAGCCTATAGACATCTTTATTGTGCCGTCGATAGGAGAATATGAACAAAAGCCGCTTAAGTCTGTCGACCAAGCGGATATCCAGATGGTGTCCGGTGATGCGGAAAAGAAAGAAGATGATCAGCTGGCCAAATCTTTTGTCGATCTTTGCAAGGAAACTCTGAAAGACCGGGTTGAGGATGTCAGGCTTTCCAAGCGCTTGGTAGATTCGGCTGTCACGCTTGTGACCGGAGAGCAGGGGATGGACCGGCAGATGGAGCGGATGATGAAGATGATGGGGCAGGAGGTTCCCAAGTCCAGGCGTATTCTGGAGATCAATATGGAGCATCCTGTTATGCGCAACCTCTCCAGGAGGTATATTGCCAATCCCGGCGACGATATGCTAAAGAAGTGTATCGTCCAGCTTTATGAGAGCGCGCAGTTGATCGAAGGCGAGTTGTCTTCCCGGGCTGACTACGTAAAACGCATGATGGAGATCATGGAAGAAGTCACCAAATAGCTTGGTATTGCTCGATGTTGTCCTACAGTTGCAGGCTTAAGTGGCAATGTTCCTTACAACAGATTTTCCATTGCCTTCGTTGAGCGGTTTGTAATATAATCTCTCCACTTATCAACCTTCAACCGGAGTGTTTTCTTGTCGACGAGAGAATGTCCTGCCAATAGTGTCTGCGTGGTGCCAGAGCGGATTGCAATGCCGCAGTTTGAAGGTTCGCGCAAGGTGTATGTCCAGGGGCAATTGTTTTCGGAGTTGCGTGTGCCGTTCCGGGAGGTAGAGCTGGACTCCGGCGCTAAATCGCTACGCCTCTATGACGTCACCGGTTCTTTTACGGATCCGCAAGTAAGTGTCGATATGCGGGCCGGTATGGCGCCTATAAGGTCGGCATGGATCGCTAAGCGTGCAGATGTGCAGCCGGTAGCTGCTCCGGTGGGGCGGCGTCATGAGTCGGCGGTGGATTTCCCGTCGCGTAATGTTCCTTTGCGTGCCAGGTCGGGTCGTTCGCTGACGCAGTTGTACTACGCCCGGAATGGTATGGTTACAGCTGAGATGGAATTTGTGGCGTTACGGGAAGGTTTGGATCCGGACTTTGTCCGCCGAGAGGTGGCGGAAGGTCGGGCGATAATTCCGGCCAACATAAATCACCCTGAAGTCGAACCCATGGCCATCGGCCGTAATTTCCTGACCAAGATCAATGCCAACATCGGTAATTCCGCGCTTTCTTCCTCCGTAGGAGAGGAGTTGGAGAAGATGGTCTGGGCCCTGCGCTGGGGGGCGGACACGGTCATGGATCTGTCTACTGGCAAGAATATTCACGCTACGCGTAGCTGGATCATTCGCAACTGCCCGGCGCCGGTCGGCACTGTGCCGATATATCAGGCGTTGGAGAAGGTGGCCGGAAAAGTGGAAGATCTGACCTGGGAGATCTACCGGGAGACTCTGCTCGAGCAATGCGAGCAGGGCGTGGATTACTTTACCGTACACGCCGGAGTTTTGAGAGAATTCCTGCCCATGGCTTTAAGGCGCAAGACCGGTATCGTTTCGCGCGGCGGTTCCATTCTGGCCAAATGGATGCGTATTCATGATAAGGAGAATTTTCTTTATACAAATTTTGAGGAGATTTGTGAGATCCTGAGTGCTTACGACGTAGCTTTCTCTCTAGGAGATGGTCTGCGTCCGGGTTCAACCGCTGATGCCAACGATGAGGCCCAGTTCGGTGAACTGCGGGTGCTGGGTGAGCTGACTGCTACTGCTTGGAAGCATGACGTGCAGGTGATGATTGAAGGGCCCGGGCATGTGCCTTTAAACAAGATAAAAGAAAATATGGACCGGCAGCTAGCGCTTTGTCATGGCGCGCCTTTTTATACTTTGGGTCCGCTGGTGGTGGATGTCGGCGCTGGATATGACCATATCACCTCCGCCATCGGGGCTGCCATGATAGGCTGGATGGGGACGGCGATGTTGTGTTATGTTACGCCTAAGGAGCATTTGGCCTTGCCGGACCGTAACGACGTTCGCGCTGGCATCGTGGCCCACAAAATCGCGGCGCTGGCGGCAGACCTGGCCAAAGGACATCCGCTGGCTATTGCGTGGAACGATGCCATGTCCGAGGCTCGGTTCGCTTTCCGCTGGGAGGATCAATACCGCCTTTCTCTTGATCCAGAAAATGCCCGGCGTTTCAGGGAAGCGTCTTACCCCAAAGACGGTACATCGAACCGGTGCTGTACCATGTGCGGTCCGGATTTTTGTGCCATGAAGATCAGTCAGGACATATCACTTACTAGGTGACATGTTCGTGTTGCGCATACTATTACTGAATGCCTGAGTGACTTGATAGAGGTGACCTATGGAAAAGAAGATATTCAGGGTGCTGGTCGTAGATGACGAGATGGACATTCGGAACGTATTGACCAGTTTCTTGCCCAAGAAGCTTAATGTCGAGGTTTTTACTACCGGAGATGGCCAGAAGGCGGTGGAAATGGCCAGGGATTTGAAACTGGATTTGATACTTTTGGATATCCATTTGCCGGGCCATATGGGCTGGGATGTTTTACGGGAGATCCGGGAATTCGACCAGGACGTCAAGATTGTGATCTCGACAGGTATCTTTGTGGTGCCAAAAGAGAACGAAGAGTTTCTGCTGCAGCATACTTCAGGCTATATGATAAAACCCGTCAATCTGGAAGCCATTTATCTTAAGATCGTCGAGGCTTTGGGCGACCAGGTCGTTCGTAAATAATCAACAGATTGCAATAAATTGGGCAAGTCCCGCTTGATAATCCGGCTGGAAGGTAAGGCTGATTTTATTATGCACTGGCAGCGGGGAGTATGGTGGCGCTGATGCGACCTATGTGTTCGGCGCATTCTTCCAATTGCTCAAGCAGCTTTTGCCGGGTACTCTCGGTTTCCTCCAGGATCTGGGGGAATAGCGTGCGATAATAGATGACTCCGTCGGAAAGGTTCTGGCGGAATTCTTCCAGTTTGGTATCGGTTTGTTTTAGTGTGCTGTTGGTGCTTTCTTTAGCCAGTTTCTCAAACTGCTCTATGTTCAGTCTAAGTTCCTTGATGAACATGTGTGGGCGGTTCTTGAAGGGCATTATGTTTATGCGGCCGTAGATGTGGTCGATCATTTCCTTCAGGCTGGCCGGACGGTTAAAATAGGCGATGTTTGGTCCTGGGCAAACCGCCGGAAACATCCCACCCTTTTTGTTCAGGTTTTCATTCTTGTATACGCTGTCACCGAGCTGTGCGCAGATACAGGCCTTGCTGGTGACTTTGGCTGCTTCTTTGTCGTATTCCGCTTTAGGAAGCCGCATGGCTTTCAGCGCTTCCAGCTTTAACTTTTGATAGGTTCGGGATGCCGTGCATATCGGATTCTTGGTGAATTCGGTGTTATTTGCCAGGTGTCCCAGATAGCACGGGCTGCCTGGATGTCCCTCGGTTATGAGCGTGCACTTCTTGATCTCGCTTAAGGAATTGCGCAGGTTGTTGAACGCAACGTTGAGAGGCGAAACGTCGCTAAGTAAAATATCCTGTTCGCCGGCAGCGGCTAGCCTGTCGAGGGTGTCCTTATCTATCTGCACTGCTTCCGGTACCAGAAGGAAAGGTGATCCCCAGCCAGTAGACACGACTTGGTAATGCCGTTTCAGGAAGCGGTCTTCATTGGCAGTGCCGATGCCTCCTTGCGCGGTCAGTCGGAATGGCGGGATCTGTTCCGGCAGCGGCATATTTTTGAGTTTCATGGCATCCCGGCACATGGATCCGAGCTGCTCGACGAGTTCTTGTTTCTTCTGCTTGAATTCTTCCAGAATAGGCCCCATTAAGTTGCCTGAACCGGCGAAGGCGTGGCCGCCGCAGTTGAGTCCAGATTCCACGCGGAACTCGGATACCCACAGGCCTTTCTTTGCTAGGAACTTGCCTTGGGTGATGGCGGAACGGTAATCGCTCACCTTGAGTACGATCTCTTTCTTGAAGCGGCCGGTGGCGTCCGCGTAGAAATCCTTGAACTCCTCGATGTATGAGTATAGTCGGCGGTTAAATCCGGCCGATAATATCAGGGCTGAATGAAGCGTGCTTTTAGCGTATCCGCGTAGCGCAGATAGTGCGTCTGAATATTCTTCCGGCAGCTGTGTTCCGTGCTTGTCGACATTAAGCCGATCCAGCTTGGTCATGATATTGACATCGATGCGGCCAGGCGCTACCTTCGTACGCAATTCTTCCTGCATGGCCGCCTTTTGAGAGGCGTCGCGAGTGGAGAGCATTTTGTTATAGAGCGATTTAAGCGGTGATTCATCCGGCAGGTATTCAAAGTACTTGGTTATTTCGCTACCGGCTTCAAAGGCGGTCTTCTTAAGGTTTTCTACTTGTTTGTTAACTATGCGGTCTACCAGGTTCAAATACTCAGTTATGCGACGTGCGCGCCAGTCTTCATCATGTTTCTTTATTGGGGTGTAGCTTTCGCCGTAGCGAGTAGCGTAAAATTTGCGTACGTCTTCTATCAGGCTGTCATCCACCAGTGATATGACGGAGGAAATGCCGTAACGGGCGACCCGGATGGGCGAGTCGATAGTGAACCCAGTGCCCATGACTGGTATGTGGAATGTGTGTAGAGGATTCATTTTTGTATTGTTGATTTATGCTATCATCACTATATGGATTTTTATCCAAAAAGCAAGCTGATTTCCTTTGATATAAAGCATTTACGGCGGATTTTCCTACCGCAAAATTGGGGATTGTATTAGAATGCACAAAAATTATGGTTGGGGAATTGATGATATGAGCGATGCTTTCGTTACCAGATTGTCAGAGGTCGGGGCGGCAGGAAGGTTGTCCCGACAGGATGCCTTGCGGGTGTTGTCCGGTGAGGAGGATATCCTGGAATTAATCCAGTCGGCCTATGTGCTTAGGCGGCAATATTTTGGCCGTCAAGTTACGGTGCACATCCTGAATAACGTACAGAACGGTCTCTGTCCGGAAGATTGCCGTTACTGCGCCCAGTCAGCATCTTCTTCGGCCGCTATCGAGACGTATCACATGAAGTCGGATGCCGAGATCATGGAAGAGGCGCGTGCCGCGGCGGAGAATGGCGCCTGGCGTTACTGCATGGTTTTTTCGGGTCCGGGGCCATCGGACGAACGGGTTGAACACGTCTGCCGCCTCGTGCGGGATATAAAAGCGCAATATAAGATAGAAGTATGCGTTTCCCCAGGAGTGGTTACGCCTGAGCAGGCTGCCAGGCTTAAGGCGGCGGGACTTGACCGGTTGAACCATAACCTCAATACCTCGCAAAGTCATTACGGGCGTATATGTACGACGCATTCGTTTCAGGACCGTTTGTTGACCCTGCGGGCCGCCAAGTCGGTTGGCCTCCGGGTGTGTTCCGGTGTGATCATCGGTATGGGCGAGGGCCGTGAAGATGTGGTGGAGATGGCCATGTGGCTTAGGGATCTGGGTGCCGATTCTATCCCGGTGAATTTTTTCATGCCTTTACCAGGGGTGGCGTTAAAAGAGGCGGTTGGTTTGACTCCGGAATATTGTCTGCGGGTATTGTGTCTGTTTCGTTTTTTGAATCCGCAGGCCGAAATACGTATGGCGGCCGGACGCGAGATGCATCTGCGCAGCCTAGAGCCATTGGGGCTTTACGTGGCCAATTCGCTTTTCCTGCAAGGATATTTGAATGCCCGCGGAACATCCGACCTGAGAACTCTTAGGATGCTTGCGGACGCCGGGTTCACGATCAAGTCGGAAGTTGGGCTGGAAGAGCTTCTGGGGCGAGCCCGGGACAATGGTGCGTCGGAAGGTTTGAAGGGTCTGGAAGAGTTAAGGCCGTTTTGCGCTAACCAGGAGTAGGTCGTCGGCCGGCAGGTTAAGTATCTTAGCTTTATTGGGCAGGTCTGTGCGGGCGCAGATAAGCGAAAGCATCTATTTCAACATTCGGAGGCAATGATGGAAAACGTGGTTATTATTGGATCCGGTCCCTCAGCGCATACGGCGGCGATTTATACCGCACGGGCGAACTTGAAGCCTTTGATGTACGAGGGCATGATGGCGGGAGGGATTGCGGCCGGAGGACAGCTGACCACCACTACCGAGGTGGAGAATTATCCCGGTTTTCCAGAGGGGATATCCGGACCAGTGCTGATGGACCGTATGCGCGAGCAGTCTGTCCGTCATGGTGCTCGCATAGAGACCGAGACCGTTGAGCGTGTTGTTCTTAATAAGCGGCCTTTTAAGGTCATTACTTCGGCCGGAGAGGTCGAGGCGCTGGCGCTTATCATCGCAACCGGGGCGACTGCCCGGAGGATGAATATCCCAGGGGAAGACCTATACTGGCAACGTGGCATATCCGCCTGCGCTGTCTGCGACGGGGCTCTGCCGATCTTCCGCAACAAGGTCTTGGTGGTGGTAGGCGGCGGTGACTCAGCCGTTGAGGAAGCAGTGCATTTGACACATTACGCCTCCAAGGTGATATTGATGCACCGCCGTAACGAATTGCGCGCGTCAAAAGCCATGCAGAAGCGCGCCCTGGAAAATCCCAAGATCGAGATCATGTGGAACACCGTCCCGTTGGAGGCGGTTGGAGAGAAGACGCTGGGTGTGCTCAAAGTGCATAATACGCAGACCAATGCTACAAGCGAGTTGGCCTGCGGCGGGCTATTCTACGCCATAGGACATGTTCCCAACACCGCTTTTCTGGAAGGCCAGTTGGAAACAGACGAGATCGGGTACCTAAAGACCGTGCCGGGATCGACTCGTACGGCTGTTGCCGGGGTCTTTGCCTGCGGCGACGTGCAGGACCGTAAATATCGCCAGGCGATCACCGCCGCCGGTTCCGGATGCATGGCCGCGCTGGAAGTGGAGAGCTTCCTTAATGAGCAGGGATAAGTATCTATCCCAACTTGGTCGTGATGAGAGAAAGGCGTGCGCGCCAGGATCTTCGGCGGATAAGAAGCCGGAGGGTGCGTGCGTGGCTGGTGTCCGCAAGTCTGATTCTCCCCGTCTTTTTAATGCTATCGCCAAACGCTACGATCTGTTGAACTATATTCTTTCCTTCGGTATGGATATAGGATGGCGACGGAGACTGGGAACTCTTTTGCCTGCCGGCAAGGGCTTACGGGTTCTGGACATAGCCACCGGCACGGCGGATGTGGCCATTGCCCTGGCTAGGTTTCAGGATAATGTCGGGGAAGTTACGGGAGTGGATCTGGCCGAGGAAATGCTCAGTCTGGGGCGTGTTAAGGTGGAACGGTATGAATTGTCCGGCCGTATCCGCCTGAAGAAGGCGGACGCCCTGGCGTTACCATTCCAGGATAAGATGTTTGATGCGGTGACTGTATCGTTTGGCTTGAGGAATATGCCTGATCTGGTGAAGGCGTTGATGGAGGCGCGTCGGGTCTTGACGGACGGCGGACGTATAATCGTGCTGGAATTCTCCAGACCATCTAATATTTTCATGCGGATTTTTCATGCGGTTTATCTTCTCTGGTTTGTGCCAGCAATAGGATGCCTGTTGACCGGACACCTTTCGGCCTACGGTTACCTGGCCAAGACAGTGCGTGATTTTCCTTACGGCGACAGGTTTAAGCGGATCATGCGTCAGGTCGGGTTTGTAAATGTCAGTTGCGTGGAGCTGGCATTTGGCGCAGCTACCATTTATATCGCCGAACGTCAGTCCAAAGTAAGGGATGCCAGGGCTTCATGATAATCACTACCGGCAATAGTAATGAATTGAGCTTTGAGGAGGCCCGCGTATTTGTCAGAAATGAGCTGGCCCGTCTGGTGGCCGCTCCGGTAGCGGCGGAGCATTATCCTCTGGTGATCCGTATTGAGGTTCCGTTGGTGCCCTTTTCTGCCCTGGACTGGCTGGCGCATCAGGATGTCTTGCCTAGGAGTTATTGGGGTGATCCAGAAGGCCCGGCCGAGTATGCGGGGGTGGGCGCCGCCTGGGATGATTTTGCTCGTACTTGGGGTGACAGCGAGGAATTGTGGGACGGTTTGGACGGACTTTTGTCTGCCGAGCCTGAGCTGCGGGTTTGCGCTGGCATGTGTTTTAACCGGGTACTGACCGGTGCCGAATGGCGGAGCTTCAAGGGAATACGTTTCTTTATTCCGCGTTTCGAGATCATTGCCGACGGGCGTGGAACCAGATTGGTCTGTAACCTTATTTTGGGCGAAGGCGAGAGGCTGCCCTTAAGACATTTGCTACGGGAGCTGGAAGCCTTGCGCGTGGAGGAGACGGTCACCGTGCCGCGTCTGCAGGTTGTTTCCAGGCACAGCACGCCCAACTTTGAAGAATGGTCTTCTGCGGTGGCTGCGGCACTGGCTGATATAGAGTCGGGGGTGCTCGACAAAGCAGTGCTTTCCCGCAGGGTTACTATCAACTTCGACGGTCCGGTAGATCCGGTAGTCCTGTTGCGAAGACTGCTGGAGATTCCCGACGGCGGATATGCCTTCTTCTACCAGTTTTCCGAGACGCATGCTTTCCTGGGTGTTAGCCCCGAGCTTTTGTATGCCCGCAGCGGTGAGATGCTGTCCAGCGAGGCGGTCGCTGGTACGCGGACCCGCGGTGATAATTTGCACGAAGATGCTGAATTGGGTCGGGAGTTGCTGGGTTCCGAGCAGGACGTACGTGAACACCGGTCGGTGATCGGGGCTCTGGTGGCGGTGTTCCGCCAGGTGTGCCGTTCTTATAAAGTGGAAGAGAAGGCGTCAGTGCGTAAGCTGGCCAGGCAGCAGCACCTGGTGACGCGCATCTCCGGCAAGTTGGCGGAGGGTGTGACGGATAGAGATTTGTGTTCGGCGCTGCATCCGACACCGGCGGTGGGCGGCTCACCGGCGGACAAGGCCATGCAGTTTTTAAATCACGTGGAGAGTTTTGACCGGGGATGGTTTGCGGCCCCGGTAGGCTATTTTCAGAAGTCCTCGGCGCGGTTGGCGGTGGCCATCCGTTCCTGTCTGGCGGCTGGAGATGCGGTGCATCTTTACAGCGGAGCAGGGATCGTGGATGGCTCGCGTCCGCTGGCGGAATGGGACGAGATGGAGATCAAGATAAAACAGTATTTGGACATCTTTTATGATCTTTGACGCGCTAAGTCTCAAGTATCTTTGGGGCGAGCTCATGGTCTAAGAGCTGGCGCACTGCGGGGTGAGCCGTTGCTGCATTGCTACCCTGTCTGGGACGGGCAGCGTCGTTCATCCAGATCGTCCGGCAGTGATCAAATGCGTAAATGACCGACGGTCCAGTCTAAAGTCCCATCGGGTATTGCAAAGAAAAGTCGCGGAAATGCTTTCCATGTGATGTGTTGCCGTGTAAAGTAAAAGTGTTATTGTCAGTTCTTGAACATTTTATGCTGATCCTGCTGACCAACGATGATGGTGTTTACGCCCCCGGCATTTATGCCATGTACAAGGGGCTGAAGAAAGTATGGGATGTGGCTGTGGTGGCTCCCGACGGAGAGCGCAGCTCTATCTCCCAGGCTATCACGCTCAGCCATCCTATTTATCATCGTACGGTTTTATTCAACAAGGCGCGGGCGCATGCGGTCAGCGGTACTCCGGCTGATTGCGTCAAGTTTGGCCTGTCCGTTTTGTTGCAAAAAAGGCCGGACATGGTGATCTCCGGGATCAACAACGGCTCTAACGACGGTTGCAGCGTGTTCTATTCCGGCACGGTTGGGGCAGCTCGGGAAGGATCCCTGGCCGGCATTCCTTCTCTGGCTGTTTCGCTGGATTGCGGAAAACGTGCTAATTATGAGCTGGCGGCTAAGGTGGGCGTGCGGGTCGCGCGCTGGGTGGCTGCCAACGGCTTGCCTGCCGGTACGTTTCTGAACGTAAATGTCCCGGATGTGGCAGACGGCGAACTTAAAGGTATTGTATTCGCAGAGCAATGCCGGGTCCCGATACATGGTGAATTCCGGCGACGCCACGATCCGGCTGGCCGAGTGTATTACTGGATGACCGGGCGGCCGCCAGCGACAAAGAATGAAGCGACTTCCGATTCGTACCTTTTAAAAAGAAACTTCGCGGTGGTGGCGCCGATACGTTGTAATCAGACTGATAAAGATTTCCTGCAACAACTCAGGCTAAAAGGAGAAAAGTTCAAGTGGTGACACCGGACAGTATTTTGCATGCCAGGATCCTTATTGTTGAAGATGACCGGGTAAGCTCCAATCTTATCAAGGCCATTCTGAAGGAAGCTGGATTTCGTAATATCCGTAGCATGTTGAATGCGAAGAAGGTGGTCGATGTATATACCAGTTACAAGCCTGACCTGATGGTGCTGGATCTCAATTTGCCTGACCTTGACGGATTTGAAGTGATGCGCAGGCTGAAAGCCTTGGATCCGGAGGATTATTTGCCGATTCTGGTTATTTCCGGCGATGCGGACGAGCATGTTCATTTAAGGGCGCTTACCGCCGGGGCCAAAGATTTTCTCGGCAAGCCTTATGAGCGTGCCAAGGTCTTGTTGAGGGCGAGAAATCTTATTGAAACCCGTCTTCTGCATTGCGAAATCAAGAATAAGAACAAGGAGCTGGAGCTCCTGGTTGAGGCACGTACCAAAGAGTTGCGCGACAGCCGTATCGACGTTATCCGGCGTCTGGGTTACGCGGCGGAGTACCGGGATACCGAGACCGGGAAACATATCATTCGCATGAGCCGCTATGCGGCCGCGCTGGCGCACAAGCTGGGTATGAAGGAAAGCGACTGCGAGCTGCTGCTTACCACTAGTCCGTTACATGACGTCGGCAAGATAGCCATACCGGATCGGATACTACTTAAGGCGGGACCTTTGACGCCGGAAGAGTGGGAGGTTATGAAGACCCATACCGAGATCGGTGCACGGTTGCTTTCGGGAGGAGATTCGGCGTTCCTGAGAATGGCGGAGGCGATAGCATTGACCCATCACGAGCGTTGGGATGGAAAAGGTTATCCCCGCGGGCTTCGCGGCGAAGAGATCCCGCTGGTGGGGCGTATTTGCGCGGTCTGTGATGTGCTGGACGCGTTGACTTCCGAGCGTCCTTATAAGAAGGCCTGGTCTTTTGACGAGGCTGCCAAAGAGATCAAGCGCCTGAGCGGTTCTCATTTTGACCCTGCGGTCGTAACGGCTTTTTTTGAAATATTTCCACAGTTGCGGTCTATTGCAAAAGAGGTAGAAGTGCAGACTATGGAAGCTGACCAGATAGAGTTACGAGGCAGTGGCGAGGACGCAATTGATGCGGTGCGCTGACAGCGCATTCGCTGTGAGGCCTCTGCTTGTGTGACAAGGCGTATATTTCTCATTCCTGCTATACAATAATTAAAAATTGATTTAATTATTTTCAAATAATATAATGAATCCCTTATTAAAGATGACGCTTTTTCAGGCGTCCGATGTATTTCGGGGAATCGTGCCCGGTAATCTTTATTTTATCGATACCAGGAGGAGTAATGGATCAATCGCAAGCCAATGCCAAGGTTGTCGTTGACGGAAACACCTTTGAATTGCCGGTGATAATTGGCACCGAAGGTGAGCGGGGGATAGACATATCCAAGTTGCGTTCGTTGACGAATTATGTTACGTTCGACCACGGTTTCGGGAATACTTCGAACTGTGCGTCGGCCATTACTTTCCTCGACGGCGAAAGCGGTGTTCTTCGCTATCGCGGGTATCCCATCGAGCAGTTGGCCGAGCAGTCTTCCTTTATTGAGACGGCGTATCTGTTGATTTATGGTGAATTGCCCAACTCCGATCAGTTGCGGCATTTCTCTGAGTCTTTTACCGAGCACTCCATGCTGCACGAAGACATGAAGAATTTCTTCGACGGCTATCCTTCCACAGCACATCCGATGGCTATTCTGGCTTCCATGGTCTGTTCCTTGTCGGCCTATTATCCCGGCATCGATATGCTGAATCCCACCAAGGAAGACTTCGACCGTATCGTGGTGATGCTGATGTCCAAGGTCCGTACTATTGTGGCCTTTGCCCATAAAAAGTCCCTCGGGCAGCCCTTTGTTTATCCACGGCATGATCTGGAATATATTCCTAACTTCCTGAACATGCTGTTCTCATCCCCGACGCATCAGTACAAGATATACGACGAGGTTGTGCAGGCGTTGAAGGTTCTTTTTATTCTGCATGCCGACCATGAACAGAATTGCTCGACTTCAACTGTCCGCCTGGTGGGCAGCTCTTGGGCCAATTTGTACGCTTCGATTACGGCCGGCATCTGCGCTTTGTGGGGTCCTTTGCATGGCGGGGCCAACGAAGAGGTCATCATGATGCTCGAACAGATGTACCGCGAGGGTGGCGACGTCGACAAATACATATCCATGGCGAAAGACAAGTCCAGCCGTTTTCGTCTTATGGGGTTTGGGCACAGGGTTTATAAAAGCTATGACCCCCGGGCCAAGATCATCAAAAAGTCTGCGCACGACTTGCTCAAGAAGCTGGGTATCCACGATCCGCTTCTGGAAATTGCGGTCAAGTTGGAGGAGAAGGCTTTGGCTGATCCTTATTTTATTGAACGCAACCTGTATCCGAACGTGGATTTTTACAGCGGGATAATTTACAAAGCCATTGGCATTCCGATGAATATGTTCACGGTCATGTTTGCGATCGCACGTCTTCCAGGCTGGATCGCGCATTGGAAAGAGATGATGGAAAGCCCTGGGGCCAAGATAGGCCGTCCGCGCCAGATCTATGTCGGTATGAATAAGCGCGACTACGTTCCAATAACCAAACGCTAGGCATTTTAGGGGCAGACTGGCAGTAGCATTGCAGCTGTCTCTCTAAAGGAGTGTTTTATGATTCAGGTCCGCCGAGATTTTAAATTCGATAAGTCAGCCGTGCTGGTGCTTTTAACCTCGGAGCAGGCCAAGTCGGAGAGTGTTCCGGTGAAAGATAAGGCCTTGCTTGCTGAGCTGCAGAAGGCGGTGGCGGCTGGTCAGTTCGAAGGGAACGGTGGCGAGCTGTTTCCGGCCGTGTCTGGTAAGAAGCTGATTTTGTTTGTCGGGCTGGGTAAGGAGAAGGATGTCAATCGTACCGCTTTGTGTATGGCGGTGCGCAGGGCGCTTTTGTCGGCAGGGCTTAAGAAAGTGGCGTCTTTGGAGATCCTTCCGCATGCGGATACTGCCGAGGATGCCATCGCAATCATTGAGGCTGCAGTTATCGGAGTCTATGCCTGGAAGAAATATGTTTCCGTAAAGAAGGATGACAAGTCTGTTTCCAAGAAAGATATATTTGTTGTGGCTAGTCCTCGGGAGGAATATTCAGCTATAGTCAAAGTGGCAGAGAACGTCAACTTTGCTCGTGATTTAGTTAACGAAAATGCGGATGTGGTCCACTCGCTGTTTCTGGAGAAAGTCGTGCGCGGCATTGTGCGGGGTAAGGGGAATGTTTCTTTAGAGGTCCTCGACCGCAAGAAGATGCTGGCCCGGAAATTCGGTCTGCTTTTGGCTGTCAATCAGGGCAGTAACAAGGAGCCGCGTGTGCTTATTGCCCGCTACCGTGGGGCTGGCAAAAAAGAGCCTTATACTGCTGTTGTTGGCAAGGGGCTTACCTTCGACTCCGGCGGGTTAAATCTTAAGCCTACCGGGCATATCGAAACCATGCGTTCGGACATGAGTGGTGCGGCAGCGGTTATTGCCGTGCTTAAGACCGCTTTGGAATTAAAGATAAAGAAGAATATTATTTTCGCCTGTGCAATCGCGGAGAATGCGATCGATGCCAATGCGTACAAGCCGGGAGATGTTGTCGTCGGATATTCCGGCAAGTCGGTCGAGATAGGGAATACCGATGCGGAAGGCCGGCTGGTTCTGGCGGATGTTTTGTCGTATATCGTGGATAAGGACAAGCCTGCCAGGATCATCGACATCGCGACTCTGACCGGGGCTGTGGTCGTTGCTCTGGGGCATGATTATTCAGGGCTCGTCTCCAACAATGACTCCCTGGCGGAAGAGCTTTTAGCCAGCGCTCGGGCGACCGATGACCGTTTATGGCGGTTGCCAAACTATCCGGAGTTGAAAGATTCGATGAAGTCCAAGATCGCAGACATTAAAAACACCTCCAACTGGCGCGGTGCGGGCGGTACGATGACCGGGGCGGAGTTTTTGCGTCAGTTTGTGGATAAGACGACGTGGGCGCATCTGGATATAGCGGGCACGGCTTTTGTGGATAACGACGTTCGTTTATATTACGGGCACGGAGCTACCGGTGTGGGTGTTAGGCTTCTGACGCATTTTTTTCAGAACAACTGAAAAGGAGGTGCGGTGATGTCGAGAATCCGTTCGGTTCTTTCCGTTATCTTTCTGCTTTCTTTCTCGGCGCCGGCGTTTGCCCAGTTTGTATCTGCAGATGACGGGGCCTCTCTGTTTTCTGTCCTGCGGTGGTGGGTGACGGTTTCTCTTTCCAACCCTAATGTCTTTTATCTAATCCTGCTGGTCGGCTTCTTCGCGCTTCTTCACGAGTTTACTCACGGCGGCTTTGGTGTTTCTGGGATTATGGGTATTGTGTGCTTGAGTTTAGGCGTGGCGAGTTTTCGGATGCTGCCGGTAAACTGGGTGGCGCTTTTGGTGATCGTTTTTGCCATCGGGCTCTTTTTATGGGAGGCCTTTGTGCCGGCTAACGGGATAATCTTGGCAGCTGGTGTCGTGCTGATGGCGGTAGGTTCTTTGTATTTGTTTCAGCCGGTCAATCCGCCGATGCGGGTAGCTTATTCAGTGGTTTTGATTTTGACAATGCTTACGGCATTCCTGACGGTGTTCCTGGTGCGTTCCGCAATCCGTGCTCAGGGATCTAAAATTATGTCTGGTAAAGAGGGCATGATTGGTCTGAAGGGGGATGCTTGGTCAGACTTGGTACCTGGAAAAGCGGGTAAGGTTAGTGCTCAGGGAACTTTGTGGAATGCGCTCTCCGAGGAGACTATTTCCAAGGGAGAGCCGGTTGAAATAGTTGCAGTTGATGGAATGGTGCTGAAGGTCAAGCGAGTTCTACCAGAAAAGAAAGGGGGCTGACATGCCAGCGATAATTTTGGGAGTGCTGTTTCTGGTATGGTTTTTGAACAGTGTCAGGATTCTTAACGAGTATGAGCGCGCTGTAATTTTTCGTTTAGGACGTGTTTTACCAGCACCCAAGGGGCCGGGATTAATATTTGTATTGTGGCCGATCGACCGGGCGGTAGTGGTCAGTCTTCGATTGGTAGTTCTTGATGTTCCGCCGCAGGATGTTATTACTAAGGACAACGTCTCCGCCAAGGTCAATGCGGTGGTCTATTTTAAGGTTATGGATCCTATAAGGTCTCTGGTGGAGGTGCAGAATTTTCAATTCGCCACGTCTCAAATGGCGCAGACTACATTGCGCAGCGTGCTCGGTGAGATGGATTTGGACGAGCTTTTGATGCAACGCGAAAAGATCAACGAGAAGCTCCAGACACTGTTGGATCATTTGACCGATCCGTGGGGTATCAAGGTGACTGGCGTGGCGGTGAAGGATGTGGATATCTCCGACGATCTGCGTAAGGCCATGGCGCGGCAGGCGGAAGCGGAGCGCGAGCGCCGGGCAAAGGTCATCGCGGCAGAAGGCGAGTTCCAGGCGGCGGCCAAGTTGTGCGATGCGGCCAGATTGATGCAGGAGACGCCCATGGCGTTGCAGTTGCGTTATCTGCAGACCTTGATTGAGATCGGGGCGAAGAACAATACGACGACAGTGTTCCCGGTACCGATCGACCTTTTGGATGCTTTTAAATCTATGGCGCAGAGAAAATAGTTGGCGGTTGGATATTAAGCAGTTTTAAGATGAATGTTACTTGATGGGATTGGATTGATATGGAATACAGAATTGAGTCTGACAGCATGGGGGATGTGAAGGTGCCGGTTGGGATGTATTACGGCGCGCAGACGCAGCGTTCCCTGGATAATTTCAAGATCGGAGGGGATCGTTTTCCGGCTGTTTTTATCCAAGCACTGGCGTTGGTGAAACACGCGGCGGCTTTATCGAACTCCAGGCTGGGTTTGCTGGATAAGAAAAAGGCTGAGGCTATTGCCCAGGCTGCTGGTGAGGTCATGGCTGGAAAGTTGGATGAACATTTTCCGCTGGTGGTATGGCAGACGGGAAGCGGGACGCAGACCAACATGAACATGAACGAGGTCTTGGCCAACCGGGCTATGGAGTTATTGGGTGTACAATTAGGGTCCAGGTTGGTGCACCCTAACGACGATGTAAATAAGGGGCAATCTTCAAATGATGTTTTCCCGACAGCGATGCATATTGCCGTAGCTACCGCCTTACGCGGCGAGCTTTTACCGTCTTTGCAGGGATTGCAAAATGTACTGGAGCGAAAAGCTTTGGAATTTCGGGATGTGGTAAAGATTGGTCGCACGCATTTGATGGATGCTACGCCGGTGACGCTTGGGCATGAGTTTTCGGGGTATGCTCAGCAGGTGAACAATGCGATCGAGCGTGTGCATGCCGTTTGGCCGCGCTTGACCGAATTGGCATTGGGAGCAACGGCGGTGGGGACAGGTTTGAATACACACCGCGATTTTGCCCGCGGGGCCATTAGCACAATTAATCAATTCTCCCGCATTGAATTTCGTCAAGCAAGGAATACATTTGAGGCTTTGGCGGCGCATGATGCTATGGTGGAAGTGTCGGGGGCGCTTAATACCATAGCGGCTTCGCTTATGAAGATCGCCAACGATATACGCTGGCTGGCCTCAGGTCCGTCTTGCGGGTTGGGCGAGATCACGATACCGTCTAATGAGCCGGGCAGTTCTATTATGCCGGGCAAGGTCAATCCTACTCAGACCGAGGCGCTGACCATGGTGTCTGCTCAGGTTATGGGTAACCATGTGGCAGTCACGGTTGCCGGCGCTTCCGGTAATTTTGAACTTAACGTATTCAAGCCGGTGATCATTTATAATGTATTGCATTCGATCCAGCTTTTGTCGGATGCGGTGGAGAGTTTTACGCAGAATTGTGTTGCGGGGGTCGAGCCTAATCGTGCCAGGCTCCGGGATTATGTAGACAGGGCGCTCATGCTGGTTACCGCGCTGTCGCCGAAGATTGGTTACGATAAGGCGGCCGAGGTGGCCAAGAAGGCGTATGCGGAGAATTGTACTCTGAAGGAGGCTGCAGTTAGTTTGGGGTATGTGCAGTCGGAAGAGTTCGATAGGATTGTAGACCCGGCCAAAATGTTGGGTCCAGCGTGATTTTAATGGTGGTGTGACGTTCTTCGAGGAGGCTGTTTATGGCAGATGACCGGTCCAGGGATGTAAAATTCAACGAGCGTCGTGACAGTGTTCGTGCTGACCGGGTGGTGGCTGTCCAGCATAGGCTGGTTAAGCGTACTGGGCGCAAGCAGGCTGCTACGTGGAGTCTGTCCACTACCAAAAACATGAGCTTGGGCGGCCTTTTGTTCCTGAGTGCAATACCCTATAAGTCCGGAGACATTATAGAGCTTGAGGTTGTCATGTCCGGTGTTATTGATATCTACAAAGGTTTGGCCCGGGTGGTCAGGACTCAGGAGTCATCTTCGACTTCTTTTGATGTTGCTGTACAATATGTGGAGGTTAAATTCAAGTCGAGGGCGGCCAAGACACATTTGAGGAAATAGTTCGGGTCGCTTTTTGTTTGCTGCAGTTACGGGATTCTGCTGGAAAGAGTTGGCGTCTCGTTTGTCTCAACGGTTTGGCTGGCATGAACGATCTTTGTCTGCCAAGTTTTTCTCGGTGTTTTCTTGGTTTATTTCGAAAATAATCGGAGAGTTGCATGTTGGAAAATCGGGCTAGCGGTATTTTGTGTCATATTTCCTCGCTGCCATCTCCCTTCGGTATAGGTGATCTCGGACCTGAGGCGTACCGTTTTGTCGACTTCCTGGTTCGTTCCGGGCAGAAATTCTGGCAGGTCTTGCCAATCAACCCGACAGACTTGGCCCTTGCCAATTCTCCGTACAGCACTGAATCGGCCTTTGCTTTTAATACTTTATTTATCAGCCCTGATGGTCTACAGGAGGATGGCTTGCTGGCCCGCAAGGATGTGGAGGCGATGCGCGGTGCGGAGAGTGATGTGGATTATGCTGCTGTCGTTTCGTCCAAATCCGCCATGCTGGCCAAGGCCTGGGAGGTATACCAGGAGCGGCGGGTTGGCCTGCGTGCTTTTGAGCAGTTCTGCCGTGAGAATAGTGGATGGCTGGATGACTATGTGCTTTTTGTTGTATTGAAGCGTCGTTTTCGACTGGGGAGTTGGTCTGAATGGCCGGCGGAGTATAGGGATCGGCGTAAGGACGCCATGGCCGATTTTGCCAGAGATAATGCGCGCTTATTGGAAGCGCAGAAGTTTTACCAGTTTTTGTTTTATCAACAGTGGATCCGGTTGCAAAATTATTGTTCGATGAAAGGTGTGGCGCTGATAGGTGACATGCCTATTTATGTTAATTACGATAGTGTGGACGTCTGGAGTCATCCGGAGTTTTTCAAGTTGGATTCTAATAGGCGTCCGTCGGTTGTGGCGGGAGTCCCGCCGGATTATTTTAGTGAGGATGGGCAGCGTTGGGGCAATCCGGTTTACGATTGGGAGCGGTTGGCCGAGGCGGGATTCGGTTGGTGGGGGGACAGGCTTAAGCACGGCCTGGCGTTTTTTGATGCGATCCGGATCGATCATTTTCGCGCCTTTGCACAGTGTTGGGAGATACCGGCATCCGAAGAGACAGCTCGCAACGGTGCCTGGCGCGATGTGCCTGGCGTGGAACTTTTTTCCACATTGGCCAAGCGTTTTCCAAGTTTGCCTATCATTGCGGAAGACTTGGGTATTATTACGCAAGATGTGGATGACCTGAAAGAACAGTTTGGTTTTCCGGGCATGAGGGTTATGTTGTTCGCATTCCATAATGAATACAAAAAGAGTCGAGACTTGCCAGATAATTATATCCCGGCCAGTGTGGCGTATACCGGCACGCACGATAACAATACTGTACGGGGTTGGTATAGATATGATGTCACGCCATTAGAGCAGAAGAATATGCTGGAATATTTTGGCAAGGAGATTAAGGCGGAAGATGTTCATTGGGAGCTTATTTTTCGTGTATTGAATTCGGTATCCAATCTGGCCATCATTCCATTACAGGATTTGCTGGGGCTGGGACGAGAGGCGCGCATGAATAAACCTTCCACTGTAAAAGGTAATTGGAAGTGGCGCGTCAAGCCGGGCATGATGTCTAGCCTTGTTGCGGAAAAGTTAAAGAAAATGACTATCAAGGCTGGGCGTTAGTTCGGCCTGAAAACGTCGGGCATCTATTGGTCTGCAAGTTAGGATTGCCATAATGCGAAGGAATTATTTATTAGTATTGGCGGCTTGTTTGCTGTTTGGCGGCTGTCTTTGGTCGTCAAAAGTGATTAAGAGTGGCCAGGCCTCGGAGCCGGGTTTGAGTGTGGAGGTGCTGCGTCCGGATATTTTAGTTAAGGGGGGTTCACTGATATTAGAGCCTTTTAAGGCTGGGCCTGGAGCGGAGGCGACTCCGGAGTTGGATCGAATGGCTTTGTCCATTGTTAAGGGCGCTGTAGATGCTATGGAGGGTGGTAGCTCCAGGATGTATTATAAAAGTCCTGATAGTTCCGGTGGAGCTGATTTGCTCGTAGAGGGGCATATCGAGAAGGTGCAGGCCCCGGGTTTCGTGGATGGTCTTTTATTTAAGAAAGAGGCGGTATTTTTGGTGAAGGCGGATGTCAGGGATGTGGCTAGCCGGGAAGTGGTGGCTCTTGTATTTGGACGGCGGGTAGTGCCGGACGGGTCGAGGGGATTTCAACAGGCAGCGTATGATTTTGGTAGAGATATGGTGCTGGAGTTAAATAAGTAGGAGTTGTTTTGTGATTATTGTCACCGGCGGGGCGGGGTTTATAGGTAGCTGTTTTGTGGCTAGGCTAAATGAGCTGGGGCGTGGGGATATAGTAGTTGTAGACCGTCTGTATGCGGATGGGCTGAAGCAGAAGAATTTGATGAATAAGAAGTATAATCAGTTCTTTGATAAGGATGATTTCTTTAGTCTGATCTCAAGGGATGAGTTTCAGGGTGATATTACTCATGTTGTGCACATGGGGGCGTGCTCTTCCACGACCGGAACGGATCGTGAATATTATATAAAGAACAATTTCGAATACTCTTGTGCGGTTGCGCGTTGGGCTTTGGCTAGAGGTGCGCGTTTTATCTATGCCAGCTCGGCGGCAACTTATGGTGATGGCGAGAACGGATATTCTGATTCCCTCGATATGATACGCAGATGCCGCCCGCTGAATTATTATGGTGAGTCTAAGCAGATGTTTGATGAGTGGGTGCTGGACAATGGTTTTTATGAAAAGATTGTTGGTTTGAAGTTCTTTAATGTCTTTGGTCCCAATGAGTATCATAAGGGTGATATGAAGAGCGTGATTGCCAAGGCTTATGGCAGGGTTGTGGCAGATGGTAGGATGACGCTTTTTCGTTCTCATCGCGCTGGTTACTCTGATGGCGAGCAGAAGAGGGATTTTATTTACGTGAAGGATGTGGTGGATGTAATGATATTTTTGATGGATCGGCCTGCTATTAATGGTATTTTTAATCTTGGCACAGGGCATGCGCGCACCTGGAACGATCTGGCCGGGGCGCTCTTTGCTGCCGTTGGCAGGATGCCGATAATTGATTATATAGATATGCCGGAACAGTTGCGTTCGCGTTATCAGTATTTTACACAGGCGGAGATGTCCAGGCTGCGTGAGGCGGGATATGTTCGACCTTTTACTTCTTTGGAATTTGCGATCAAGGATTATGTGGGTTATTTAAGACAAGGGGCTTGCTGGTAGTTTAAAGGAGGCTTTATATGTTACTTATTTATTTGTTAATTGGGGTTGTCTTGGCTGCTTTTGGGGTGGTGGCCTGGATGGTGTATTCGGCGCGAGTTGAGGCGGAAAAAGCGCAAGAGGATATGGTGGTCCCTATTGAAGACTTAAGTTCTTTTAATAAGAAGCATGTGCATAAAGACGAACTACTTTCAGGTAGTGCTCCTGGAGAGGGTGTAGTGTCGCATGAGGTAGGGTCAAATGTCGGGGAGAGGCCGGTCAGTGCGATCCCTGGCGTGGTCGCTGCTACGGATAATGTGCAGTTTGCGGCCAGTGAGCTGTCTATGGAGAAAACCGCCATGGCTGCTAAGCCTGATCTTGCGCGTGAAGATGAATTGCGTACATTAAAGGAAGAGGTAAGGCTTATAAGAGAGAAGGCGGTAATTCAGGCTAGGAATGCTATTGAGGTGATCAATAAACTGCGTGAGCAGGCGGAGAATTTGCGTGCCGAAAATGCTTCTCTGGCAAGGGCAGGCTCTGTGAAGTTGGATAGCGATAATTTGATTGCTTCTTTGGAAGCGGAAAAGGTTTCTTTGGTGGAGGAATTGCATGCTAAACGGCAAGAAGTGGAGTTGTTGCGCGAAGAATTAGCTCGGCGTCAGGCGTCTGCCCTTGATGCAGGAATGGGCGAAGTGACTGCTGGCGGTGAAAGCGAGCATGAAAATTCTCCTGTTCTCGGCGGGGCGGAGGGAATGGGCGGCAGGGTTCCTTTGGTTGAGGAATTAACTAGTTTGCGTAAGGCTGCGGAAATGTTTCGCGAAGATAGAGATCGGCTGGCGGCCGAAGCAAGAGAGGCGGAAGCGCGGTGCGCTATTCAGTTAGAAAAGAATGTCTTCTTGCAATATGAATTGACCAAAAGCCGGGCGCAGGCGGTTGGCATGGAGCGTGTCTCAGAAAATGCGCGTAAACAGGTGGAGGATATGGTTCGGCAGGTAGGCGAAATGCGTTTGGCGAACAAGGAATTGCAGTCTCGCTATGTTGATCTCGGTAATAGCGTGGAGGATCTTAAGCGGTTGAACGCTGAATTGATTCGGCGAGAAAGACTTGCTAGCTTTAAGGTCAATAAGGATGGGGTCGACGGTGATGTGGTTGAGCAGGTTGGCGATGTGTTTCGCTCGAGGCTGGAAAGGGCCAGGGTTGGCGATGTGGAAGGTGTTATTTAGGTGTTTTCATGTGTGCCTGCGGATGTCTGTTCGGTCTATTGTGATATTGGAGATGTAATTATGAAAAGAATTTGGGTGGTTCTTGTGGCTTTCATGGTTTGCGGTTGCGCGGCTGTGGTGGATGCGCCGAGAAATATAATTGGTTTTTCGATGCGGGATATTGAGGATGTTCGAGGACAGTCCATTTACCAATCTTATAATTGTGAATTAGATAAGTGTTTTTCTGCGGCAATTTACATTGCTGAGGATAAGAAGCTGCAGGTTTTTATGAAGGATGAAAGGCGTTTCGTGCTGGTGCTTATGGGGGTGCCTGGCGTGGTTGACACTACTGAGGTCGGGCTGTTTTTCTCCGCAATTGATAAAGGGGTGAGGGTTGAGGTCGCTTCTAGGAGTTCTCAGGCAAGGCGAATAGTGGCGAGAATGATATTTGGCGAGATGGACAATCGTTTTACCAAAATTTGAGTTAGTTAATAATTATATATTTATTATAATATATATTGTAGAGCTTGATTTATTATATATAAACATATTAAAATTTAATATGTGACTTGTTGATTTAAATTAACAGGACTTCTGACTAATTGCCGCAAGGGCGAGGTGCACAGGGCATGGACAAGACAATATCGGTTTTCTCAAAGAATAAATTTCAGGAAATTCGAGTGGGAATTCGGGAGTTTAAGGGTAATGATTTGATTGATATCCGGACTTGGACAATGACCCAGGGGGCCAATGATATGGTGCCTACCGCCAAGGGGGTGACGATTAATGTTCATCTCTTGGCGGACTTGCGCGCCGCCCTCGACGAGGCTGAGAAGATCTTGAAAGAAAATAAAATGCTTTAGTTGACAAGGAAGAATATTTAATGTATCTTTACCTCGTTCTTTTTTATCTGCCGCAGGGTCCATTCAATGTTATTGCAAGATCAATAAGCAAATAATAATTTTGTTTGGCTTTACCAGTGGGGGCGTGGGCATTTGTTGTTTTTATTTCGTTTGCTTAATGCGAATGTTGTAAAAATAATTTTATAAAAATGCTTGACAGCGTTTAATCTGTCTGGTAAATTATGACCTTCTGTGAGAGAGATTTTTAGCACTTGTTCTTTGACATCTTGTCCTTAATCAGCCATTTGTATTTTTTAGCCAAGTTGTTTCTTGGAGAGTTTGATCCTGGCTCAGAATGAACGCTGGCGGCGTGGATTAGGCATGCAAGTCGAGCGATCCCGCAAGGGATAGCGGCAAAAGGGTGAGTAACGCGTAAGTAATCTGCCCTCAAGTCGGGGATAGCATCGTGAAAACGGTGGTAATACCCGATGTTATCGGGAGCCTGTATGGGCATCCGATCAAAGACGGGGACCGTAAGGCCTGTCACTTGGGGATGAGCTTGCGTACCATCAGCTAGTTGGTAGGGTAATGGCCTACCAAGGCTAAGACGGTTAGCTGGACTGAGAGGTTGACCAGCCACACTGGGACTGAGACACTGCCCAGACTCCTACGGGAGGCTGCAGTCGAGGATATTTAGCAATGGACGAAAGTCTGACTATGCGACGCCGCGTGCAGGATGAAGGTCTTCGGATTGTAAACTGCTTTTGTCTGGGGCGAAACCTTCGACGCTAATAAGGTCGAAGCTGACGGTACCAGACGAATAAGCCACGGCCAACTCTGTGCCAGCAGCCGCGGTAATACAGAGGTGGCAAGCGTTATTCGGAATTATTGGGTGTAAAGGGCAGGTAGGCGGCTAG
The DNA here is from genome assembly GCA_013335325.1 of Candidatus Omnitrophota bacterium. Classification (GTDB taxonomy): domain Bacteria; phylum Omnitrophota; class Gorgyraeia; order Zapsychrales; family Fredricksoniimonadaceae; genus JAAXVU01. The sequence continues at coordinate 8,992 of JAAXVU010000002.1, read as the reverse complement.
GTAAGTGAGGGGTGAAATCCCACGGTTCAATCGTGGAACAGCCTTTCAAACTGCCTGGCTTGAGTGTGACAGGGGAAGATGGAATTCTCGGTGTAAGGGTGAAATCTGTAGATATCGGGAAGAACACCAACGGCGAAGGCAATCTTCTGGGTCACTACTGACGCTGAGCTGCGAAAGCTAGGGGAGCAAACAGAATTAGATACTCTGGTAGTCCTAGCCGTAAACGATGAGTACTAGGTGTTGGGTCCTTCGGGACTCGGTGCCGAAGCTAACGCATTAAGTACTCCACCTGGGGACTACGGTCGCAAGGCTAAAACTCAAAGGAATTGACGGGGGCCCGCACAAGCGGTGGAACATGTGGTTTAATTCGATGCTACGCGAAAAACCTCACCTGGGCTTGACATGTAAGTAGTAGTGAAATGAAAGTGGATCGAACCGTCAAGTCGGTAGCTTACACAGGTGCTGCATGGCTGTCGTCAGCTCGTGTCGTGAGATGTTGGGTTAAGTCCCGCAACGAGCGCAACCATTGCCCTATGTTGCCACTCTGGTGCCTAGAAATAGGTATCGGAAGCACTCTTAGGGGACTGCCTGGGACAACCAGGAGGAAGGTGGAGATGACGTCAAGTCAGTACGGCCTTTATGCCCAGGGCGACACACGTGTTACAATGGATACTACAAAGGGTTGCCAACCCGCGAGGGGGAGCTAATCTCAAAAAAGTATTCTCAGTTCGGATTGGAGTCTGCAATTCGACTCCATGAAGCCGGAATCGCTAGTAATGGTGGATCAGCACGCCACCGTGAATACGTTCCCGGGCCTTGTACACACCGCCCGTCAAGCGATGGGAGCCGGAAGTACCCGAAGTCCTATGTAGGTAGGCCCAAGGTAAAGCCGGTGACTGGCGCTAAGTCGTAACAAGGTAGCCGTACGGGAACGTGCGGCTGGATCACCTCCTTTCTATTTTTTCCTTTTTATAAGGGATTGGTAGAAATATGACGTTGAATTACGTCGATAACCCGTCCATCAAGGACGTCAAATGAAACATTCCAGGGACTCCCCTGGGAATAACTTGGCTGAATTTTTTTTAATCAGTGGTCAGTGTTCTGTGGCCAGAAATGCTTATAGAGCACTGACCACTGATTTCTTTCTATTGACCTCTAGTGTTTTTCGGGCCCGTAGCTCAGATGGCTAGAGCACCGTGCTGATAACGCGGGGGTCAGTGGTTCGATTCCACTCGGGCCCACCATTTTTCATGCTGAAAAATGAACCCGAGAGGCTGTTAATTTCGATGCCTCTTGAAGAATTTTGAGTTTTGACTTTAATGTCAAACGGATAGATCAAGGGGCTGTAGCTCAGTTTGGGAGAGCACCTGCTTTGCAAGCAGGGGGTCAGGAGTTCAATCCTCCTCAGCTCCACCTAATTAGAGTTAAGGACAAGATGATAGATTTGTATTACTTCTTTGTTATTTAAAGAAGTATTGCTCTTTGACAATTATGTAATGTAAGGGTAGATACAATTAGCTGAGAGTTATCGCTTTATATTGATCAAGTTACAAAGGGTTTACGATGGCTGACTTGGCAGACTCAGGCGATGAAGGACGCGGTAAGCTGCGATAAGCTTCGGGGAGCTGCAAATAAGCTTTGATCCGGAGATTTCCGAATGGGACAACCCAGCCGAGCTAATACTCGGTTATTCCGTACTGAATGAATAGGTACGGAAAGCTAACGTGGCGAATTGAAACATCTTAGTAGCCACAGGAGAAGAAAACGCATGTGATTCCCTCAGTAGCGGCGAGCGAAGCGGGAAGAGGCTAAACCTTGATGCGTGCATCAAGGGGTTGCGGGACCTCAACATGGGATCGTGGACGGATAGCAGAAGCGTTTGAAAAAGCGCACCATAGACGGTGAAAGTCCGGTATGCGAAATCTGAAGACGCCCTAGAGGCATCCCAAGTAGTACGGGGCACGGGTAATCCCGTATGAATCAGTGCCGACCATGGCATAAGCCTAAATACTCGAGTCTGACCGAAAGCGTACAAGTACCGTGAGGGAAAGTTGAAAAGAACCCCGGAAGGGGAGTGAAATAGAACCTAAAATCGTTAACCTACAAAGCGGTCGAAGGCCTATGCATACCGTAAGGTATGAATGGCTGACGGCGTACCTTTTGCATAATGGACCAACTAGTTGCTAGGCGTTGCAAGCTTAAGTCCTTTTGGGACGGAGGCGTAGGGAAACCGAGTGTGAATAGCGCGAATCAGTAACGTTTAGCAGACGCGAAACCACGTGATCTATCCATGGCCAGAATGAAGCTCTGAGAAATCAGAGTGGAGGTTCGAACGCTCGTTAGTTGAAAATAACGGCGATGAGCTGTGGATCGGAGTGAAAGGCTAATCAAACGTGGAAATAGCTCGTTCTCCCCGAAATAGTTCTAGGACTAGCCTCGAGTAAAATCATTATCAGGGGTAGAGTTACTGAATAGGATAGGGGGTTTACCGACCTACCAAACCTAACCAAACTCCGAATACTGATAATGTTACCTCGGGAGTAAGACAGCGAGGGCTAAGCTCCGTTGTCTAGAGGGAAACAGCCCAGACCATCTGTTAAGGTCCCTAATAATAAGCTAAGTGGTAAAGGAAGTGAAGTCACGCAAACAGCCAGGATGTTGGCTTAGAGGCAGCCATCATTTAAAGAGTGCGTAATAGCTCACTGGTCGAGTGATTTTGCGCCGAAAATGATCGGGGCTCAAGCTTATAACCGAAGCAGTGGCAACTGCCGCAAGGCGGTTGGGTAGGGGAGCGTAGTGTCATGCGATGAAGGCGTACCGAGAGGAGCGCTGGAGCCGACACTAGTGATACTGTTGGTATAAGTAGCGAAAACTAAAGCGAGAAACTTTAGCACCGAAAATCCAAGGTTTCCTGGGGAAGGTTAATCCGCCCAGGGTGAGTCGATCCTAAGGCGAGGCCGAAAGGCGTAGTCGATGGAGATCAGGTTAATATTCCTGAACTGGCTATGAACGTTAATACCTTAATGTGACGCGGAAGGTTAGGTGAGCGGACTGTTGGAATAGTCCGTCCAAACCCGTACCCCTGTCGAAAGACAGGGCGAGAGGTGATGGGGAGTTGCGATTATATCAAGACGAAGTCATTGATACCAGGCTGCCGAGAAAAACCATTAAGGGAGTATCATGGTCAATCGTACCGTAATCCAACACAGGTGGATAACCAGAATATGGTAAGGTGCTCGAGATATCCCTCCCTAAGGAACTAGGCAAAATGACTCCGTAACTTCGGGATAAGGAGTGCCGGATGAGTGAAGCCCCTTGCGGGCGTAGCTCTGAAGGTCACAGTAAAGAGGCCTGGGTGACTGTTTAGTAAAAACTCATCACTCTGCGAAGTCGTAAGACAATGTATAGGGTGTGACACCTGCCCGGTGCTGGAAGGTTAAGGGAAAAGGTTAGCCGCAAGGCGAAGCTTTGAACCGAAGCCCCAGTAAACGGCGGCCGTAACTATAACGGTCCTAAGGTAGCGAAATTCCTTGTGGGGTAAGTTCCCACGCGCACGAATGGTGTAACAACTTGGGCGCTGTCTCAGGGAGGGCCTCGGCGAACTTGTAGTGGCGGTGAAGATGTCGCCTACCCGCACTTGGACGAAAAGACCCCGGAACCTTCACTGCAATCTGGTATTGAATTTGAGCTCTGTTTGTGTAGGATAGGTGGGAGGCTTTGAAGTCCCTGCGCTAGCAGGGATGGAGCCATCGGTGAAATACCACCCTAATGGTGTTTAGGTTCTAACTTCGCACTTTATATCAAGTCGGAAAACAGTGCCAGATGGGCAGTTTGTTTGGGGCGAATCCCGTCTAAAGAGTAACGACGGGGTCCTAAGGTCACCTCAGACCGGTCGGCAATCGGTTGTGGAGTGCATAGGCATAAGGTGGCTTAACTGTGACATCGACAGATGGAACAGATACGAAAGTAGGGCTAAGTGATCCGGTGGTAGATTATGGGATTGCCATCGCTCAACGGATAATAGGTACTCTGGGGATAACAGGCTGATCGCGCTCGAGAGTTCATATCGACAGCGCGGATTGGCACCTCGATGTCGGCTCGTCGTATCCTGGGGCTGTACAAGGTCCCAAGGGTCCGGCTGTTCGCCGGTTAAAACGGCACGTGAGCTGGGTTTAGAACGTCGTGAGACAGTTCGGTCTCTATCCAGTGTGGGCGTACGATGATTGAAAAGGAGCTCTCCTTAGTACGAGAGGACCGGGAGAGGCGAACCTCTAGTGTTCCGGTTGTCACGCCAGTGGCAATGGCCGGGTAGCTAAGTTCGAAAGGGATAAGCGCTGAATGCATATAAGTGCGAAGCCCCCCTTAAGATTAATCATCGATCCGTAGCAATACGGTGAAGACACCTTGTAGACTACGAGGTTGATAGGCAGCAGGTGTAAGCGCTGAAAGGCGTTCAGCCAAGCTGTACTAATTAGTCGAACACTTGTTCTTTATTATTGCTAACTCATAAGTTGGTTGGTTTACCGTTACATTACATAATTGTTAATATTTCTCCGCCTTACTTGTTAAGGCAGAAATGCTTTCCGGTGACTTTACTGCAGGGGCAACACCCGTTCCCATTCCGAATACGGCAGTTAAGCCCTGCGAGGTCGATGGTACTGCACCCTTTGGGTGTGGGAGAGTAGATAGTTACCGGTTTTATTTCAAACCCGTCGAGGTAGAAAATACTTCGACGGGTTTTTTATTTTATTGGGCATCTTAAAACGCAGCAAGTTGTATCAATGAAACTCCCCGGCCTCACGGCCGGGGCATCTTTTTATTGGCTAAAATTCAAGCTGCGCTTGTCCTCGGTCTTCGCGCCCTTGGGACTCGATGTGCCGTCGCACCGCTTGTTCGTCGGCCCCGACCGTTGAGACAAAATATCCGGTTGACCACAGCCCATCCTTTCTTGGGTACAGTTTGCTCAAAAACGCGAACTTTTCTCGCATAAGCCGCCCTGTATTCGATTTAAGCACGTTCACCACCCAGCTTACCGCCATCTTCGGTGGGATGCTTATCAAAAGGTGCATGTCGTCCTCATAGGTGTTCACTTCATCGATGAGTATTTCTGGATACCGACGCGAAATTTCTTTTACGCATAGCTTCGCATACTCGCCCATAGCTCCGCGCAAAACTTTTCTCCGGTATCGTGCGCAAATCACAATGTGATAGCGCGTGTAGTAGACCGCGTGCTCTTGTCGGCTGTATTTCATGCCGAGCATTCTTCCACGGCATCGCACGACCTCGGAGTCGCTTCATCCCCGGTTTTACGGCGGGTGGATTTTTCGCGATAATAAACAAAGCCTTTTTAACAATGGCGGGAAGTGATTCTCAGAGTTGTATTGAATTTGTTATTGCAAAATTGATTTTATTATTTAATCTATTGATAAAATCATTTGTTAGGAGAACGTATATCCTACCTTTACTGCAACAAATTTCATCCTTTTGCAGGGTTTCCCTTGTAGCTTTTTGTCTGATATGCATTATTGTTGCTTTTATTAGGTGCAGGGAAGATGTAAGTAGCCGGTTGAAGGTAATCCCATGTATTTATTGGTGGGGCGTTTTTTGGCTTGTCCTGATGCAAATTGCTGCATTTATATTTCTTATTTCTCCGAAGCACGTATCTTATACCGATGAGGCCATGTATCAGGCCGCAGCGAAAAATATAATGCTTCACGGTAATTGGGGTGATCTTCAGAAATCTTTTGGCTGGGTTTTTTTAATCTATTTGGGATTTATTTTCAGAGGACTGGATAATTACGTCAGTATTCATTTGTCTCAGTTCTTGGCTTTAGCATCAACTTTAGGTTTTTTTCTTTTAACTGCGTGGGCCACATCCTCCAATAGGGTGGCTTTCATCGCAACTACACTTTTTGCTTTTGTGCCAGCACGATTATTCTGGGCAGCGACTGGCGAGTCCCATTCTGCAGCATTATTCTTTATTATTTGGGCCATGGCCTTTTCATTCTTGTTTTATCGGTACCCAAACAGTAAAACCTTTTGGTTAGCTTGGTTTTTCTGGACATACGCTATTTTGGTACGTGGTGAAACAATATTTTTATTTGCGCTATTTCTTTGGGGAGGGAGATTGTATATACCTCAACAGCATCGGAGCGGGTTGCCTTTTAAAGACGCCTTGGTATATTTAGTCTTGACCTTGTCGCCATCATTGATCATTGGAACTGTTTACTCTTTGGCGCATCATTGGACTGATTATGGGGCAAGTGTAAGTGTTGGTAACTTTCTTAATAATTTGGTTAATTACGGACCATCCTTCTTTAACGGTCAACTTCATCCCTTGCCTTTGACAGTATTTGCTTTTATCGGGCTCCTAAGAATGTTTAGAATCGATGCCCAGCTGGGGAAGTTTATGGCAGGCTGGTTGATCGTTGTTATGGTCGTATATTTTTCAATGTGGTTTGGTCATTATGGTGATACGAATGCCTTCTTCCCCAAGACCAGATCTTAGGGTAGAAGTTTAACCTTAACCTTTACTAGGCAACGCTGGCGGATGCAAATTCACAATGATCCGGCGTAAAAAACAAATGAATTCTACGGTCAGCGTGGTTATCCCGACTTGCGGCAGGCAGAATTATTTCCTGGCTTGCGTGAGGTCGCTCTTAAGCCAGACGTATGCTCCTGTTGAGATCATCCTGGTGGACAATTCTTCGGATCGTTCAGCGGGCCGACAAATACGCGGGCTGTTCCCAGGCGTCCATGTGCATGTCCCTTTGAACAATCTTTTGTATGCTGGCGGGATGAACAAGGGTATTGAATTGAGTTCCGGCGAGTTTGTCTTGTGTCTTAACGACGACGTTGTCTTGGACCCGTCCTTTATCGCTCAAGCCCTGAATGGTTTTGAAATGGGCTGTAAGGTCGGCATGGTCAACGGCAAGATACTCAGGATGGATGGCAAAACTCTAGACAGCTCCGGACTTTTTTTGACCTGGATGCGGACAGCCCGGGAGCGTGGTTACGGAGTGACCGACCGCGGACAGTTCGACAAAAAAGAGTTTATTTTCGGCGTAAGCGGTGTCGCCGCCTTGTATCGCCGAGAAACGCTGGACGACATACGGGACAGTCACGGCTGGTTCGACGCACGTTTCGGCATGTTCTACGAAGATATGGACCTCGCCTGGCGGGCCAACCGATCCGGCTGGCAGGCCGTTTATGTTCCGACGGCCGTGGCCTTGCATATCCGGGGCGGCACGGTCCGCACCACGGGCGGCGCGGGAAAAGGCTGGGCCAGGAAATATTTAAGCGATGAGGTCACGGCCGACCTTGTGCGGAATCGTTACTTGATGATCATCAAGAATGAAAGTTGGCAGGGCTTCCTGATCCATGCTCTGCCGGCCCTGTTCTACGATCTCTTGTCGTGGCTCTACCTGTTGCTCGTGAGGCCGCGGGTCCTGCAGTTGTTTCTTTCCAAACGTAATGAATTGCTCACCGCTTGGCGAGAACGCGGCCGGCGTCAGCGATCCGCACGGTGACCCGGTTCGACGCCGCGGTTCCATAAAATACCTAGAATGGCGAACCAGATCAGACTGGTCTCCGGCAAGAAGAAGGTAAAATCCACCAGGTTGTGAAGGAAGAAGGCGCTGGCTGCGCAGAGGAGTGCGGCAGCGGTCTTGTCTCCGGCGTGACGCACGCTGTCCCAGCCGGTCTTCAGGATCCCCAGGCTCGCGCCCAGGAAGGCCGCCAAACCGAATATTCCGGTCTCCGCCCAGATCTGCAGACAGGCATTGTGGCTGTAGCGCGAGTTGTAAAGATCGAAGTTGCCCATCCCGATGCCGGTCCACGGATGCGCCTGGATAATCTGCCAAGTCTGCTGCCAGTAACTTAATCTCATTGCGGAGGAGAAGATAGGCTGAAAACACTGACTGTCGGTGGCGGCTCGCAGGTGGTAGAGAACCAGGATGGCCGCGCCAGCCCCGAATAAAAGCAGCATGGACAGGCGGGTCAACTTTCCTAGCGAGGAATAATAGATGAGCAGCGCAACCAACATGCTGCCCAATGCCCCTAGCGACTGGGTGAGTAGTAACGTAACGAGTAGCGGGGTGGCAATAATTAGAGGTCTTTTTCGTAAGGCGAAGGCCAGCGGGAAGAGCATGATCAGATAACTGCCGAGCACGTTGGGGGTCAGCAGAGGATAGTTGACGCGTTTTTGGCGGATGTAGTCCAGCGTCATGGAAGGGGCCAGGCTGTCGACGGGATGTGTCGCGAGAGTGCGGGGTAACACAAAGAGGTATTGGTAAATCCCCATCAAGGCTACCAGAAGTCCGGCGGCGACAAGTGTACGGATCAGCCTGTCTGTATCCTGGCGCGACATCGACCGGCAGACCAGGAGCAGCATGATCTCGGCAATGTGCTGCAGTAACTTCTCGATGGCTGAGGCGTTGGCGTCGGATAGAAAAATAGAATAGGCCAGTACGGCAAGCACTGCCAGCCAGGCCGCCGTGGCTCTGGGGCCTTTGGTCGAGAGGCCTTTGATCCCTACCCAGGATGACAGTACGCTGACCAGGACCATCAAGTAGACAAAATTAAGGTCAGGAAAAGACAGCGAGCAGATGAAGGGCCGGATGAAAATAAGGAGCAGCAGGGCTGTCAACATGCAAAACATTGTATTGGATAAAGTCCTGTCAGTCAAAGGAGATGGGTACAGTGTTGGCGGCGTGTTCGCCGGCCGCATTGCTGTCGGATGGTTGTATTTTCCGGCGGTTATCCTGTAGCCAGAAAACCATGTCCATTAGGACAGGGATGCATGGTTTTCGGAGAGGATCCCCTCCATGACTTAACGGGATCCTGAATTAACCCAAATGTTGCAATAGCAAAATTTGCCCCGAAGGGGTCGTGCGGCAAATGCCTGCATTTGCCGACGTGATCCCGGACAGGCGGATCCTGTCTCGGGACAGAGCTGGCCACACTCCACCGCACCCTGGCCTCCTCCGGAGGC
>JAAXVU010000213.1 GCA_013335325.1 Candidatus Omnitrophota bacterium | reverse complement strand
CCAACTCGAACATGATCGCCACGGTTTTGTCTGTAAGCGCCGACTTTATAGCATCGATACTGTTAAAAGGCACATGCTTGAAGCCCGGCACCAATGGCTCGAAACCATGCTGATATTTCGTCTGACCCGTCGCGGCCAATGCCCCCATGGTCCGGCCATGGAAAGAGTTCAGCGCAGAAATTATCTCGAAGAGCTTTCCCTCTCCGAATATACGTGAAAGTTTGATAGCCCCCTCATTAGCCTCTGCACCACTGTTGCAAAAGAAGACCTTGCCGGGGAATGCATTACGGACCAGCTCGCGGGCCAATTTCGCCTGATTGGGATGGTAATAGTTATTGGAGACGTGTATCAGTTTGCCGACCTGATCGCGCACCGCGGACATGACCTTGGGATGACAATGCCCGACGTTCGATACGCCCCACCCAGGAAAGAAATCCAGATACTTCTTTCCGTCGATATCGGTTACAACCGAACCCTTACCCTTGACCAACACAATGGGCATGCGGGTATAAGTCGAAAGAATAAACCTGTCGTAGTTCTCGAAAATTTCTTTCTTGGTCATTACTTCTCGCCCTCAACTTAGCCGGTCACGGACAAAAAACATGGTCGACCGAGGCACAAGGCACTTCTCAACCATGCACTATCTGAGTACCGACACCGGTATCGGTGAATATTTCCAGCAATAATGCATGGTCCATCCTGGCATCCACAATATGGGCCTTGGGGATCCCTCCCATCAAAGCCTCCATACAAGCATCTACCTTGGGGATCATGCCGCCGGAAATGATGCCATCCTGTTTGAACTTTTCCACCTGTGACATAGTCAGGGTGGAGCACAACGTTGCCTGATCCTTGGGATCCCGTAGCACACCTGGCACATTGGTCAACAGAACGAATTTCTCCGCCTTCATGGAAGCTGCTATAGCTGACGCTACTTCATCCGCATTGACATTATGCGTCTGTTGTCCGACACCAATGCCCAACGGAGCCACCACAGTAATATACCCCTGGCACAAATGCTGATCCAAGACCTGACGCTCAATGTTGGTTATGGTACCAACATAACCCAGATCACGTTCGGCCTTTTTCTTCTCCACATAGACAATATTTTCATGACCCTTAAGACCAGTGACATCGCCCCTCAGCGCACGAATTTCCTGCACTATCTGGCCGTTTATCTCGTCTAACTCCTCAACAACAACCTGGAGAGTTTTCTCGTCTGTAACTCGGATACCGTTATGGAACTCCGGCTCAACACCGATAGCCTTGAGACGGTTGGAAATATGAGGGCCGCCACCATGTACCACAATTATGCGTATGCCGACAAAGCTCAGGAAGACAATATCTTCCAAAACCCGACGGCGAATAACCTCGTCATGTAAAATACTGCCGCCGTACTTAATAACGAATATCTTTCGACGGAATTCGTGAATATACGGTATGGCCTCAACGAGAACGCCAGCTTTTCTAATTATATCTTCCATTGATATCTATGTATCCGTGGGTAAGATCGCAGGTGTAAACTGTGGCCGACTCTTGGCCTATTCCAAGGTCTGCGTTAATGTAGATAAAATTCTTCTTAACCGAAAAATCTATCTTCAAAGTATCCTCAGTTACTCCGAACGCACAAGCACCGATAGCTTGAGCCACCCGCCCCCAGTTAGGATTGTCAGTATAATCAGCGGTCTTTACCAGATTGGAATTGGCAACCTTCATTGCTGCCTCCTTGGCCTGCTTTCTGGTCTTGGCACCTTTAATATTAATCTCAAAGAAACGCTCCGCCCCTTCGCCATCCAGAACAATATCTTTGGCCAGCTTAAGGCAAACATACTTTAACGCTTCATAGAATATCTCGAAATCCGTACCTGCGGCAACAATCTCCGGATTAGCCGCCCGGCCGTTGGCTAAAACAGCCAACATATCGTTGGTACTCATACATCCGTCCACAGTGATCGAATTAAAAGAGACATCAACCGCCTGCTTCAAGGCCAGTTTAAGCATTGAACCGCTTATTACAGCATCTGTCGTTACACAAGCCAGCATGGTGGCCATATTCGGCTCAATCATGCCAGAACCTTTAGCGCAACCACCAAGCGTTACTGTCTTGCCTCCGATCTCAACCTGCACCGCAACCTGCTTATCAATAAGATCGGTAGTCATTATGGCCTTGGCAAAATTGCCGCCCTTCTTCGCACT
>JAAXVU010000103.1 GCA_013335325.1 Candidatus Omnitrophota bacterium | reverse complement strand
TCCCATCTTGTCCATCAAGCTTCTGAGCGGCTCCATCTCGCTAACCTTCCTTCTCGATCAGTTCCAGCCCCTGTCGGATGACCCCGGACACGTCCACCTTGGACGGACAGGCGAAAGTACAAAGTGCGAAATCTTCCGGCGAGCACTCCAATATCCCCAGCCGCACCATCTCCTGCACCTCGCCGGCGAGGATAGCGCGCAGGAGAAAGAAAGTCAAAACGTCCAAAGCCTGCAAACCATCGTAAACGTCGTTGAGCACAACGGCCCGCTCACTGCCGTGATTGTCGGTGTCGAGAGAGACTTCGGGGGCCGGAAAGAGCCCGCCGCCGATCATCCGGGAAAAGGTGAACTCGCCGAAACGCGGCCCGGCCCAGCCCAGGAATTTGCGCGTCCCGCCGGCCGGGAGCGCGGTCAACTGCGAGGCATAAATACCGACGCTGTCATCCAAGGACACCTCGTAGCCGGACAGTACGCTGCCGGATAGGTAACGTACGCCATCTACAGCGGGTCCACCCAGAAGGTGCGACACCTGTGCGCCCAGGACCGTCCGCACGTGACGGCGGAAGGCGGCGCCTTCACCGGTCACTGCCACGGTCTGTCCCGGGTCAAATACACCTTGAAAAAGCAGACTGGCCAACCGGGGCACGTCCTGCGCCTCCAGGAACCAGACCGCTTCGCCCTTACCCAGTGGGTCCAGGTGATGTACGTGCGTGCCAACGTTTCCCGCCGGGTGCGGTCCGGAGAAAACGACCGACTCCACGTGGCGGGCCTCCCGCAGCGCGCGGGAGCGCGCCGACTCGCCGAAACAAAGGCAGACCGGCCCCGGAGTCAGCTTGCGTAATATCTCCAGCCCGGCCTGAAAGTCGTCTTCCTTACCCTGTAAAAGGATATCCACGTCGGGGGCCAGCGGGTCGGTGTTTAGAGCGCGAACAAAGATCGACTTGGGAGCGATCTTGGGGTCAGCCACCCGGTCAAAGGGACGCTGCCTGATAAAAGGCCAGACGCCTCCACCTACGAGGCGGTCTAACAATTCATCACGGGAAAGACCAGAAAGTTGCCCCGGGTCAAACCGTGGGCGGAGGAGCTTCTCCTGACGGCCATCAGTCGATATCCGGACAGACAAGAGTGCACGCTTATCACCGCGTTTAACTGTCCGGACCGTGCCGCTTACCGGGGACACCACCACGACGCGCGGGTCGCGACGGTCTTCAGCCAAAGGCGAGCCCACCTGGAGCGCGTCACCTTCTTTAACCAGGAGACGCAAACAGTGCGGCGGGAACTCGAAGAACGGGACCGCCACCTCGGCGGGCAACGGCAGTTCCTGCAAATCTGCGGCGGCAGCGCCTTTCAGCGGAATGTTACGTCCTTTGGTGATCCTGACCTTCCTCATTCTGATCTCCATGGGTGGAACGGGTGCGTTAGGCCGCGGGAAAATCTTTGCTCCCCAGAAGTTAATACAATAATTACGTCCACGCCAGGGATTTTTTCCAAAATTTCCATCCCCTTACCGGGACCCAGCACGAACGGGACTTTGGACCGGGCCTGCCCCAGAAACGGATCCCGGCAAACCAGGGTCACCGAAGCCACTCCATCAGTGGGATAGCCGGTCCGTGGATCGACAATGTGATGGTAACGTTTCCCGTCGCGAATAAAGAAACGCTCGTAATCTCCGGAACCGAGCACGGCCGCGTCCTCTACTTCGACGTAACCCAAAAGACCTTCTCCGCGCGGATCGCGGATGCCGACCTTCCAGGGACGCAGGCCGTTTCTTCCAAAAGCGAAAATGTCGCCGCCAGCATCGACCAGTGCGGAACGCACTCCGTAGCCTTTGAGTACCAGGACCGCCTCGGCCAGGGCGTACCCCTTGGCCAGTCCGCCTAGATCCAGCATCACTCCGGGAGCATCTTTATCCAGACGACCCTCGCGCCAGACCAGGTGGCGGTAGCCAACGTTTGATAAAGCCGAGCGCACTGCCTCGGCGTCGGGTAAATGTAGGTCCTTGGCGTAAAAACCCCACAGTTCCAGAAGCGGCGCCACCGTGGGGTCAAAAGCCCCCCCGGACTCCTCGCTCACCGCAAGGCCCCGGCGTACGACGTCCAGCACCTCCGGGTCGACAATAGGCGTGCCGTTGTGGTTAAAAGCGTAGATCGGGCTCTTCGGATCCAGCGAGTTGAACTTCACACTTATTTCCTGCATCCGGTCAAACGCCGCATCGATCGCCCGGGAAGCCTGGATGGCTTTGCCCGGCACGGTGATGGTCACGTAGGTGTCCATCATGAACCGCGTCTTTTTCTCCGCCGGTAACAGAATCGAACCGTTAAGCAGTGTCAAAAATATTCCGGCTGCCAGTAATACCGCGCACAATAGCAAAGTTAGTCTCTGCGAAGCTGTCATCCGACACGCCTTTCCTGCCCAAGCTTTGGCGCGGTCACAAAAACTACTTCTGCCTGCAGGTAAAACCGGGTGATAAATTCGCTGGCCAACGGTATCAGCCGGCCCATATCCTTAACCCCCCGCACTCCCGAGCGTTGAAGGGATTGCCGGGCGATCTCTCCGAAAAGTGGCAGCGCCGACCAGGATAGCGAAAAGATAGAAGCCAGTCGATCCACAGCCACCCCGCAACGCCGTAGCGGAGCGAGCAGCCGGGACAGTCCCTGCCCCAGCTGAACGGGAGCAGTGGTACGAAGCAAAAGAGAACTTAACAGCACCAGCCATAAAATACGCCCGGCCAGGATGGATCCTTCCCGGCAACCTTCGGACGTGATCCGAAAGAATTCCCACTGCCAGACCACCTGTCCACCGGGGCTGCAAAAAGCCGGCACCCCGAACGCCACCGCCAGCATGAGAATACAGCGTCGGATATTAGCCGTAACAAAACCCGAAGAGACTCGCGCCAGGACAAGTAGAAAGACCAATAGTCCGGCCGCCCCGGCGTAAAACCAGGGTCCTCTCAAAATCAGCATACTCAAAGAGAGAAGACAGACCGCAATCAGCTTGATCTCGGCTGGCAGCCGGTGCAGGAGCGAATCGGCCGGCACAAAGACACCCGCCGATCCCAGCCCGGGCCTGTCAGATGCCAACCGCAACGCCGAAACATCGCTAGCCGGATCGCCGACCACGGGCACCCGGGCTTCCAGCTTGCTACACACCTGTCCGGCAATGAGCCCGGTTACCCAGCCCGTCGCCACTGCGCCGATACACAGCCAGGGCAAAAAGGCGAATATACCGGTGTTATGGATAAGAAGAAGGTAGGCCAGATACAGTTGCGTTAAGTTATGCGCCAGGGCTCCCAGAATACTTACGCCAACAATACTTAGACCTCTGAGTTGTCCTGAGCGCGTCAGCCGCCAACCGAACCCCATGACCGCCGTGCTCGCCACCCCGGCTGTGAAGCTAAGCAGGAACCCCGGCGACATAAAGGTACCGACGATGAAAGAACCCAGCAGTGTGCGTAGCAAAGTAATTTCCATGGCGCAGCCGAAGCCCATCCGGACCAATGCGATCAGGGTGATCGCATTGGCCAGCCCCAGCCGCAGTCCGGGCACCGGTTGCGGAATAGCGGACTCGGCCACCTGCAAGACGCAGGCGACCGCCACCAGCAACGCGGATTTGTAAATGTCGCTAGATTCGCTCTTTGGTTCCATAACTTTATATTCCCAAACTAATGCAACAAACGCTAATTCGCCACTGCGTCTACTACCGGCACAGCGACCGAACGGATCTCGACCAGCACACGATTTGGCACGCAAACCAGCTTCTGCCCAGCCTGACTTATCCAGCCGGTATGCAGGCAGACGTGCCCCGGACAATCCGATGCCGCAACCCTGACCCGGCCCGCCCGCACTTCGATCTGCATCCGTCCGTCCAGCACCGGGAATACAGTATCGCGTTCCAGCCCGGCCTGCATAACCACCCGTCGGTCCTGCCAGACCACCACCTGACGCGATTGACCGGCGGACCGATAATGGCCCCACGCTGTCCAGATAACGGCACTCAACGCCAGCAGCAATACTGTCGCGATCAAAACCAGATCTGTTCCGGAAGTTCTAAATGAAGGATTGCTTATCTTGTCGCCAACCATGACAACCGACCTGCCGATCCGGCGGAAGCCTCAGCTTGCACGCAGCCCGCCAATTAATTGCGCACACGCACCAGGTCGATATGCCCCTGCGAGGGGTCCAGGTCCATCAGACGGACCCGCACGCGTTGCCCAACCGCCAACCGCTCGAACCCGCGGGTCACGCGGCCTTCCACCGGCGGGTCAATGAGCCGGGCATAGACGCCCTTTTCCGATGCGCCGGTGATAATAGCGTCAAATTCCTCACCGACGCGCCCGTTCATCAGCACCGCGGCCTCGACCTTGCGCATGAAGCGCTCGACCTTCTTCGAGGCCTTGTCGCGATCCGTGCACCAGGCCGCATGCTCGACTAGCTCCCGGCGGGTATAGGGGCTGTTCTTGCCGGCGAGCACGGCCTTGACCAGCCGCTGGATGATCACGTCCACGTAACGACGGTTGGGCGCGGTGGCGTGAGTGTAATCCGCGACCGCCAGTCCGAAGTGTCCGACGGGCGTCTTGCCCGGCTCCAGCATCTCGTATTCACCCGGCCCCATCAGCTTCACCACCGTAAGTGACAGATCCGGGAAATGCACCGGATCAGCGGCCTTGCGCTTGAGGAGAAACCTGGACAAAGCCTTCGAATCCGGTTCAGCCGGCAGGCGCTCCTGGAACTCGGCGGCCACCTCGACGATACCGGGCCAATTCTTGGGGATGCGCACCACCCGCTGGATCACCGGCACGCCGGCCTTGCCCAGCCGGTCCATGACCGTGCGATTGGCCGCGATCATAAAATTCTCGATAAGGTACTGCGCCCGACTCTCCTGCGGGAGCACCAGCGCCACCAGCACACCTTCGGAAGTGACTGCCCGCGTCTCCAGGCTCTCCAGTTCTAGCGCGCCCATCTCCATGCGGAAATCCTTGAGCCGCTGGGCCGCCTGGTCCTGCAGCCTGAGCTGATCCTCCAGCCCGGGGACCTCCGAGAACGCCTCCGGCGGCGTACCCCGGCCTTCCAGCCAGTTGCCCACCTCTTCGTAAACCAGCTTGGCCTTGTTGACGACCTTGGCGCGATAAATAGCCCCCTGGCGGATGTTGCCGTCCTTGAGCACAGCGAACTCTACCACCACCGCCACCCGTTCATGCCCCGGCAGCAAGGAAGTGATGTTCGTCGACAGCCGCTCGGGCAGCATGGTGAAAGTCTCGATGCCGGTGTAGACCGAGTTGCCGTTGTTGGCCGCATAGGCGTCGGCTTTCGAACCCTTGGGAACGAATAAATCCACGTCCGCGACCGCCACCTTGACCAGTATCTCCTGGTTGTGTCCACGCTCGCAATACTCGAGCTGGTCCAGATCCTTCGAGTCGGCGTTGTCGATCGACGACCATAAAAGGGAACTCAGGTCGCGGACATTGTCGCGCAAAAGCAGTTCTTCCTTGATGGCGTTGACCTCGCGGATGACCTGGGCGGGAAATTCGTACTGGAAACCGTAGCGCGACATGGCCTGGCGGGCGATCTCGTGCATTTCTATGCTTTGGAAGTTTGACATGGTGCTATTCTAGCGGAAACAGGGAAAGATTAAAGGGACATGTACTTTATTCACGGCCGAGCTCTCCCGTGACCTCTTTCCAGAGATCCCCCACGCGGGACAGTATGTTCTTATTCTTATCCTTGTTGTCCGCGTCTTCTTGCTGGAAATATTCCTGCAATTTACGGGCCACCAGTTCATCCGGCACCTGGTCGATGGCCTCGTATATCTGCTGCTTGTCCAAAGCCGATATCTGGGCCAGCGCCTGCTCCCGGGTCATATGCTCAGTGATGGCGTAACGCTGCTTTAAATCATCCGGCAGGTCTTTTAGAGTGTCGTAGGCCAGGGCGTAACGCTCCTGGTACTCCTCCTCATCCATGGCTTTTAGCTTTGTGATGTTACGGGTTTTGAGCTCCTCGAGGTCGGCCGTCGCCAGATAGGCCTTGGACAGCGACTTTAAGGTGGCGGAAGCCAGCCGGTCCTGCACGCTCGAGCGGACTTCCGCGCCGGCACCGCCAGCGCACAACATAAAAATCACCGCGCTCACCGCCAGACAAACACTCATTCGCATGATCATTTCAGGCTTTCTGCTTACAAATATTTGATGACCAGATCCAGCGACTTTTTCTTAGGGCTGCTGGACGACTGGGCTGAATACCCAACAGGGATAACCGCCATGAACTCGCCTGACGGCTGGCCGATAAACCGGAGCACATCGTCCTTGACCAAGACCAGCACGCCCAGCCACACCGTGCCTAGACCGACGGAAGTCGCCGCCACCAAAAGGTTCTGCACCGCCGCTGCCGAGCTTTGTATCTCCATGATGCGAAAGAAATCGTGCGCCGAGGCGTCCCGGATGTTGAACAGGTCGCCGCCGCGCGAGATAAGCTCTCCGGTGTTGGCCACCGCGATGACGACCGGCGCTGAATGAATTGAGCGCGAGGCAAGCCTTAGCAGTGTCGAGGCCGGCTTGGGGAAATCTGCGGCCTTGGCGATGACGAGCTCGGCCAAGGCCTCCTTCTTCTCGCCTTCCAGCACCACGAATCTCCAGGACTGCTGGTTATGCGCCGACGGCGCCTGATGGGCGGCGTGCAGGATGGTCTGAATATCTTCCCGGGAGACCGGCGTTTCCTGGAACAGCCGGGTACTGCGGCGCTGACTTATTTTCTGCAGCGTTTCGTTCCGTAACAATGACGACTCTGCCATGTTCTCGGCCCTCCTCAACAATTCGGTGGTCATAACCGATCCACGTTTCGGTCCTGATCGGCAGTAGTTAATATAGCAAGTCAGCGAGGAGAGTGCAAAAGGAGAGATGGAATAAATAACCAATGCTGACTGGTCGCTTGCCCCAGAACCCATCGCTACGACCAACCGTCGTCCGGGGGCTGTGGATACCTCAAGCAAGAGTCCCTAAGCTTAGAGGCCTCAAAAGACTCCTTTTGAGGGCCCATTTCTTAAGCTAAAAAGAAAACATCGCCTCCCATTCGGGAATAACAGTCTTGCTCTGGAATGATTCCTTTCAAGGGCCCACTCTTTTCGAAAGGCCAGGGATCCCTGGCCTTTGGTCCATAGCCACTCGCGACGACCTACTGTCGTCCGCTGGCTATGGATACCTCAGAAAATACCCTACCAACTAGCGCCCTGGAAAGAATCCTTTCCACTTTCAATACAAACACCGATTGCCCTTGAAAGATTCCTTTCAAGAGCCCACTCTTTTCGAAAGGCCAGGGATCCCTGGCCTTTGGTCCATAGCCACTCGCGACGACCTACTGTCGTCCGCTGGCTATGGATACCTCAGAATATACCCTACCAACTAGCGCCCTGGAAAGAATCCTTTCCACTTTCAATACAAACACCTATTGCCCTTGAAAGA